>JBOHQS010000014.1:0-27274 GCA_050732295.1 Methylomirabilales bacterium (SeqCode)
CAGCATCACTTCGTGAATCAAGTTGACCGGGACGAGCCCCCCTGCCCGGTGAAAGGCTTCTTGCGCTACTGACACGGAATGGCCGCTCCCGAAGACGTGGAGAATCCCGCCTCCCTTGAGCGAGCGAAAGATGGTTTCGACCGCTTGCGCGATCACCGGTCCCTGCGTCTCCTCGATCCGGGCGAGCAGCCCAAGCACGGCAGCGGTGTAGGGGTGTCGCTCCATCACCCCCTCACGAGACCATCCCCGCATAGCCCTTCCCGGGAATGATCTTTCCCAGCGGGACCGCGTGTCTCGCCCCGGTGGCGGAGGTCACGTTGCCCGCCTGTCCCGTGAAGGTGAGATACGCGAGGATGGCAAACGCTGTCGCCTCGACCGCCCGAGCGGGAAAGCCGACATCATCGGTCGCACGAACCGGACGGGGGGCCAGCCGGGCCCTGAGGGCCTCTCTGAGCCACCGGTTTTGGACCCCGCCGCCACACAGCAGGACCTCCTCCACCGTGTGTCGCGGAAAGACGTGCGCCTCGAGGCTCTCTACCACCGCCTCCACCGAGAAAGCAGAGACAGTCGCGACCAGGTCCGCCGGAGGCATGCGCTCCTGTTCCGCGTGGAGCAGGATCTCGTCCACCATCCGAGGACCAAACTCCTCCTGGCCGGCACTTCGGGGGGGAGGACGGCGGAAAAAAAGGTGGCCGAGCCATCGCTTCAGGAGGTCCTGGCGGACGTTTCCCGATGCGGCCCAGGCTCCATCGACGTCGTACTCCGAGGTCCCGCCACTCAGTCGTCGTACCACACCATCGATCAGCACATTGCCGGGCCCCGCGTCGAAGGCCACGATGTCGCGAGAAATGCCACCGGGGGGGAGGACGGTCAGATTGGAGATTCCACCCAGGTTAACGATCACGCGGCACCGGTCCGGATGTCGAAAGAGGAGGGAATGGGGATAGGGGGTGAGCGGCGCCCCCTCCCCGCCGGCCGCAATGTCTCTCGCGCGGAAGTCGGCCACGGTTGAACGTCCGGTGCGTTCGGCGATGACACAGGGCTCGCCGATCTGGAGGGTGGACCTGAGCAGGAGATTCCCTTCGGCGACGGGGATCGGGAGATGGCACACGGTCTGGCCGTGGGAGCCGATGAGGGCCACCTCGGTCACAGACATGCGAGCCGCCTCCAAAAGATCGAAAACGGCCTGGGCAAAAAGCTCCCCCAGCAGCACGTTGAGGCGGCAGACTTCGCGGAGGGCGTCGGGATGGTCAGCAAGCCGGAGAATCCGATCCCGGATCCCCGGAGGATAGGGGCGACGCTCGAAACGGAGCAGAGTGACCGCAGGCTGATTGCCCTCCCTGGTGATCTCCACCAGGGCCGCGTCAATCCCGTCCGCCGAGGTCCCGGACATGAGCCCAATGACCTTCAGGGACGCGTCCCTCCCGCAAACTCTTGCTTGACGCGGCGCAAGGCATCCCGGTCTCTCAGCAGATCCAGGCCGGTGAGGGCCATGGCGGTAGCCGCCAAGAGCATCCCCTCCTCTCCGGCACGTGACGCAGAGGCCACGGCGAACTCAGGCATGTGGCAGGCGACGCTCGGGCCGCAGATGGCGATCATCGGCTGAACGGTGGGAACAGCCTGACTGACGTTTCCCACATCGGTCGATCCCAGGTCCTGATCCTCGGGTCCCTGATCGACCTGAGTACCCAACGCCTCGAGGTTCTTGCGGAAGAGCTCGGCGAGGGCGTAGTTGATCTTGTGCGGGTGGTAGTCAGACCCCGCCCGCTTGACCTGGTGCCGGGTCCCCGTGGCCATGGCGGCCGCCTCGAAACAGCCCAGCACCTTCTCGTAGAGCTCCTCCAGGTATGCCATGTCCAACGCCCGAACGTAGAAGAGAGCTGCCGCATGATCGGGGATGATGTTCGGAGCCTTACCGCCGTGGGTGATGATCCCGTGGATCCGGGCGTCCGGCCGTATCTGTTGCCGCAGGGCATTGATGTTGGTGAAGGTGAGAATGATGGCATCGAGCGCGTTCCGCCCGAGATGGGGTGTCGCCGCGGCATGCGACGCCTTGCCGAAGAATTCCACCTGGACATCCCGCATCCCGAGAGCCCTCTTCACGATCTCGGTCCGGTTGCTCGGGTGGACCAGCATCGCGGCATCGACACTCCGAAACACCCCGGACTCCACCAGGGGGATCTTGCCGCCCCCCTTCTCCTCCGCCGGACATCCCACGACCAGCACGCGGCCACCCACCTCGCCCAAGGCAGCCTTCAGGGCCAGGCCGGCCCCGACCGAGCCCGCCGCAATGAGGTTGTGACCGCAGGCGTGCCCGATTCCCGGAAGGGCGTCGTATTCGGCCAGGAAGGCGATGGTGGGCCCGTCGGCCGAGGCGCGGGACGCGGTAAAGGCGGTAGCCAGCCCCGCCACGGATCGGTCGACGGCAAAGCCGTGCTTCTCCATCGTCCGGCTGAGCCGCTCGGCCGCCTGGTGCTCCTCAAAGGCCAGTTCGGGATTGGCATGGAGGAAGCGGCTGATCTCGAGGAGTTCGGGCTTGAGCCGTTCGACCTCTTTGACCAGGGCCTGCTTTTGCGGATCCAGCATCTGGGCCTCCCTATCGCGGCTCTTGCAGGCATGCGAGTCACACGCTACCACGAAAGGTCCAGAAAAACAAGGCGAGAGCTGGCGACAGCCGGCCCTGACAAAGACGTCCGGCGCCGAGAAAAGTGAAGTCTTTGATAGCGGCCCGCCGCTATTATCCGAGCCAGGATTTCGCGAATGTGTCAGGTACTACGCCGGAGGGCGGTGCGGTAGACGCCGAGCGCCCAGAGGGGGAAATACACCGGGTACAGGTGATACTTGAGGAAGAAGACGCGGGGAAAGCCGGTCGCATTCCAGAAGGGATCGTCCCACGAGCCGTCCGATCGCTGCGTCTCGATGAGAAACCGGATCCCTCTCGCCACCGCCGGGTTCTGCGCCTCTCCGGCCGCGAGGAGGCCGAGGAGGGCCCAGGCAGTCTGGCTGGGGATGCTCTCGCCTTTGCCGGCGAGGGTGGGGTCTGCATAGCTCAGCAGGGTCTCCCCCCAGCCGCTATCCGCATTCTGGCAACTCTCGAGCCATCGGATCGCGCGCCGGATGTAGGGGGCGTTCAGATCCTCGCCAATGGCCTGGAGCCCGCGCAGCACCGACCAGGTTCCGTAGACATAGTTGGCCCCCCATCGTCCATACCAGCCGCCCCTCGGATCTTGGGTGCGCTTGACGAAGCCTAACGCCCGGGCCGCCCGGGGATGCGCGAGGGTCTCCCCGTAGGTCCCGAGCATCTCCAGCCCGCGGCCCGCCAGATCCTCGGTGGGCGGATCGAGCAAGGCACCGTGGTCGGCGAAGGGGATGTTGTTCAAGAGGAGCCGGGTGTTGTCCACATCGAAAGAGCCCCACCCTCCATTGGCCGACTGCATCCCGAGAAACCACTCGAGTCCGATCTCGATGGCCTGCCGGATGTCCGCCCGATCCGGGAGCGCGATCTTCTTGAGGGCCATCAGCACCACGGCGCTGTCATCGGTGTCAGGATAGAAGTCGTTCCGAAACTGGAACGCCCATCCCCCCGCAGGCAGCTCAGGCCGCTTCACCTGCCAATCGCCACGCCGCAGGATCTGCTGCTGAAGCAGCCACGCGGCGGCCCTGAGGAGCGCAGGATGGTCCCGGGGCAGGGCAGATTCGACCAAGGCGTTCACCGCCAGCGGGGTATCCCAGACGGGTGAGAGACAGGGCTGCAGATGGAACCGATCGGCCTCCTCGATCCCCAAGAGTTCGATCTCCTTCAAGCCTTCGGCCATCTTGGGGTGGTCCTCGGAGTAGCCCAAGGTGTGGAGCGCCATCACCGCATTGACCATCGCGGGATAGATCCCCCCGAGTCCCCCGGGCCCCATCCGCGTCAAGATCCAGACCAAGGCCTGCTGTCGCGCCCATGCCCGGAAGGGGCGGGGGGCCCAGCGCTCGAGTCCGTGGAGCAACCGATCGAGCGTGATGAAAAAGTTTTTCCACGTGAAGAGTCGTTCACTGCGGGGAAATCGCAGATCGGCCGCGGCCCGGGACGGCACGTACAGCTCATCGATGCCGGCCGCCGGCGGGATCCGACAGACCGGCTTCAGATCCATCAGGATCAGGAGGGGGACGATGACCGTTCGGGACCAGTACGAGACCTCGGTGAGGTGAAAGTAAAACCAGCGGGGGAAGAGGATGATCTCGACCGGCATGCTGGGGACCCCCCGCCAGTCATACTGTCCGAACAGGGCCAGGGCGATCTTGGTGAAGACGTTGGCCTTGGTCACGCCGCCCTTGGCAACAATGTTCTCCCGGGCGCGGCGCATAAAGGCGTCGTCGGGTGAGTACCCCATGAGTTTGAAGGCGAAGTAGGCCTTCACCGTGGCGCTGATGTCGCTTGCGCCTCCCGGAAAGAGATCCCATCCCCCATCGGGGAGCTGCTTGGCCTTCAGGTAGTTCGCCGCCTTGCGTTCCCGGTCCTGATCCACCCGGCGCAGGAAGTGGCGCAGCATGATGTACTCCGAGGTCAGGGTGCTATCCGCCTCGAGTTCGCCGAGCCAGTACCCCTCGGGATGCTGCAGGCTCAGGAGATATTCCTGCGCGCGCGCAATGGAATCGTTGAGCATCGGACTGTACCCACTCAGCTGGTTACTTCAAGAAGATCGTCACCCCGATCAGGACCATGACCGAGTTGAGTCCGCGGTTCGGGTCGTCGATACCGGCGTTGGAGATATGATGGAACCGAGCCTCGGCCGTCAAGGCCGTTCGTTCTGCAAGGAAAAAATGAAACCCGAGCCCTGTCTGAAACGTGAAATTAAACCCATCTGCGCGGTCCTCGAGACCGAAGTCCGTAATGAGAATGCCTGGCCCGACTTCCACAAAGGGGATCAGCAAACCCTTGGGGAGGAAGTTGTACCGGAAGATCGCCGAGATTCCCCCCCCAAAGCCGTCCGTGGGCTCGAACGGGATGTAGAATGCCCCCTCCACCAACAGTTCGAAGTTGCCCCGGTACCAGGCATCTCCTCCCAGGGGGTCGCTGATGCCAATGCCCCAGCGAGGTGCCACGTAGACGTACTTGACTTCCCGAAGCTCCTCCGTGCTGGTCTCTCCGATCGGAAGGAACAAAAAACTCTCAACGGCGGCCCCATATCCGGCCGCGATGCCGATCTCCTGGGCGCGGAGCTTGAACAGGTCTCTGGGCGATGTCGCACCCGCCTCCTCCTGCCTGGCAGGCGACTCCGGGCCAGGCTCCGCCGCCGATGCCGCTCTTGGAAGCATCGCCATCATGACCATCGCAAGCAGCACCGGCTTGCGGAGCGGCCTCATGTACCAGCCCCGACCACGATGACTATGAGGCCCAAGATCCGCCTATTCCTCTTCGCGCTTGATGCGCATCTTCTTGACCAGCTCATCGAAGGACGAGGTCTGGATGATCTTGTTGAACTGGGACTGATAATTGTTGACGATACTCACGCCATCGATCACGACATCGGACAGCTCCCACTGCGCCTTGGGGCGCCCCAACTGATAATCGACCGGCAGCCGGTCGCCCCGCTTGTCCACCATGACCGTCTTGACCACGGCTCGCGTCCCGTTCACCGTCTCGCCCGCATAGACAATCTGCTGATCCGGCAGTGAATTGAGGACCAGGCGGCTATAGGATCGTTCGAAAAGCTCTCCGAAGAGGGCCACGAAGACCTGACGCTGCTCGGGGGTCAGCTTGACCCAGTGCGAATCCAGCGAGCGCTCCGCCATCTCCGCATAATTGAAGCGGGAAGCGATGAGCTTCTGGACCCGCTGTGTGCGCGCCTTCTTTTTTTCTGGACCCTGCAAGGCGGGATCATTGAGGATGCGTAGCGCGCTCTCCAGGGTATCCCGGACCCGATCGACGGGCTTCCCGTCACTCGCCCGCACCGAGCCCGGCAAAAGCAATACCAGCCCCAGGATGACGACCCACCTCCTCATGTCACGCGGCTCCGTCGATGGGGGTGTTCCTCTTCACCCCCTGATTGCTTGAGCTGCAAGGATCCCTGTCTGCTCTTCCTCACGCCGGAGAGGGCCCAGAGCAGGGCCGGGAGGACTGTCAGGGAGGCCAAGAGGACGCTTCCCACCCCCACGGCCAGGAGGGAGCCGAGACTGAAGATCCCCCGGTGGTGGGCCACCATCAGGCTTCCAAAACCCGCCATGGAGGTGGCGGAGGACAGAAAGACCGCCCGACCGGTGCTGTTGGCGATGATAGACCCCGTCCTCCCTTCCGACTGATACCGCTTCACGATCTGGAGCCCGTTGATGATGCCGTAGCCCACAATGAGCGGGAGGAGAATGAGATTGGCCAGATTGAAGTGAATGCTGAAAAGGTCCATGAGACCCAGGGTCCAGGCAATGCCCACGACCAGGGGAACCAGGGCGAGCATCAAATGCGAGACGCTGCCGAATGACCAGAGGATGACCACGAGCATCGCAATTGCTGCATACAGCCCCCCCAGGAGGTACCCCTTCTCCATGCTCTGCCCATGGTCCCAGGCGGTGATGGGATCGCCCAGGGCGTCCTGGTCCACCGACCGTACCTCCCGCACGAATTGTTGGACGGCCTCCCGCCCCCAGATATTCCCCTGCGGAAACACCCTGAGGAGATAGATTTCCTCTGTGCCGATAAAGCGATCCTGGAGCTGGCGCGGAAGGTCGGCGAGGGTCATCGGATCCGACTTGAGATTGCTCCGGAGGATGGCGATCTTCTTCTCAAAGTCGGCAAAGAGCGCGCTCTGGTATGCGGCCAGCGCCTGGCGGAGTCGAGCAGGGTCGCCCTCCTTGAGCCGAGCCCGCAGCGCATCCAGGAGTCGCCGCCCCTCCTCGAGTTCCCCATCGGATGCCGAGCTGAAGCGCTCTTTATCCCCCAGCTTGAATCGGATCCGTTCTAGTGTCGCCCCGAGCCTTTCTATATCCACCGGTTCCAGTTGCCCAAAACTGGGGGGGAGCTTGGCCAGAGGGGTCCCGAGCGCCTGGATCGCCCCCAGCTTTCGTTCCGGGTCCTTCGGCAGGAACGAGAAAATCGACTGGACCCGATCCACTGACGGAAGGGCTTCCAGCCGAGCGGTCTTGGCCCTCACCTCCTCCGGGGACTTGGCCAGGACGATGCCATACCACGTCGACGTCTCTCCGCCTTCGAGGAGGCGGAGCTCCCAATCTACGGACTCGGTCCCTTTCGCCTGAAGCTCCAGGAGGTTAAACTCGAGCTGAATCTTGCCCAGGGCGGGCAAGGAGGCCAAGGCCAGCAGCGCCGCCCCCGCGATGATGATCCAGGGACGGTGACTGCACCGCTCCAGGACGACGAAGAACCTCGCGGATCTCGAGGTGAGCCAGGCCCCCTTGCGCCGCTCGCGGAGGATCAGGAGGGCGGGGAACACGGTAAACGCGCTGAGAAGACAGAGGAGCAGGCCACTCCCCGTGATGAAGCCTATCTCCACGAGCCCCTTGAAATTCGTGAGGGTGAGGCTGTAGAACGCCACCACCGTGGTGAGCGCCCCCGTCGCGGTGGGCCCCCCCACCGCCCGAAAGGTGCTTTCCAGGGCATCGAAAGGATTGCGCCCCTTGGCGCGCTCCTCCCCGTACCGCTCGAGGAGATAGATGTTGTAGTCGACCCCCAGGCCGATGAGGATGGGGGCAAACATGGCGGACAGGATATTGAGGGAGCCCACGGTGAGCGTCGTGAATCCCAGGGTCCAGCAGATCCCGACGGCCACGCTGAGGATGGCCCGGATGGGGACGGCCAATCCCTTCCACAAGAGGAAGAAGAGGGCGACGCTGATCGTGAAGGAAAGGAGAGTCGCCAACGTCGAGTCCCGCTGGGCCGTCACGATCTCATCCGAAGCCAGGGCGTCAGGTCCCGTCACCCCCGCCTGAATCCCCGGGTAGGCGTGACCGATCTCGGCCAGGCTGGCACGGATCCGCTGGATCGCCTCGCGCTTGGGCACCAGGGTCTGCTCGTTCGTCCCGCGGATCTTGGCCAGGAGGACGAGGTACCGTTTGTCCTCAGTGAGGAGATAGCCCTCCGACACCGGCTCTTTTCCCGCACCCAGCCACTCGCCCCACGGCGAGGCGAAGGAGCCGGAGCCGCTCAACGCGTCGTCGAGCTGCCGGAGCAGGGCATTCAACAGGCCGAGGTCCGCCCGCCCCGATTTCTTCTCTTCCAGGAAGCCGGTAAAGAAATGCCCGACCAGGGCCTCACCCATCTCCCGGTTGATTCCGGCAAACAGGGTGGTGATCCCCGGGGTGGTGGCGATATCCCGGATCAGCGCTCCATGGTCCTCGACCTTGCGGTGAAGCTTCTCGAGCTCGGCCGGGGACAGGTACTGGAGGGCGTGGGTCTCGAAGGGGGCCGGGTCCGCTCGATAGAAGAGTTCCGCGATGTACTCCCGGTCCCCTTGGAGTCGCTCGGCCAGGGCGGAGACGAACTGCTTGGCCCGGGCGAGGTCCGAGGCGTCCACCACAATGACGACGCCGTCCCGGTCTCCGAACGCCCGCCGATAGGCCTGTTTCAGCTGGGTGAGCCGTTCATTACCGAAGACCAGCTCTGCCCGGCTCGGACGAATTTCGAGCCACGCCGCCGCCGCCACAAACGAGAGGACGGCGAGCAGACTGGTCAGGAGCAAGACGACACGGGGATATCTGGAGATCACACGAGACCACCGCCGGGCCATGACCGGTATTGCTCCTCCTTGGACCTCCATCTATTTTTTCTGCTTAGGAGTGGGAACGGTGCCGAGCGCCTCGTCCTCCTGTTTGACCCGCATCCGTTTGACGAGCTCAGCGTACGAGGAGGTCTCAATGATACGATTGAACTGGCTCCGGTAGTTGCTCACCATGCTCACGCCCTCGATCACCACGTCGTACACCCGCCACTGGGCGTCTTGGCGGAGGAGCTTGTATTCCATGGGGATATCGATGTTCTCCTTCTGGCTCACGATCTTGGTGACCACGAGCCCGAACTTGTCCTCCACCTGTTCCTTGGTATAGAGGATCTCCTCATCGGTATAGGATTCGAGCTTCTTGTAGTACGACTGCTCCAACAGATCGGCGAAGAGGCTCACGAACTCCTCCTGCTCCTTGGGGGTGCGGCTACGCCAATGCACGCCCAGGGAGCGCTTCGCCATCTCCAAGAAGTCGAAGCGCGGATAGATGATCTCCTTCAGCTTTTTCCGCCGCGCCTCCGCCTTGTCCGGCGCCTTCAGCGCCGGGTCCCGCAAGATCTCCAGGACCTTGTCGATCGTCCCCTTCACCTGGGCCGTCGCCCCCGCCTGGGCAAAGGAGATGGAAGAAAGGACCAAGGCACTTATCCCGTAAAGGATCAGGGCCTTCCGAATCGCCCTCGCCATGTTTTCCCTCCTGGTGACCCTCAGGATTGCGGTCAGCCCCTCTGTATCCTATGGACGCGCTGAGAACCCCCGGACCGCCTCGCCGGTCGCATAGGCCAGATTGGCCAGGGCAATCTGCTGATTGTAGACCGCACGAAAGTTATCCACTCGAAACGTCACGTAGGCGAGAAACGCCTGGGTGAGTTCGCGGACATCCCCGATACCCAGGTCCACGTTCGCCACGGCGGTCACCAGCCATCGCCGGGCGTTCCGGTAGGCCTGCTCAGTGGACTTGATGTTCTCTTGCGCGGTCTCAAGCTCCAGGTGCGCCTTCCGCACCTGCAGAGGGATCCCCCACTCGGCAAAATCCTGCTTGTGGAGGAGCTTCGTATGCTCCGCCTGCGCCTCGTCGATCTTCCCCCTTTTGATTCCAAAGTCGAAGGTCCAATTGAGTCCAACGACGACGCCGCCCTGATAGTGGTGTAGCGGATCGGTGATGATGGGAACGTGGCTGAGGTCCCGGTTCGTTGCCCCGGCCACATCCGCCACGAGTGCCGCGTAAAACACCGGGTACAGGTCGGCGATCGACGCTTGCACCAGGGCCTCCCGGGCCTTAATCCCCTCCCTGAGCTGCGTGAACTCCGGACGGATTTCACCCGCAACGCGCTCATACTCCGCCACATTCTTGACGTCCGCCGTGATCGGGCTCAGTTTCTTATCCGCCATTTCGATCCGGACTCCCTCCTCCAATTGGAGGAGCGTGCGGAGCGCGTCTCGGGCCAGCCGATCTCCCTGGTCGGCATCCGCGATGCCCTTCGCAAGCCCCGCCACGAACGCGCGGAGCTGGTAGAGATCGCCCAGGGTCACTGCGGCAGACCCCGCTTCGAATCGCCGTTCGGCACTTTCCAGGGACCTTTGCAGCTCGTCCTTGAGCCCCACGAGGAACTCCCGAATATCACCGGCGAGCAGCGCCCCGGCATAGGCCTGTTTCACTTGCAAAACGACCTCGGAGGCCGTCACGCTCACCGCCGCTTCGCTCGCCCGGACACCCCGGCCGGCCGCCTCGCGAAAGGAGCTGATCTTCCCGAAGGTGTACAGCGGTTGGACCAGAAGGATCTGGGCTCGGCCAAAGATACCGTTGATCACCGGATCCGAGGTGTCCGACTCGGAGTCTATAATTCCCGTGGAACTTCGAAGCTTCGACTCGGGGGACGGGCCCGTGAAGGCGTTGGCAGTCAGCTGCGCCCATTGGGCCCCGTCAGCCTGCGCCCGCTTGCCCCGAAATACATCCACGTCGGACCGAGACTCTTTGATCCGATCGTCCACCTCCAGTGCCCGCTTGACGGCACCCTCCAGGTTCAAGACAACTTTTTTCTGTTCGCCAGACGCCTGTTCCAGGGTGACGACAACTTTTTTCTGTTCGCCAGACGCCTGTTCCTGCGCGGCGGCCCACGCCGGCCCCAACAGGATCAGCAGAAGGCAGACCCCGGACGCAATCGATGCGGCCATCGCACCCCTCCTCTCCGGATTGACGGTTGCCCGCGCCTTAAAACTTCCCAAAGATAAAACTGCCGATCATCTCCTCGATGTCAATGGGCGGCTCGGTCTCGCGGATCCTGCCCGTTGGGGGGATGATCTCATCGGATCCCCCAGGGCTCAAACGCATGTACTTTTCGCCGATGAGTCCCTTCGTCTTGATGGAGGCGATCGTGTCCTCCTGCAGCTTGACGCTGCCGTCGACCCGGAGCGTGACCCTCGCCCGGTACTCGACCAGCGAGATCGCCTCGACCTGACCGATCTTCACCCCGGCGATCTCAACGCTGGCCCCCTGCTTCAATCCGCCCACGGTCGGGAAGTCCGCATACACGACGTACCCCGCCAATCCGAGCACCTGCATCCGGCCCAGCCGAATCGAGAGCCACGCCAGGGCAAGGATGCCCACCAGCAGGAAGAGACCCACGACCACCTCGAGCTCCATCCGTTTCATGTACGCCTCCTCAGTCGGGCTGGATCGGTCCTTCGGGATCGCCGGTGATGAACTGGCGGACCACGGGATTGGCGGATGCCTGGATCGCCTCCGGAGTCCCTGCCTCGACCACCGCCCCCCGATGCAGCATCGCGACCCGGTCGGCAATCCCAAAGATCTCGGGGATCTCGTGGCTGACCAGGATGGCCGTAAAGCCGACGCGCCGGTGCAGGTCGAGGATCAGCCGATGAATGGCATTCACCATGATCGGATCGAGACCGGTCGTCGGTTCGTCGAAGAGGACCACCTCCGGCTCCATGGTGAGCGCCCGGGCCAGCGCGACCCGCTTCCTCATCCCTCCGCTCACTTCGGCGGGATACTTGTGGCCCATGTCCGCCAGACCCACCTGTTTCAAGAGGGTCAGGGCCTTCTCCCGAATGGCCTCCTCGGGAAGGCGGGTCTTCTCTCGGAGCGGAAAGGCCACGTTCTCAAAGACCGTCAGGGAGTCAAAGAGGGCCCCCCCCTGAAAGACCACCCCAAACCGCTCCCGGAGTTGGTCCAGCTCCCGTCCGCGGAGTCGCGAGATCTCCTGGCCGTTGATCACGATCTGCCCCTGGTCCGGCTTCAGCAAACCCATCAGGTGTTTCAGGAGGACACTCTTGCCGCCGCCACTTCGCCCGATGATGACCAGGATCTCCCCCTGGGTCACCTGCAGATCGACCCCCCGGAGCACCTGCTGTCCTCCGAAGGACTTATGCACATTGCGCATCTCGACCATGGGCCCCGACATTACAGAAGCACCGAACCGATGAAGTAATCCCAGACCAGGATCAACACCGAGGAGAGGACCACCGCCTCGGTCGTGGCCCGGCTCACCCCCTCGGCTCCGTAGCCGGTATAGAATCCCTTGTAACAGCAGACCCACGTCACCAACAGTCCGAAGCTCAGCGACTTGAGGATCCCCTGGGTGATATCCCCGAGTCCCACGTAGGTCTCCATCTCCCCGAAATAGGTCCCCTCCCCGATCCCCAGGAGCTTCACCCCCACGAGATACCCCCCGTAGATCCCGACCAGATCGAAGATGGCGGTCAGCAGGGGGAACGCGATCAGGCCGGCCAGGATCGTCGGGACGATCAGGTATCGCATGGGGTTGAGCGCCATGGCGGTGAGCGCATCGATCTGTTCGGTGATCCGCATGATCCCGATTTCGGCCGTCAAGGCCGAGCCGGCGCGCCCCGTGACCATCAGGGCGCACAGGACCGGTCCCAACTCGCGGATCAGGGTCAAGGCCACCGCCGGGCCGAGGAAGGCCTCCGAGCCAAATTTCGTCAGGGTATAGAAGACCTGGAGCCCCAGGACCATCCCGGTGAAGGCGCCCGTGAGGAGGATCACCACGAGCGACTTGGCCCCGATGAAGTGGATCCGGGCGATGATGCGCCGCCACTTGAGGGGGGGGAGAAAGATCCAGAAGAGGGCGGTGCCGAGAAAGATGATCATCCGGCCCCCGTTGCGGAGGGAAGTCAGGGCCCACTCTCCGAGGAGCCAGAGAATCCTCATCGCCCTTCCTCAGACAGCATAGAGACTCCTTAGGGGCACCCCGTCGCCGAGGAAGACTCCCCCTCGACGCTCGGGAAGACCCGCGCCACAGTAACCATCCGGGCCATTTCCCGGCGTGATAGTATACAGGATAGCAGGCCGCAGATGTCAAGGACGATCCGCCTTTCTCGCCGTGAAGATACGGGTCGCTGGTTCGAGCCCCCGAGATCAGGCCCGGTCGCGCAAATTTTTCATTGCAACTTCCTCGAAATCGCTCTAGTATACTCGCCCACGGGGGAAACGATGGATTCTTTTGTCCAGCTCATCGTTGGCATTGTTGTGTTGCGACCGTACGTCGTCGCCTTCCTCCTCCTCTATCTCTTCGCGGCCGTGGTAGATATGGGGTGGCGACGGACGCTGCTCTTCACGGTCGTGGCGTGGAGCGTGGCCTTTACCGCCGAATCCCTGTCGATCCGGTTCGGGGTTCCCTTTGGCCTGTACCATTATCTGCCCACGACTGCCGGGAGGGAGCTCTGGATCGCCGGGGTTCCCTTCATGGACTCCCTCTCCTTCGTCTTCCTCGCCTATGCGAGCTGGACGATGGCCTCCCTCGCGCTCGTCCCACCGCCCAGGGATGGGGAACGCCGCTGGGCACTGCTCCCCCACCGCGACCGATTCAGCGTCCCCGTCCTCCTGCTCACCGTGGTCTTCTTTGTCCTCATCGACGTCGTCGTAGACCCCATCGCCGTCCGGGGTGATCGGTGGTTTCTCGGGCAGATCTTCACCTATCCCGATGGAGGGGTGTACTTTGGGGTCCCGGTGTCTAATTTCGTCGGGTGGGGGGTCGTGGGCTCTCTGATCATGATCCTCTTTGCGCTCCTCGAGCGGTCGATCAGGGTCGGAGCACCCGCCTGGGCGGCGCGGCTCCCCTTGCGTCCGTTGTATGGGCCGGGGTTGTATTATATTGTCCTGGGAATTGCCCTCACCGTCACCTGGTTCATCGGGGAGCAGACCCTGCTCCTTGTGGGTCTCTTCATCTACGGCCCCCTGACCACGTTCCTGGCGGTCACCATCACCGCGCGGTGGCGGCAACGCCAGCGGTCATCTCGGGGGCATCTCGAGCGGGTGTCAGTCGTCCTCTCCGGCCGAGACGCCCCTGCAAACGGCAGGGGATCGCTCCCGGTGGAACCGGTGTGGAGGGACCCCCACCTCGAATAGGCCGGCCCAAGGAGGGCCGACTCATGGCAGTTCCTCTCTCGCAGTCGCTCGCCGTTACCCTGTACGTGCTCCGCCAAAAGCTCACGGGGAATGCCCGGTATCCCCTCGTGCTGATGCTCGAGCCCCTCTTCCGGTGCAACCTGGCTTGTGCCGGCTGCGGCAAGATTCAATATCCCGAGCACGTGCTGCAGAGACGCCTGACACCCGAGGAGTGCTGGGCCGCCGCCGAGGAATGCGGGGCGCCGATCGTGAGTATCCCCGGCGGCGAGCCCCTCATTCATCCCGACATGCCCGAGATTGTCCGGGGGCTCGTTGCGCGGAAGAAGTACGTCTACCTGTGTACCAACGCGCTCTTGCTGGAGCGCAAGCTCGACGAGTACACGCCATCCACGTATCTGACCTTCAGCATTCACATGGACGGGCTTAAAGAAGAGCACGACATCGCCGTCTGCCGGGATGGGGTGTACGATATCGCGCTGCGGGCCATCAAGGCAGCGCTGGCGCGCGGCTTTCGGGTCACGACCAACACGACCCTCTTCGATGGCGCCAACCCGGAACGGGTCCGGACATTCTTTGACAGGATGATGGAGCTTGGGGTCGAAGGGATGATGATCTCCCCGGGGTACAGCTACCAGAAGGCCCCCGATCAGGAGCACTTCCTCCGGCGCCATCGGACCACAGAGCTCTTTGGGGCCATCCTCAAGGATCGCAAGAAACACTGGCGCTTCAACCAGTCGCCCCTGTTCCTCGAATTCCTCATGGGGAAGCGCGACTACCAGTGCACGCCCTGGGGAAATCCCACATACAACATCTTCGGGTGGCAGCGGCCCTGCTATCTGCTGCAAGATGGCTACGCCCCCACCTTCAAGGCATTGATGGAGACCACCGACTGGGACCGGTACGGGACCGGCAGGAACGAGCGGTGCGCCGACTGCATGGTGCACTGCGGCTACGAGGCCACCGCCGTCGATGATACGTTCGGCTCCTGGTCGGGCTTCGCCCGGACGGTCCGGTTGACGCTGACGCCGAATGCGTGAAGGGGGCGAGCGGCCCATGCCCCAGGAGACGAAGGCACACGGCTCGGAACGACCCCAGTGGGAAGGCCGCTCGTTCCGACCCGCGAATCCCACGGAACTCCAGGAGGTCATCGAGGCGGCCTTTGATTATCGGGGCGATGTCACCCTCGAACTGAAGGATGGCACGCGCATCGCAGGGTACATCTTCAACCGCCAGGCGCGCGGATCTCAGGCCTATCTCCAGTTCTTCCCCAAGGGAACCCCTGGGTCCCAGACCATCCCCTACGCCGACATTGTGGCCGTGGACTTCACGGGGGAAGACACCGCCTTTGGGAAATCCTGGGAGGCGTGGGCCACCAAGAGCGACAAGCTACGCCAGGCCGAGGTGGAGCGGCTCCGCGCCGAGGCCGAGGCGCGCGGTGATCTGTAAGACCGGAAGGACTGTCCCGCTCGCCTTGAGGGCGTTCCTCGAAAGGCCGACTCTTGAGGGGGGTGCCCCTGGACGGTGAGGGAAGGATGTCTCGATTGGCCCATGGCCCGGCGACGATCATAGTGGCCCTCGGGGTGGAGGCGGCCCCGCTCGTCAAGCATCTCGGGCTGCGGAGGGACCGGAACGTCGATGGTCTTCCCCGGTACCGCGATGAGGGGGATCGAATCCTCCTGCTTCAGGCGGGGATGGGTGCGCGTGGAGCGGCCCGGGCCGTCGCCTCGCTTGGCACGCCCAGCGTGCTCCTGTCGGCCGGTTTCTGTGGGGGGGTGGGGTCCGGGGTGGATCTCGGGGACCTCATCGTCGCCTCTCAGGTGATTCGACATGCCGAGTCCTTCGCTGCCGACCCCTTCCTGCTCGAGACCGCGACGGGCGCCACTAAGGCCATCGGGCTCCCCTTCCATGTCGGCACCATCCTCACGGTCGATAAGGTCATGACGGCAGGCGAGGCGGCTGAGCAGAGGGTGGACGGGCCGATCGTGGCGGTGGACATGGAGACCGCCTATCTGGCCGAAGCAGCGGAGTGGCGAGGGATCCCGTTCCTCGCGATCAGGGTCGTCTCGGATACCGCCGCCGAGCCCTGGGCGGCGCGGGGAAGCGCCTTCCTCGCATCGGACGGCCGCCTCAAGCCCATGGCCGTCGCCGTCTCTCTCCTCCGACATCCGTCGTGGATTCCCCCGATGCTCCACCTGGCGTCGAGGCTCCGGATCGCCACCCGCCACCTCGCTCGGGCCATTGACGCTCTCGTACAGGAGCTGCGACCGTGAGGGCGCTCGTGCTTGCGGCAGGCCAGGCGATCCGCCTCCGGCCTTTCACGGTGGAGACCCCCAAATGTCTCTTGGATGTGGGGGGCAGACCGATCCTCGCCCACCTGCTGGATGCCCTGGCGGCGCAGCGGATCGCGGAGGCGGTGATCGTCACCGGCTACCTGGGGGAGCAGATCCGTGCGTTCGTTCGGGGGACGGGCGTCGGGCGCCCCTTCCGGGTCACCGTCGTGGAGAATCCTCGCTACGCCGAGACGAATAATTTATACTCGGTCTGGGTGAGCCGCGAACAGCTCCTCGGATCCCCCTTCGTCATCTGCTACGCCGACATCCTCTTCCATCCGGATATCCTGAAGGGCTGCCTCGAAGAACCGGGAGAAATCTGCCTCGCCGTGAGCGAAGAGATCTACGCCGAGAGCAAGAAGGTCACGGCCCGAGAAACCCGGGTCCTGGCGGTGGGCAAGACGGTCCCTCCCGCCGAGGTGACGGGGACCTTCCTCGGCATCGCGCGGTTTTCCAGCAACGGAGGGCGGCTCTTCTTCGCCGAAATCGAGCGGCTGACGCAGGAAGGGGCCACCAATGAGTACTACACGGCCGCCCTGGAACGGTTGATCGCCAAAGATGTCCCCGTGCACTGTTCGGTGACCACGGGACTCTCGTGGATCGACATCGATGGGCCGAAAGAGCTCGATCGGGCCCGGGAGGAAGTCCTCCCGAGGATTGTTGCAACCCATGCCTCACGCTAGCGCCCCAATGGATGACGTCGGAAGAACGGCCATCGTCCTCCCCCCGACACACGGGGACTGGTCTGTTGCCGCCGAGCGCGTGGGCGGGGTCTCCCTGCTCAGGCGCATCCTTGTCAGTGCACAGCGCGCCGGCGTGCACACTGTGATCATCTGCGCCGGCGACGCGGCCCCCCGGCTGCAGGCCCTGGTGGGCGCGCGACCACCCGAGAGTCGGATCGAGTGGGTCGACACGGAACCGGCAGCGGTGAGCGAAGCTGTGGGCGGCAACGGGGTCTCCCCGTGCTTCTTCATCCGCGCGAGCACCGTGCTGAACCCACCCCTGCTCACGGAACTCAGGGCCGCCTATCATCCCGGGGCACCGTGCGTGGTCCCGGCGGGCCAGGGTTCCGATGCTCCGGTGGCACTCGGGAGCCCCGCGGTCCCGACCGGACGCCTGCAGCCTCCCATCCAGGTCCCCCTTTCGGGGGCGGCCGTGTGCCTCGATCTCGCCAACACGACCAGCGAGGGGGCGGCGGCGGCCCTGTATCGGGCCCTCGGGAAGGCGACCGATAGCTGGCTCATCCGCCGCTCGAGACGCCTCCTCTTCCCGGTCATGCGTGCCCTGGTCGACACGCGGGTCACCCCCAACCAGCTCACCCTGGCGGGATTTTTCATCGGGCTCGGCGCCATCGCGTGCCTGTGGCAGGGCGATTATGCCTGGACAGTCATCGGGGGGATGCTCTTCGTCCTCGCCTATCTCACCGACCTGCTCGACGGGATGCTGGCCCGCCTGAGGTTGCAGGAGAGCCGATGGGGCGGTGTGATGGATTATGTCCTGGACAACCTGGTGCACGTGGGGATTTTTGCCGCTCTCGTCCGGGCGGCGTATCTGAGAAGGCCGGAGTCCAGCGTGCTCGTCGTGGGCGCGCTGCTCGTCGTGGGCGCGGCGATTGCCGCCGGGATCGTGGGGGTGCACATGATCCGGCGCCGCCCGGTCAATCGGCTTCTCGCCCAGCTCATGCACCGGGACTTTGCCCTGATCGTCCTGCTCGCAGCGCTGGTGGACCGGCTCGAGTGGTTTCTCTGGGCCGCCGCGATCGGGATCAACCTCTTCTGGCCGTCGGTCCTCGCCCTCCTCATTCGGGACAGGCGGGCCGAGCGCCAGGAGCATCCCGAGACCGCGGCGCATCTGGCCCCGAGGCCGGTCTCTGCCGACAGGGAGGCCTAGCGATGGACTGGGGGACGCACGTGATCCTCGCGACCAGGCTCCTGAAGAGCTGCGGCCTCGACCCGGGCGCGGCCATCTACGCGAGCCTGCCCATCATCGACAGGCAGCCGACCCATTACCACGGGGTGTACGCCCATACCCTGGACAACTTCCGCGACTTCCTGGACGTCGCCCTCGAGATCTTTCCGAGCGACGAGTTCACGCGCCGCGATTTCGGCGCCCTGCATGACCGCAAGGAGAGCGCGATCCAGGAGCTCGAGGCGCATCTCGACATCCTTCCCGTCTCGGATGAGAAGGGCTGGCATCTGGTCGAGCGGAAGATCTACGCGCTGCGGCGAATCGTCGAGGAGGCCCCGGTCTTTGCCCACCATCTTGAGACGGCAGCGACCCTGGTGGGGGACCCACAGGTGGGTCGGCCGGGCACGGATCGGCTCGCCGCGGCCGTGAGCCTCCTGAGCCATCCCTACTTCGACGTGTGGATCAATCCGATCCAGTTCTTCCTTCCCGATTGTGCCTTCGCCTCGGCGCGGTGGGACTTCTGGACCGCGATCGACTTCATGAAATTCCGCGGGGAATTCTACCGGGAAGAGCATATCACCCGGTTTCGCGCCCAGATCGGTGAGCACCCGCTCTGGAACACCCCGCTCGAGCCCGAGCCGCTCGTCAAGTCCCTCATCATCCGCATGGGGGACATGGCAGCCCCCACGGTCCCGTACGAGGTGGTGGACTGGGGCATTCGCCGGTTTCTCCGCTACCTCGGCATCGACCAGTACCAACGCGCCATCAAGGAGATCGAGTTTTGTCATCGACTCGAGGAAGAGATCGACCGCCTGATCCTTCAGGATTTTCCGCGACCGACGTTCGCGGCACCGATCGTCACGCGATCTCGCCGACCGCAGACGGACCAGACCGTCCCCAACCGAGGGCGGCCGGCAGCGAGGCCGCAACCGAGGGCGACAGGGGTCACGGCGCACGAGTTCGTCCGGCTCCTCATGGAAGCCGGCTTTGACTTCTTCACCGGGGTCCCCTGCTCGCTCATGAAAGGGCTCTTCACCCTCCTGGCCGAGCATGGCTACGTCCAGGCGGCGCGGGAGGACGCGGCGGTGGGCATGGCCACCGGGGCCTACCTCGGCGGCAAGCAGCCGGTCGTCCTGATGCAGAACTCGGGTCTGGGGCAAAGCCTCGATTCCCTCTCCTCGCTGGCCCTGCTCTACCGGATCCCCTGCCTGCTCCTGATCGGCTGGCGCGGATACGGCGGCAAGGACGCGCCAGAGCACCTCTTGACAGGCCAGATCACCCCGACGCTCCTCGAGACCCTGCGGATTCCCTATCAGATCCTGGAGGAGGAGACGATTCCGCAGGCTATCCGCTGGGCCGCGGACCGCATGAAGCAGGACCGGACTCCGGTCGCCCTGCTCCTGAGAAAGGGGATTGTGACATGATGCGCGAAGAGGCCATTCAGGTGATCCTGGAGCGGCTCGATCGAGAGATCGTGATCGCCGCCAACGGGTTCATCTCCCGGGAGACCATGGTCGCCCGGGATCGGACAGAGAATTTTTATATGATCGGCTCCATGGGCCTCGCGCCCTCCATCGGGCTGGGGCTCGCCCTGAGCCGGCCCGAGCGACGGGTCGTGGTCTTGGACGGGGATGGCAATCTCCTCATGAATCTGGGCGTCCTCCCCACCGCCAGCTTCCACGCCCCGCCGAATTTCATTCACATCGTCCTCGACAACTCCGCGCACGCCTCCACCGGGAATCAACCGACCTTCTCGGCAAAGGTCCCTCTCGATCAGATGGCGAAGGCGGCCGGGTACCGCCTGGTGTACCGCGTGACCCAACGGGAGGAGCTCGAGGCGGTGCTTCCCTTGCTCCTTGGCGGGCCTGGCCCTGCCTTTCTCCTCGTTCAACTCGAGATCGGGGACCGGCGGGACGAGATTCCCCGGGTATCGCTTCACCCCGAGGCCATTGCCGCGCGCCTCCGGCAGGTGGCTGCAGGCAGCGACTAGCGGAGGGGGGTGTGAAGAGGCCCTGGGGCAAGCTGATCGCCCTCTGCCTCGGTCTCTTCCTCTTCCTGTGGATCCTCGGGCAGGTGGGGCTTGAGGAGACGCTCGCCCAGGTCCGGCAGGTCGGATGGAGTTTTCCCTTCCTCCTCCTTCCCTCTGTGGTCATGGCTCTCTTCTTTTCCATCGGCTGGTGGCTGACCCTGCCTCCCGGGGTGCCCCTCGCATACACCTTCCTGATCCGGGCCGCGGGAGAGGCGGTCAACCTCATCACACCCCTCGCCTACCTGGGCGGGGAACCGCTCAAGGCCTCGCTGCTCCGCCGCCTCGGCGTGCCGTTAAGCGACGGCCTCGCCTCGGTCGTGGTCACAAAGACCCTGACGACGTTCGCGTACTGTCTCTTTATCTTTGTGGGGCTGGCCAGCGCCCTCCCGAGGACGCAGGAGTTCGCGTCGGCGCTGGTCGGGGGATTGGGGGTGGGCCTCTTCCTGGCCCTCTCGGTCCTGGTCCTCTACTATAGCCAGACGCGGGGGCTGTTCTCGTTCCTCCACCGGCTCATCTATCGGCTTGGTGTCAGGGGTGAGGCCTGGACGGCGAAACGAGAGGGGCTCGAGATCCTGGACGGCAAGATCGCCACGCTCTACCGAAGCCGCAGCCCTCTGGTCTGGTGCCTACTTTTTTCGCTCCTCGGCTGGGTGACCACCGCGGTCGAGGCGTACGTTTTCCTGTGGGCGATGGGAAGCCCCGTGGACGTCCCGACGGCGATGGTGATCCAGGCGCTCCTCCTTGGGATCAAGGCGGCGACCTTTTTCATCCCGGCCAACCTGGGAGCCCAAGAGGGGGGAACCGTCTTGATCTTTCTCGGTCTCGGTATGAGCGCAGAGGCCGCCATGGCCTTCAGTCTCTTGCGCAGGGCGCGGGAGATCCTGTGGGTCGCCATCGGCCTCCTAGTCCTCACATGGACCGGATGGCCCGAGCAGAGGGAGCTACCGACGTGAGAGCCTTCGTCACCGGGGCGACCGGCTTTGTCGGGGCAAACCTCGTCCGAGAGCTGCTTCAAGACGGGGTCGCCGTCCGCGTGCTGGTGAGACCTGGAAGTCCGCGGGCCGGCATCGAGGGCCTCGAGATCGAGGAGGCCCAGGGAGACCTCGCGGAGCGCGAGGGTCTCCGGCGCGCCCTCAAGGGGTGTCAGGTCTTGTACCACGTCGCCGCGCGGTACAGCCTCTCCTCACGGGACGCGGCCGCGACGTACCGCGCCAATGTGGAGGGGACCCGCAACATCCTCGAGGTCGCGCTCGAGGTGGGGATCGAGCGCGTCGTCTACACGAGCACGGTGGGGGCCCTGGGGATCCCCAAGAATGGCCGTCCTGGAACCGAGGAGACTCCGGTCACCCTGGATCAGATGGTCGGTCCCTACAAGCGGTCCAAGTTTCTGGCCGAGCGGGAGGCAGAGCGGATCGCCGGCCTGGGGCTTCCGGTGGTCATCGTCAATCCCTCGGCTCCTGTGGGACCGTGGGATGTCAAACCGACCCCGACCGGCCGGATGATTGTCGATTATCTCAACGGGCAGATGTTCGGCTACCTCCACACGGGTCTCAATCTGGTCCACGTCCGGGATGTGGCTCGGGGCCACATCCTGGCGGCCCAGAGAGGACGGATCGGCGAAAAGTATATCCTGGGGAACCGGAATCTCACCCTGCGCGCAATCTTCGGGATGCTCGAGCAGATCTCCGGCGTTCCTGCACCCCGCTTTCGGATTCCCTATCCGGTGGCCGTCCTCGCCGCCTGCGCCTTCGAGCTCTACGCGCGACTCAGCCGTCAGGAGCCGCGGGTTCCGCTCAACGCGGTCCGCATGGCGCACACGATGATGTTCTTCGACCCCTCCAAGGCCATCCGCGAACTGGAGTTACCCCAGACGCCGGTCGAAGCAGCGCTGCGAGAGGCGGTGGAGTGGTACTGGGTCCACGGATACGCCCGCCGGAGGGTACAGAGGTAACGATCAAGAAGAGGCTTGGTCCGCAGCCAGAAGGCGCCTATAATCCAACCGTTCGGCGAGACTAGGAGGACGTGTGGATCTCAAGGCGTATCTCGAAGAGCGGCGGGCGCTGGTGGAGGAGGGCCTGACGCGCTTTATCCCGGGGGAGGGGACCATGCCTCCGGAGCTTCACCACGCGGTACACTACAGCCTCTTCGCCGGCGGGAAGCGCTTGCGGCCGACATTGACCATTGCGGCCGCTGAGGCGGTGGGGGCAAGAGCCGAGGCGGTGCTCCCCGTCGCCTGCGCCTTCGAATGTATTCACACGTATTCGTTAGTCCACGACGACCTCCCGGCGATGGATGACGACGACTTACGACGCGGTCGCCCCACCTGCCACAAGGTCTTCGGCCCGGCCATGGCCATCCTGGCGGGGGATGCCCTCCTCACCGAGGCCTTTGCCCTCCTGTCGAACCCCGTGCACGTCGGCCACCTCGATCCGCAGCTCCTCCGGACCGTGATCCACGAGATCGCCCTGGCTGCCGGGTCGCAGGGGATGGTGGGGGGGCAGGCGGTGGATATCCTGTCGGAGGGGAAGGCCATCGAGTTGTCTCTCCTCCAGTACATCCACACGCACAAGACGGGGGCCCTGATCCTCTGCGCGCTTCGGGCGGGGGCCCACCTGGGCGGCGCGACAGCAGCCCAGCTCGACGCCATCACGCGGTACGGGAAGGCGGTCGGACTCGCCTTTCAGATTGCCGACGACATTCTGGACATCGAGGGGGAGGAGGCGATGCGGGGAAAGAAGATCGGGGGGGATGCCAGCCGAGGGAAGGCGACGTATCCGGCCCTGGTCGGCCTTGATGCGGCCAAACGGGAGGCCCAGCGACTTTTGACAGAGGCGCTGGATGCGCTGACGTCGCTCACCCACCAGGCGGACCCGTTGCGAGCCATCGCCCGCTTCATCGTCTCGCGAAAGGCGTAGGAGATGTCCGAGGCCCTTGCCACCCTGGTCAGGACGAGTCGCTCCAGTTTCTACTACTCTTTTCTGTTTCTCCCCCGAGCGAAGCGGGAGGCGATCTATGCCGTGTACGCGCTGTGCCGCGCCGTGGACGACGTCGCCGACGACCCCGGCGACATCGAGGCGAAGGCCGAGCGCCTGAAGGGGTGGCGAGAGGAGCTGGACCGCTGCTACGCCGGACGGCCCACCCATCCCATCACCAGGGCGCTCCGCGACTGTCTCATTCGCTACCCGATCCCCAAGGGCTATTTCGAAGAGTTGATTGCGGGGGTCGAGATGGACCTCGCCGTCACCCGATACCGCACCTTCGCGGATCTCACCCGGTACTGCTATCGGGTGGCCTCGGTGGTGGGCCTGATCTGCATCGAGATCTTCGGGTATCGGGATGAGGCCACAAAGGAATACGCGATCAACCTGGGTCTGGCGTTGCAGCTGACCAATATCCTCCGGGATCTGAAGACCGATGGCCGGCGCGGGCGCATCTATCTCCCCCAGGAGGATCTGGAGCGCTTCGGGTACCGTGAGGACGATCTCCTGCACGGCCGGTACACCCCCGGGTTCTTTCCCCTCATGCGATTCGAGGCGGACCGGGCCCGGGACTATTTCCGGCGGGCAGCCGAGAGTCTGCCCTCCGAGGATCGGAAGAACATGGTGGCCGCCGAGATCATGGGCCGGATCTATCGCGAGACGCTGGAGATGATCGCGCGGAAAGAGTTTCGCGTTTTCGAGGATCAGATCGCGCTGTCGCGCGCGAGGAAGATCTCCCTCGCCCTCACCACATGGGCTCAAAACAAGCTGTCAGCAGTCGGCGATCAGCCGTCAGCTCAAGGGAAGGTTTAAGGAGCCGACAGCTGACTGCGGACAGCTGACAGCGAGTTCGCTCACGCATACACGCATGATTGATTGAGGTGACGAAGAAAGATGGTGGGAGGTATACCTGAAACGATGAAGGCGGCGGTCTACCAGGGGAATCGGCAGATTCGCCTGGAGGCGCTCCCCGTCCCGAGAATCGGGCCCGGCGAGCTGCTGGTGAAGGTCAAGGGCTGCGGCCTCTGTGCGACCGATACGAGCAAGGTCGATCATGCTCTTGTCAGGCCCCCCGCGGTCCTCGGGCACGAGGTCGTCGGCACTGTCGCGGCCCTGGGCGAGGGCGTGGAGGGACGGACAGTCGGCGAGCGGGTGGTGGTCTCTCACCACGTCCCCTGCTACGCCTGCCACTACTGTCGGCATGGCAACTTCTCCATGTGCCGCACCTTCAAGGCCTCCAATATCGATCCGGGAGGCTTCGCCGAGTACATCCGGGTCCCGGCCCTGCACACCCGATACGCCACCTTCCCGATCCCTCCCCATCTTGAGGACGAAGAGGCCGCCTTTACCGAACCGCTCGCCTGCTGTCTCCGGGCCGTCAAGCGGCTGAACCCACTCCTCCACGACACGGTCCTCCTGTATGGATTGGGCTCGATCGGCCTCATGCTCGTTCAGGTCCTGAAGCTCTATCGAGCCAGGGTGGTCGGTCTTGATCTCCTCGGTGAGCGCTGTGAGCGCGCCAAGGCGTTCGGGGCAGATGTGACCCTCACTCCGGGACAGGCGGAGGGTGCCCAGACCGTCCGGGAGGTGACTCAGGGTCGCGGCGCCGATGCCGCCATCCTGACGGCGGGCGGGCCGCGGGTGCTTGAGGGCGCGATCGACCTCCTGAGAGACGGCGGCGTCGTGATGCTGTTCGCTTCGGACCCGGCTCACCCGAGGGGGGAACTGGATATCCACCGGTTCTTTCACCGGGAACTCAGCCTCGTGAGCAGCTATTCCCCCTCCACCGTCGAGCTTCAGGAAGCCCTCGCCCTCCTGGCGGATCGAACGGTCCGGGTGAAGGCGCTCGTCACTCACAGGGTCCCGTTGGCCGATCTCACCCATGGGATGCGCCTGTTCCGGGACAAGGAAGCGCTCAAGGTCTTTGTGGAGGTGGAGCAGCCATGAAGGCGGTGGTGTTTCATCGTCCCGGTGATATCCGGTTTGAGGAGGTGGCCACCCCGACGGCAGGGCCCGGAGAGGTCTTGGTGCGGATCGGATCAGCGCTGACCTGCGGCACGGACCTCAAGACCTATCGCCGGGGCCACCCGGTCATGATCAAAAAGACCCCCGCCCTCTTTGGCCACGAATGGGCCGGGACCGTCGAAGCGGTGGGCGAGGAGGTCGAGTCGGTGCGGCGTGGAGACCGGGTGGTCGGGGCCAACTCCGCCCCCTGCCACTGCTGCTTCCCGTGCCGGATAGGACGGGTCAACCTGTGTGAGGACTTACAATTCTTAAACGGCGCCTATGCCGAGTACATCCGGGTCCCGGCCCGCATCGTTCGGCAGAACCTCCTCCCGCTCCCGGAGCAGCTCAGCTTCGCCGAGGCCGCCCTCGTCGAGCCCCTCGCCTGCGCCCTTCATGGGATCGAACGCTCCGGCGTCAGGATGGGGCAGACCCTGGGCATCTTCGGGGCCGGCCCGATGGGGCTCCTCCTCACAGACCTCGCAAAGAGACAGGGGGTCAGGGTCATCATGGTGGGGAAAGGCCGGTTCCGGTTGACCAAGGCTGCTGAGGCGGGCGCGGATGAGATCCTCGATGCGGCACAGGGGGAAAGGGTGCTCGCCGAGGTCCGGCGGTTAAGCCCCGAAGGCCGTGGTGCCGACGTCACCATCGAGGCGACGGGGAGACCCGAGGTGTGGGAGCAGGCGGTCGAGGTGACGCGCAAGGCGGGAACGGTGGTCCTCTTTGGGGGGTGTGAGCCGGGGACGAGCTTTCGGGTGGATACACGCCGGATGCACTACGAGGAACTCATGCTGATCGGTGTCTTCCACCATACCCCCCGCCACATCCGCGAGGCCCTGGGCCTCCTCGAGCGAGGGTTGGTGAACACCAAGATCCTCCTGACGCACCAGATGGCGCTCTCTTCTCTGCCGGAGGCCTTCGAGCTGTTGGCCCGGGGGGAGGCGATCAAGGTCGCCCTAACACCCTGAGGGATCGCGCCGCCTTGCTCCCTGCCGGCAGGTCCTTCTGGATCTCTGGCGGCAGCGCAAAGACCACATCCTCTCGGATACCGTCCAGCTCCTCCACGCGCGAGACCCCCATCGGTTGGAAGAATGCGATGGTCTCCTGGACGAGATGCTCGGGGGCCGAGGCACCCGCGGTAATCCCAACGGTCCGCACCCCCTCGAGCCAGCGAGGGTCGATCTCGGAGACATCATCGATGAGATGGGCCCGCACCCCGACCGCCTGGGCCACCTCCACGAGCCGCATCGAGTTCGAGCTGTTGGGCGAGCCGATGACCAGGAGTAGGTCGACCGATCCGGCCATCTCCTTGACCGCCATCTGGCGGTTCTGCGTGGCGTAGCAGATGTCGTCCTTCGGCGGGAAGACCGCCTTGGGGAACCGCTGCTTGAGGACCGCGATGATCTCCAGGGTGTCGCCGATGCTCAACGTGGTCTGGGTGATCACGGCCACCCGCTCCGGATCCGGCACCTGCACTCGCTCCGCCTCCTCCACCGAGCCGACCAGCACCATCTGTCCCGGCGCGTGTCCCATGGTGCCGATCACCTCGTCGTGGCCGGCGTGTCCCACGAGGAGGATCCACCGGCCCTCGCGAGCGAATTTCAGGGCCTCGAGGTGGACCTTCGTGACCAGGGGGCAGGTCGCGTCGATGACCCGCAGTCCTTTGGCCGCCGCCTGCGTCCGGACCGCCGGCCCAATCCCGTGGGCACTGAAGATGACCCGGGCGCCGTCAGGCACCTCGTCCAGCTCGTCCACAAACACCGCTCCCCGACCCCGGAGCTCCTGAACCACATGGGCGTTGTGGACGATCTCCTTCCGGACATACACCGGGGTGCCGTAGAGTTCCAGGGCGATATTCACGATATCGATCGCCCGGTCCACGCCCGCGCAGAACCCCCTCGGCGCCGCCAAGATTACCCGCTCGATGGCCA
>JBOHQS010000015.1:0-25578 GCA_050732295.1 Methylomirabilales bacterium (SeqCode)
AAGAGATTCTAAGAGAGGCCTTGGGTGGAAGTCGACTTCGTCGCGAGCACGGCTCCAATCATAGAACCAATTCAGCCGGTTCAGGCGCACGTGTTGAAACGACGGGTAGGGCTCGCGCCGTCGAAACCCTGGACCCTGCCAGGCCCCTAGCCTACTGCGTGCACCATCCACACGATAATGGTAACTGGATGCAGCGCATCCGTTCCCCGAAACCACCAGCAATAAGATTGACAAGTCAAACAGCCCTCTTCATCGTGGTCCTCCTAGGAATCGGCTATGGGGCTGATTGCCATGGACTTGATGGTCGTCCGCGTGCGCAAGAAGACCCGTAAATCCTCCGCTCTCAACCACGGCCTAAAGCGCCCGATGTGATTGATCTCGATCCGCTCGTTATCGCCTGGAACGCTTGATGAACTGGCGATCTCAGAAAGTCTTTGTGAGGGATCATTGGTGGTTAGGTTTTTGCAGCACGAAGCTTGAGTATATCACCTCTCCAGTCCGGAAACCTTCATACATCATAGAGCCTATGACCCCGGCAAATTCCCGAAATGGTCTATGCAACACCTTGTGTACTCTTTCTTGTATAAGCGCCCTCTTGCGTTCGTTGTCCAAATTCAGGGCTTCGATAACATTCGTTGTTATATTCGTTTCTTTGACCAGAGTCATTCCGGAATGACGTAACTCTCTTCGAAGAATATCGATTTCGTCTTTGTCACGAAAGTCTGCGTAAAGAAAGTAACCACCCTCCTGGAGGACCCTCTTGACTTGCATAAGAAAAGCATTTATTGAACCATAACAATGGGAGGATTCTACATTAACAACCACGTCAAAGCTATTATCCTTAAAAGGCAGAAATTCAGCATCGCCCGCTACGAACGAAAGTCCTTCTACAAAAGAATAACTCTTATTGCAAAATGCCACTGCTATTTTGGAAAAATCAACACCAACCACTCTTTTTGGTCCTAAAAAACATTTGATATAATATGCGCCCCCTCCGCGACCGCTGCCTACTTCCAGCACCTGTATATCTTTCAGGTCAACAACATTGGCAACATGGTGATAGAGTTGGATGCAATAGCGATTTGGCTCGTCAGCGTCGTCTAATTGGAGTTTCTCTGTTTGAGGGTCTAATGAAGCGTAGCCATAGTTCATGAATGACCATTCTTTTCTCTTATAGGATCGTGCCAGGAACTGGTACCAGTGTCTCCAGATTGATTTTCTCAGATAAGGAGAAAGTCGACAAATGGCCATAAACAGTTTAGCGATCATGTGATATCCGTGTAAGGGTTGCGCGAGTATCTTCCGTCCTCTTGAGGCGGAAAGTGCAAGACTATCCTTACTGACAGAGGCTCGCTCGAGACTGATCCTGATGACCGTCGAAAGAGTAGACCTCGGTTTCTACGCTAAATTGGACGTGCCGAGTCGGTCAAGTCTTTTTCCTCAGCGAAGGCAACCCCTGACCCCCCTCCTATTTACCTTTCGGCCGCATCCAAAATCGGTTGATGGCGCGAAGCTGCATGGAGTGGCGAGCCGCGTACCAATCGAAGGCGTCACGAAGAGATTCTAAGAGAGGCCTTGGGTGGAAGTCGACTTCGTCGCGAGCACGGCTCCAATCATAGAACCAATTCAGCCGGTTCAGGCGCACGTGTTGAAACGACGGGTAGGGCTCGCGCCGTCGAAACGTCGTCCGTAGCTCCGCTCCACCGGCGATCAACCATTCGACCCAATGCGGGATACGCGGGAGTGCACGTGGACGCATGCCGGCGACCGATGCCATCGTCCGCATCAAAGCATGCAATGAGACATTCTCCCCGCCCATGATGTAGCGACGACCGGACCGGCCCCGCTCGGCCGCCAGGAGGTGACCGGCGGCAACATCGCGGACGTCCACCAGGTTCACGCCGCCCGGAGGAGCGAAAAAAATCCGCCCTTTCCAGAAGCGCAGGCAAAAGCGACCCATGAAGGACCCCTCATGATCATCGGGCCCAATCACTAGACCAGGATTCACAACAACGACGTCGCGATCTCGTGCGGCTGCTGCGAGTGCCAGCTCCTCTGCTGCGCGCTTTGCCTGCACGTACTCCACCTGAAGCCCTCGCAGGTTCCAAGTGTCATCTTCCGTCAGGGGCCGTCCATGCGATGCGCCGACCGCAACAACGCTGGATGTGTGCACAACGCGCGCCTGGGGCGGCGCTGCAGCCAGGACACTACGCGTGCCTGCAACATGAATTTCGTGCATCCGTGACAATCGTGGGCCCCATACGGCTACGATCCCCGCCGTGTGGAAGATCACATCGCACCCAGCGAACGCCTTTCGGACGAACTGGGTGTCGCACACGTCTCCAAAATGCCCTTCGACCGGCTCGAGTGCGAAGATGGGATGCGTGTCGGCCGGTCGGAGGGCCAGATATCGTACACGGGCACCGGCTCCTACAAGCTGTCGAACTATCTGAAAGCCGACAAACCCGGTGCCGCCCGTTACGCAAACGGTCTTCCCGCTCCAGAACATTCGGCTTGGTGTCATGCGGGAAACCCTAGATTCTTCGAGGATACGCTTACGTATGCGGCAGCTACACTAACACAGCATTCGACGTAATTCTAGGGCTCTGGTTACATCGTCTCCTCACCGGGCCCGTGAAAGGGTCGCGGTGATGTCCTGTACGCATGACCAGGACCTTGACACCCCCCCTCCGGCTTGTGATAATGAACGGGTTTACCACAGTGTTGGCATGAGAGCCCGAACGAGCGGGGACAGGGATGTCGTGCCCTCTTACTGGGAAGGTTGCTTTGGTGACCGGGGCCTCCCGGGGCATCGGCCGTGCGATCGCGCGGAAGCTAGCCTCGGCCGGATGCCACTTGGCGGCGACCTATTACAACAGCCATGACGAGGCGGAGTCTCTATGTGCGGAGGTTCGGGCAATAGGGCGGCGCGCCTGCGCGCTCCAGGGCAACGCCGCCAGCCCCGAAAGCGTCGATGAGGTCATGGAGGCCTTTGGTAAGGAATTTGACCGCCTCGACATCCTGATCAACAATGCCGCCACCGGCGTGCTGAAACCCGCCCTCGAGATGACCCTCAAGCAATGGCGGTGGTGCTTGGAGACCAATGCGTTGGCCTTGAACCTCTTCGCTCAGCGCGCAGTCCCGCTCATGTCGCGCGGGGGCCGAATCATTGCCATATCCAGTCTCGGTGCGAGCCATGCGATTCCCGGTTACGGCTTCATCGGAGCCTCGAAAGCAGCCCTGGAGTCGCTCGTAAGGACTTTGGCACAGGAGCTGGGGCCACTCGGCGTTTCCGTCAATGCGGTCAGTGCGGGACCTGTTGACACCGATGCCCTGAAGTTTTTCCCAAACCGTGAAGAGTTGCTCTCCTCGTTCACCCAGCGAGCGCCGGCGGGGCGTGCCCTGACGCCCGATGATGTCGCGGGTGCGGTCTACCTCCTCTGCCTTCCGGAGGCCGACATGGTCACCGGTCACACGTTGGTCGTGGACGGCGGATTTTCCATTGCGAGCTGAGGGTCAGCATGTTGCAGGCCTCCGGGTTGGCGGAGAAAGCGATCATTATTACGGGCGGGACCCGCGGCATTGGGCGGGCAACTGTGGAGCTCTTCGCAGCCGAGGGGGCTGATGTCACCTTCTTCTTTCGTGAGAGCAAAGCGCTTGCTGATGAGCTCGTCGCCGCCGGTCGTGCCGCAGGGCAGCGGATCACGGCAGAGCAGGTCGATGTCCGCGACGGCAAGGCATGTGAAGCGGCTGTTGAACGGGTGGTGGGTCGCTGCGGCCGGATCGATGTGCTTGTCAACAACAGCGGTGTTATCCGTGATAACCTGCTGGGGCTCCTCGAGGACGACGACGTGAAGACTGTCCTCGATACCAACGTCGTCGGGATCTTTAACGTCACGCGCGCGGTGGTCATGCACATGATCTCCCGCCGTGCAGGCAAGATTATCAACGTGAGTTCGGTCGCCGGCGAAAAGGGGGGACGGGGCCAGACAAACTACGCGGCCAGCAAAGGGGCAATCAATGCCTTCACCAAGGCGCTCGCCGTGGAGGTGGCACCCCGCGGAATCACGGTGAACGCTGTCGCTCCCGGTGTCATCGAAACGGACATGTCGCGCGATCTCCTCGAACAGGCCCCCGATGAAGTAAGGTCGCGCATCCTCCTCCGGAGGGTTGGCATGCCGAAGGAGGTGGCCTACGCGATCATGTTCCTCGCTTCGAGGTACGCGGACTACATCACTGGGCAGATCCTCCACGTCGATGGCGGATTCAAGATGGAGTGAACGCATGCAGAGCGCACACGACATATCAAAGGATGAGATCATGGAAGTCTATCCGAAGGTGGCGGAAACCATTGCGCAGGCGCTGGGCCGCGACCTCGATGAAGTGAAACTGACGACCCCGCTGATGGGAGGCCTCGACGCAGAATCGATCGATTTCCTTGACATCGTCTTCCGCCTCGAACGGCAATTCAAGGTCAAGATCCCACGGGGAAAGATCGTGGAGGACGCGCGTGGAACCCTGTCGGAGGAAGAGTTTGAGCAGAAGGGCTACCTCACGGAGGCGGGCTTCAAGCAGTTACAGGAGCACCTCAGTGAGGTTCCCCCAGAGCGCTTCAGATCTCCGATAAAGGCCCGCGACATTCCACGCCTCTTTACCGTGGAGACCTTTTGCAAACTGGTGGTGCGAGCCCAAGAGCAAGCCACGAAGTCCCCGGATGGCTAGGAGACCCGTAGTCCACGCGGATCACAGAGTACCTCATACCTCAGGCGTCAAGCCGCGAGAACCCGACGTGCGGCTGGCAAGCCGCCCGCGGGATCGCATCTGCCGGTTCGGAGCTTCGCTATGGGGTCCCTGTGTAATAATGGTGTCCGGGAATGGCGTTCTTATTTGTTGATCGGATCACAGAGATCGTGCCCGGCCGGCGGGCCCGCGGCTCTTTTGCTGTCCCAAGAGACCTCCGAAGTCTGTCGCCATGCCTTATCGGTGAAGCGCTTGGACAGCTCGCGGCATGGGTCGCGATGGCAAAGGTCGGGTTTCGCAGGCGGCCGGTTGCGGGCATCACCGGTGAGTTCAGAATCAAGCAGGATGCTGCTCCGGGGGCAATTCTCGACATGGACGTGGAGCTCGAGAGTTGTGACAGCGATGCAATCTTGTATGGCGGATTAGTGCGTGTCGGAAACCGCCCGATCGTGGAACTCAGCCGGTGCGTCGGTCCGATGCTTCCCATGGAGGACTTCGACGACCCCGACGTCGTACGCGAGCGCTTCGAGTTGCTGTGCGGGCCAGGGGCACCCCCGCAAAAGTTTTCCGGCGCCGTCGCGCCGAGTCCTCGCGTTGTGGTTATTGATCACACTACCGGCAAGCGGCTACGTGCCGAGATGCAGATTCCCAGTTCGGCCCCGTTTTTTGCGGATCACTTCCCGCGGAGACCGGTGTTTCCGGGAACGCTTCTCATCGATGCAAACCTGCAGCTTGCAGTTCGACTGGCCGGAGAGGCAGTTGACCCGAGCATCCGAATGCTGCTCAGGACTACGCGCATCTCCAACGCGAAAATGCGCTCCTTCCTGAGCCCCGGTCAGTCGCTGGAGATTGACGCGGAACTCTTAACGGCAAGCCAGAATTTGGCCGAGATTGCGCTCGCCACGCAGGTCAAGGGTCAACGGGTGTCAACCGCCCGTGTGGAGATCGGTTTGTGGACGTAACGCGGACACGAGTGCGGGCAGCGATCACCGGAGTGGGCCTCGTGAGTCCCCTCGGCAACGACACCAGGACCACGTGGGAAGCCCTCCTTACTGGTCGCACGGGGATCGCTCCTATCAAGACCTTTGACGCCAGCGGCTTTCCGGTCCGGATCGGCGCCGAGGTAAAGGGATTTGACCCAAGAACCGCCATCGAGGACCGCAAGCTCCTCAAGTTTTCCAATCGGTATCACGGCTTCGCCCTCGGTGCAGCCGAGGAAGCGATTCGGGATGCAGGCATCCGCCCTGAGGACACTAGCGCAGCGCGCTGGGGTTGCGTCGTCGGAAGCGGGATGATGGGGATCGAGTTCGCGGAGCTCGTAGAGGTTCATCGACGATTCTCTGTAGATGGCCAACTCGCCGCAGACCGATTCGGCGCCGAGGGAATGACCGCCCCGGACCCGCTCGTGTTCTGCCGAAGTCAGGCGAACAGCGGACTTTCGCTCCTGCTCCAACATTTCGGGATCCGTGGCTATGCCACGGCCGTTCACACCGCGTGCGCCTCGGGGGGGCAGGCAGTAGGAACAGCGATGAAGTTGATCCGTCGCGGGACCGCTGACTTCGTCCTCACCGGCGGCTTCGACTCGATGCTGAACCCGGTCGGGCTCGCGGCGTTCTGTCTCCTTGGCGCCCTTTCACCGGACAATGATAAGCCCGAACGGGCGAGCCGTCCGTTCGACCGTACCCGAAACGGCTTCACCCTCGGAGAGGGGGCCGGGTTTCTCGTTCTCGAGGAGTGGAACGCGGCTTGCCGGCGCGGGGCGCGGATTTACGCTGAACTCGCCGGTGACGGGAACTCTCTCAGCAGCTACAAAATCACCGATTCCCACCCATCAGGCGATGGGCCGATCCAGGCGATGGCTCAGGCCCTCGCCGATGCCGGCGCGCGGCCCGAGGATGTCGGCTACCTGAACGCCCATGGGACCTCGACTCCCATGAACGACCGGAGCGAGTGCGCAGCGGTCCGTGCCGTGTTCGGTGCCCATGCGGACCGGATCGGGGTCAGCTCGACGAAAAGTCTCATGGGGCACCTCATCGCGGGGGCCGGGGCGGTCGAGGCCGCGATCTGCGCCCTGGCGATCCACCATGGACTCCTTCCGCTCAACGCAAATCTCCACAATCCCGACCCTGAATGCGACCTGGATTTCGTGCGCGACCGCCCGCGCCCCCGAAGAGTGGGCGTTGCCATATCGAACTCCTTCGGCTTCGGCGGGTCGAACAATTGCGTCGTCCTTCGAAACCCTGAGGACGTTCACTTATGAGCAAGAAGGTGATGATAACGGGCGAGGGTGCCATCTGCGCCGCGGGGAAGGACCCGGATGAGATCTGGAAGGCGGCGAGGGCTGGGCGATCCGCGATCGAAGCAGTCCAGCAGTGGGATTCCTCAAATTGGCCATCCAGGCTGGCGGGAGAGATTGCCAACCTCAACCCGCGAGCATTAGTGGAGGATCGAAAGCTCCACAAACTTGTTCGGCGCACCGATCTTCTCGGGCTGTACGCTTCAGCGAAGGCAATAGAGGATGCCGGGCTCGTCCCTCACCGCGACTCCCTTGATCCCGCCCAAACCGACCTATTCAATGATCGTACAGGGGTCTATGTCGGGGGGGGCGGCGGTACCTACCAAGACCAGTACGATTACTTCCCGCTTCTCACCGCCGCAGGGGGGGATCTGGGGACCTTCGGTCGCCAACTTGCCACGACCGTAAACCCGATGTGGCTTCTCCGGACCCTTCCCAACAACGTCCTCTGCCATATCGGAATCCGATACGGCTTCAAGGGGGCGAATGCGTGTATAATAAACCACACCGCCAGCGGGATCCTCGCCGTCGCCGAGGCGGCCGCTGCCCTTCGCGCAGACGAGGCAGACCGTGCGGTTGCCGTCGGACATGATTCCCCCGTCGAACCAGAGATGATGCTCTATTACCATGCGCTCGGCCTCCTCGCTGCGGATACGATTCGGCCCTTTGACACCGCCCGGAGCGGGACCATTTTAGGGGAGGGTGCCGCGGCACTCGTCCTCGAAACGGCATCCGCAGCCCGGGGGCGCGGCGCGAAGGTTCGCGGCGAGTATCTCGGAAGCGGCTGCGTCGCGGAGGGGGAAGGGCTCCTCTCGATCCGCACGGACGGGGATGGGCTCGCGCGCGCTATTGTCCTGGCGCTCGAGGAAGCGGAAATTGGCCCGGCAGACGTCGGGATGATCGTAGCTCACGGAAACGGCACCCCCCCCTCGGACGCGTCGGAGGCATCGGCCATTCGCTATATCTTTGGGACGAGGCCGCCACCGACCACGGCCTTCAAGTGGGCCTTCGGGCACCTGCTGGCCGCCTCAGGGATCCTCGATACCGTATTGGCACTCCACTCGCTCCGGCATGGCGATGTTCCCGGGATCGCGACCCTCCGCGACCTGGACCCGGCCTGCGCAACCCTGGCAGTATCGACAACGGCGCAACCGCCGCGCAGTGACGTCGCACTCGTTCTCAGCCGTGGCTTCGCAGGAACGAACGCCGCGCTGCTCTTGCGAGCCTCAGCTGACTAAGGGAGACGGATGGCGGACGATTCTGGTCCCCGGACGCGCTGCGGCATCGACTCCGTCCAGATCGCGCGCATAGAACGCCTGCTTCGCGAGACACCCCAGGAGGACCTCCTCCGGATCTTTTCCGCAGAGGAACTCCGGGACGCCGGGGATGGAGTCGGTCGACTGGCCAGCCTCGCGGCACGGTTTGCTGCCAAGGAAGCATGCCTGAAACTCTTTCCCCGTGAGACCGCGTTCGGAAAGATCGGTCCAGGGGATTTTGCGGTGGCACGGGACGGTTACGGCGCCCCCCACGTCGTCTATAGCCCGAAGATTCAGGAACTCCTCGATCGGTACCGGTTCAAGACGATCGCGCTCTCGCTCACGCACGACGGAGCTACCGCCTCCGCCGTCGCGGTGACCGAGGCTGCGGAGATGCGGGTGCCCCTCGCCGGCAGGCTTATCTACCACCTCCTTCCCATTCGCCGTCAAATAATCCTCTCGAATCTCCGTCGCGTCTTCGGGGGAAAGGTCCCAGAGGAGGAGATCGTGCGGCTGGCGCAAGCCTTTTACGCGCACATGGCGCGTTTCGTCTTCGAGTTCCTCCACTTTACCTGGCTCTCTGCGCAGCGCCGCGCGGCGCTGGTGCGCGTAGAAAACGTCGAGGCAATTCTTCGCGTGCATGCGCAGGGCAAAGGAGTTCTCGTTCTCACCGGCCACTTCGGCAACTGGGAGCTGGCAACTGTTGGCGCGATCGCAAACTTCCCTCAATACCGCGGTCGCATCCATTATCTCCGGAAACCCCTGAGTCCTGATTGGTTCGACACCCTCGTCACCAGGCGGTTCCGTCGCGCAGGTCTCGGCGTCTTTCCCAAGAAGGGGGCCCTTGAGGCCATCCTCGACCGGCTCGCGGCCGGGGATGTCGTCGTCTTTATCCTCGACCAGCACGCTGGTGGCAGGGACGGTGTGGAGCTGGAATTCTTTGGGCATCCAGCCCGGACGTTTCGAAGCCTCGCAACCATTGCGCTTGCGACCGGGGCACCAGTGGTTCCGGCAGCGACGTGGCGTGAGGCGGACGGCCACCACGTGCTCCGGTTCGAGGAGGCGCTCCCTCTGGTGGAGTGCACCGACGTTGATGAGGCGATTCGTGTGAACACGCGCATGTACAATGCCGTGCTCGAGCGGCTCGTCCTGCGGCATCCCGAGCAGTGGTTCTGGATGCATCGTCGTTGGAAAACACCTCGCTCGTCCGCCAACGACTCCTCCCCAGGTTCCTGAGGGATGCTTGGTGCGTGCTACGCCGACATCGCTAGCACAGCTGCGCCTTGGAGCTCCCCCCGACGGAGAAAATCGAGGGCTTCATTCGCCTCCCGGAACTTGAAAACTCGCACTGTCGTTCGGACCCGCACTTGCGGCGCAATAGTCAAGAATTCCTCGCCATCCCTCCGCGTCAGATTCGCCACCGAGCGCACCACCCGTTCTTCCCACAACAGGCGATAGGCAAAGGAGGGAATATCACTCATGTGAATGCCAGCGCAGACGACGGTAGCACCCTTGACGGTTGCTTTGAGCGCAGCTGGGAGCAGCGAACCGACCGGCGCAAAAATTATTGCGCCATCCAGTTTCTCGGGAGGCGACTCCGTCGAATCGCCAGCCCAACTGGCCCCGAGCTGACGGGCGAACTCTTGCGCTTGCGTTTCACCCGGTCTTGTGAAGGCGTAGACGAGTTTCCCCAGGTACACGGCCACCTGGGTGATGATGTGGGCAGCGACACCAAAGCCGTAAATCCCCAGTCGCTTGATATCTTCCCCGACCATCCGGTACGATCGGTATCCGATGAGCCCCGCACACAACAGGGGGGCGGCCTCTGCGTCACTGTACGCTTCGGGTAGACGAAAGCAATACTGTTGATTCGCGACGGTATATTCCGCATAGCCGCCATCGCGTGTGTAGCCAGTGAAGTGCGCGTCGTCACACAGGTTTTCTTGCCCTTTCTGGCAGTAACGGCACCGCCCACACGTCTCACCGAGCCACGGGACGCCGATCCGGTCCCCCACGGAAAACCCCTCGACATGCTCCCCTTTTTGAACAACGGTGCCGACGATCTCGTGTCCCGGGATCAGGAGCGGTTTCGGCTCGGGAAGTTCTCCGTCCACAATATGCAGGTCCGTACGGCAGACGCCGCAGGCCCGAACCCGAATCAGCATCTCGTCTGGACATGGCCGCGGCACAGGTACGTCCATCGCGCGTAGAGGCTTCTTTGGAGCCTCGAGCACCATCGCACACATCGTCGCTGGGAGCTCCGCCTTCTGCGCAGGCCGAAGATCGCCCATAAGCCTATGAGTCCACCCTCGTGAGCATCATCATGGTGTTGACCGCCGCGTATCGAGTGCCAGGATCTCGGCATGCCGAAAGCAGGAGACCAGGTGGTCATTGACCATGCCGGCGGCCTGCATGAACGCATAGCAGATCGTCGAGCCGGCGAAGGCAAAGCCATGCTCCCTCAAGGCTTCACTCATCCTGTCTGATTCCCTCGTTTTGGCCGGAAGTTGACGGATCGTCTTCCAGGAGTTGTGTCGCGGCTTGCCGCCCACGAACTGCCACATGAAGACATCAAACGATCCGAACCTGTCCTGGATTCGGAGAAATGCCCGGGCGTTCGTGACCGCGGCTGCGACCTTTTGCTTGTTCCGGACGATCCCGGGATTTGCCAGCAGCCGCTCGATGTCCCGTCTCGTGTAACGGGCGATCTTCTCCGGGTCGAAGTCGGCGAACGCCTTGCGGAAATTCTCTCGCTTGTAAAGGATAATCGCCCAACTGAGGCCGGCCTGAAAGGCGTCCAGCATCAGGTGCTCGAATAGCCTGCGGTCGTCGTGAACGGGTACCCCCCACTCGTGGTCATGGTAGGCAATCATCACATCGCTCCCCTTCGCCCAGCCGCATCGCTTCATTGAAGCTCTTGCCGCCCGGTCCGTGGCAACTACTCCGGGCCAACGAGGGTCAAGCAGCCTCGCACGCCTTCGCCCCACTCGCCTCATGCCCCCTCAGTCCAGAAGCATAATGGATGCAACGTGCAGCCAATCACGACTCCAAACCCGGACCTGCCCAACCAACTACGCTCAAGTCCACACCCCCCTGGTGGTTAAAGCGCATGCCTTCTCCTTCGAGCAACTGGCGCTGTTTCGCGCTGCCCTCCCCGCTACTGCGCGGGCTGATCTTGCCGTGGCGGTTGATGACTCGATGCCAGGGCACGTCCGTATCACCGGGAAGAGCAGCCATCGCATACCCGACGGCCCGGGCCATACACCTTCCCACGATCCTTGCAATCTGGCCATAGGTAGCCACCTGGCCGGGCGGAATGTGATGAACCACGGCATATATCCGCTCGTAGAGGCCGTTCACGTGCGCACATCTGCCCATTCTCTTTAACGCCGGACTATGAGAATCTCGAATCGACCCCGTGGACCAATGTACCACGAGGCAAACCAACCGGTTGCGCTCACGACAAGTGATCCCGCGACTGCTGCAAGGAAACCGTCCAGCATGAAACCATCCAGGAGCCATGCAACCAGGCCCAACATCGCCGCGTTGATGACTAGAAGGAATAGCCCCAGGGTGACGATGGTGATAGGGAATGTCAAAATAAGGATGAGCGGACGGACGACAGCATTGACGATACCTAACAGGAATGCGGCTGCCACCAGCGTCCCCATCCCAGTGATCTCCATACCTGGAACGAGTTCCGACGCGATCCAAAGTCCCATGGCGCTGATTACCATGCGTATCAGAAATCCAGGCATCTTAGCCTGCCCTCCACTTTCCGCAGAAGCTCGGAAGTTTGCCTAACGGCCGACCGGCTGCCAGAAACCGTGCCGGGAGGCGAATGGGTTGCAGCAGTTCTCACCCCTTTGTTCAGGAAGATCAGCAGGTCATACCATGCTTTTCGAAGTACTGCTGGTGGTACTCCTCTGCCATGTAGAACTCCGAGGCGGGAATGATCTCGGTCACGATCGGCTTCCTGTATCGCCCGCTCTTTTCGAGATGCGCCTTCGCAGCCTTGGCCGCAGCCTCCTGCTCCGCATTGTAGAAGAATATCGCGGATCTGTATTGGGTACCCACGTCCGGCCCCTGTCGATTCATTTGCGTCGGGTCATGGACGCCCCAGAACACGTTCAAGAGTTCCTCGTAAGAGGTCTTCGAGGGGTCGTACTCCACCTGTACGACTTCCGCATGGCCGGTCCTCCCCGAGCATACGTCTTTATACGTCGCATTTTTGGAAGATCCACCGGAGTAGCCAACCGTCGTCGATACAACCCCTGTGACTTTGCGAAACGCTGCCTCTACCCCCCAGAAACACCCTGCCCCAAACGTCGCCTTCTCAGTCATCTCCATGCTCCAATATGTTCGTCAGCAAGCGGTGTGTTTTTCGTGGCCAGAAGAATTATTGCAGAGCAGGCAGGATATGTCCACCGAGTTCAGCCCTTGGCTGCCGTATGGACTACCATGGTCACCCTTGGAGAGAACGGATCCTACAGGCGCTCATCGCGATACCGCTGTTCCTGAAAAATTGTCGAGAGATCCCAGAACGTCTCCAGTGCCCCCTCTTCGCAAATCTTCATCTCACCCTTCGTGGAGGCACCGTTCACCTCGTGCATCACTTCCTTGATCGCTGCTATCGTGCGCATGATCTCCAAGCGGTCCACCCGCCTTTCAATCAGCGATCTTAGCTCTTCGACGAGCGGGACCAGCATGCGGCGCAGCTGATCAGTGTACTCCGTTTGGACATGAGATCCTTGGAAAGCGGCAAGTCCGGCGGCGACCGACTCCAGCGTCCCAAGCAGCCTCTCCGCGTCCCTGCGCAGTCCCATCGTGTACCCTTGGAGACGGCGTTTAGACACTTAACTCAATGATCTGTGCATCTAAATTGCCGTTACCTATATGCAGGCGGGCCACAGATACCGGGAGGACAAACCGTCGGGGGCCGGCGCTCCCCGGGTTCAGAAACAGGATCCCGTTTCGGTGCTCGATGCGCGGCTGGTGGGAGTGGCCACTGATCACGGCGTGGAACCCGGCGGCCCTCGGATCGAGGTCGAGTTCGCTCACGTCATGGAGAACGTACAGATCCATCTCGGCCACCCGGACAGACTCGGCGGTCGGAAGCACCTTTGCCCAAGGGCCTCGATCGGCGTTCCCCCGCACCGCAACCACACTTGCGATTTTGCGCAACCGGTTCAGAATCTCCGGGGCTCCGACGTCCCCCGCATGGATGATCAGCTCGCTCCCCGTGAGTTCCATGATGGCCTCGGGTCGCAGCAGCCCGTGCGTGTCAGAGATGACACCTACAACGCGGTCACCCCCCCTTGCACCTGAGGCCATCCCTGGTTGCCTTTCCGGATCGGCTTCGAATGCTAAAACATCCATCTCCGTCGCAACCGGCCCCTGAGCAAAGCGCCACTCTTCCAGTCCCTGGCAAACACGCGCCTGTCGAGACACCACAGGCTCCCCCGATCGACCCAGCCCATGGAAGAAAGGAACACCGACCCTTGTCGGTCGCTGATCATCTCTCCTTGCCATCCCCTGTCTCACTCAAAGTCTCTCTCCATCAGCCTGACGGGAAGATGTGCGTCGATGATGGCCTGGATCACGGCCATCGCTTGCGGGGGCGGCTCGCCTTGCGAGTTTTCGCGGTAATACCAGACTGCGCCATTGCCCTGTTTCAGCCGGGCAAACTCCTGCTTTAACGCTTCAATCGTCACAATTCTCCCATTGAGATAAATCGCACCTGCCCGGTCAACCTTCACCTTGCTGATTTCTGCGAACTGTTGCCCGGTCTCCCCCTCCCGCATTCGCTCAGCCGCCTCCACGGACCACTGGTCATAACCGAGTCCAAAGAAAGCCAAGGCGACAATTATTACCCAGACTCGCTGCACGACAACCTCCCTTCGGGGTCATAACACTGCATGGCGGATTCCACCCAGAGACGTCCTGGTTCTCCTGGGTCTAGGAAGATGGGTTGTGTCTCATGGCACGAGAAACTTCGTTGCGGCTGTTTCGGAATGCACCCAAATCAATGCACTGAGATCCCTGGCTCCGTAAATCCGTACATCCCACACCCGATCGCCCTTCCGCGAAAAACCTTTGATCTCAACATCCAACTTGAGAATGGAAATCACTTTGGCCGTTTGAATTGCCCGCTTGCCACCCATCCTCTTGAAGTATGCTTCAGTCGCTAACTTCTCGGCCTGATCCTCGGTTGACACCTTCGCTCCTCTGATCCTCAGCGGCGCGTTGGACCCCTTGACCTGTCGCAGATGACTAGTGCTCTCCGCAACCCCAGGCAGGAACACAGCTATGACTACGGCAAGAACGGAGAGACCCCGAAGCAGCGTGTTCCTCCAGCGAGCTCGTGGCTCCACCGCGCGCTCCCGGTCCCTTATCCTGGCAGGCGCTTGCACAGCCAACGGATCTGGCCCCGGTGATTGATCTCGTCTTCGAAGACGTGAAACCATTTGAAGTAATTGTTCGCCGGTTGGCCGCCCCAAAATGGGGTCTGTTCGTACAGCCAATCGTCATCCCGCCTGGCGAACTCGCCCAGCGTTTTCTGCCGGACGTCCTTGAGCAGATGCAAGTAATAGGCCAGTGGGCGGCCGCGAATCTCCCTTCTCGCCCTCTCGCCGAGATCAAGAAGTGTGCCCCACTCTTGTTTCTCCCTGGGAGTGAGACCTCGCCCTTCGAACGTGGCAGCCTGGTAGGCTACCTCTACGGCAGCAATGTGGCCCAGCAGCGCCCCGATCGTATTGCTCTGGGGGTCGTGTAGGTAGTCGAGCTGGCTGGTCGTGAGACCCTGCACTGCCATGAGCGTCGTGTGGCGCGCATAATCCATCATGACCACCAGCTGGCCGATCCGCGGCGTAAACCCCGGCAGCTCCTGGATCAAAAACGGACTTGCCATTCCCTTAGCCATCCCTCAAGCCTCCACTGTAAGGCGCACTTCCATGCGTGGCCAGAAACCCTCGAGACTGGCCCGACACGCCTGTCCCTCTTCCGAAGCGTGGCGGCAAGCTCAGACGCGGACACGGGGCCTACGGAGCCTGGCGCCAAGCCGTGGGGACACGCACGGCCACCACCTCTCCCCGCGCGCACTCCTCTTCCCTGGCAAACAGCGAGCAGGTTACGATCGTCTTCTTTGCCGTTGATTCCTTGACCGAGGCCCGCAGACTGACAGGCCCGTTGATCGGTGTCGGTTTGAGGTAGGTAACCTGGAGAGCAGCCGTCACATACCAGATGCTCGGTTCCGTATCCATGGATCGCCCCTCTGCGCGGTAGGCGGCGGCAATCGCCGTGCAGATGCAGTGACAATCTATAATGGTTGCGATGACTCCACCATTCAGAATGTGCTTGGGACCTGCCGCGTGATAGGGCCTGGGCTGCCAGGTGCAGACTGCCTGTTCGCCCGACCAATAGCTCCGTATTTGCAAGCCATGTTCGTTCAGCAGGCCACAACCCCAGCAGTACCTCTCCGCGATGAACTCCTGGAATGCCTGTTGAGCCATCACTTTCTCTCCCGAAAAGACAGGTTCAAGGCGCCTCTCCCCATCTTTGTGCTGAATGGTGGAACACTTTTCACCCGACCCGGGGGGCACGCCACCCCGTTCCTTGTTCCCACGGCGCCCGGGTCGTCACGCCAACAGTCGGAGGCCGGTCGCGTTCTTTTCGTAGCTCAGCGATTCGAAGTGGAGTCCGAGGTCCTTCGCGTAGCGAAAGGCCTGTACGATTTCCTGAGAGGTGGGCCGGCGAGAGATCTCCTCGTGTTTCTTGTCGTACTTCGCGCCGGATGGGTCACAGAAATTATCTGGGTGGAACTGGTCCATGACATTCACCGGCACGTCCGGCATGGTCTGGGCGATCCATTCCAGAACCGGCCGGGTGCAGCACTCCACGTGATTCGGCATGACCAGATGGCGGATGGTAAACTCCTCACCCCAGCCGTGGATCAATTGCATATTGCCGGTCACGGTTTCCCAGTACCAGGGGGTCCTCGAGAGGTTCACGGCACACTTTCCAGGACCGAACTTGAAATCCGGGAGCCAGACATCCATCAGCAGCCGAAGGACCTTCATCGCCGGTGCCGACATGAAGAAGTTGCTGTTCCACAACATCGGCGCGTTGAAGGCACCCCGGTACGTGGCACCCTCCGGATTGCGCCGGTAGCTGGTGTAGTAGTCGCTCTTCACCCCGAGCGCCTCCCGAAGGTCCTGAATATTGGGACGGAGGTCCTCGAGCAGCGAGATCGCCTCCACGATGCTGTGCAGATGGATGGTCACCTCACCCCCGACCCAGTTCACGTTGTGGCATCCCTCCATCCGGAGCAGCCAGGCCATCGTGGCCAGCGTGCGCGCAGACACTACCTCGCCGTTGTCCTTGTCTGTGCTGATGTCGCCGTTCTGGCAGAACGCGCACCGCATATTACAGGAGGTGAAAAAGATCGTCCCCGAACCGAGCCGCCCCCGGTAGATCAACTCTTCTCCCGGATGGTGGAAATAGCTCGAAACGCGGGAATCCTCGGCCAGCTTGCAGGTGCCGAATTTCGTGCCCTTTTGCCGGTCCACCCGGCAGTTCCAACGGCAAAAGTTGCAATGACTGAGCATACGGATGCTGAGCTCGCGGCAAAGGTCGACCAGATTGGGTTGCGGTCTGGGAGAGGCCGGCAGGTCATCGATGCCACGCCGGATCCGATCCCAGCGGTCCAGAAAGACGGGCGTTTTTGCCTCCAGCTCTTCCCAGAGGACCTCTTCCGGAGCCTCCGCCAAGGGAACCTCTACGGGGATGTGACCGGCAATCCGGAATTTCGCCGGCATCCGGTTGGCGGACACCTGACGATACCACAAGAGCTTTCTCCGGAGATCATCCTCGGCCCACACCGAAAGGCCGTCCAACCCACCCATCGCCTTTGCGCTCCCCTTTTTCTCCGCAACCAAGGGAGGCCGCCCGGTCTTCCCCTAACCCCTAGGAACACGGCCTCCTGCACTCTCCTATCATAATCGGAGCTGTCCTCCCCTGCCAGAAAAAACCACGGCTCGGATCCGCCGCCCCCCCCACCGGCGACGAAGGTCTAGGGCTTCCGCGCAGACACCAGCACTGCCGGCATCGGAAGCTCGACGCCATCGCCCTTCTGATAGGGCATCGCGGCCTGGCGAAGCGCCTTCCGAATGGCACGAATCGCATCAGCAGACTGAGCTCGCAGCAAGCCTGCCGTTCGTACCGTGCCTTCGAACATGTTTTCGAACAACGCGTCAGGCGAGTCAAGCCGCCATATCAGAGGGATGGTTTTCACGGTGGGAAAAATGAAACCGGCGCCCAATACAGACCGATGGCATTCCTGCGGATCGCTAAACCGGAAGAAGTGGGGACCTTGCGGGAGTTGTACATCCAGCTTCCCATAGCTCTCGACCGCCCGCAGCACCATTTGAAATCCGATTGCCTCCTCCGGCCTCGCCCACACCGTAAACCCGAACCTTCCTTCTGGGCGGAGCACACGATGCGCCTCCTCAAACGCCCGTTCAGGTCTGGCCAAATGGAGGAGTCCAAAATTCATGGTCACCGCGTCAAAAGAGGCCTCCGGAAATGGGAGGTCCTCAGCGTCACCTTCCCGAAAGTCGACCGTGGGATAACGCCGCCGCGCTTCAGCAACCATTGCGGGGGCAAAGTCAACACCAACGACCTCGGCTCCCCGCTTGGCTGCCGCCGCCGCCGCGTACCCGGGACCGGTCGCAACATCGAGCAGTTGCACCCCGGTAGTCACACTGACGGCATCGAGAAGCGGCGTGGTCATTTGACTGGTCAAGGAGGCAAAGGCATTGTGGTATCGCTGCGGGATCCTTTCCCAACCCTCGTGCTCAAACGCGCGAAACGCCTCGGGGTCAATAGGGGGATTGGACATCTTTTTTCCCGATGGTTCTCACTCAGTTCAACGGCGCACCCGGTAGATTCCGAGAGGGCATGGTCACACGGCTGCCCGTGGCCGGTAGAACGCAACCGCATTCTCGTAGAGGACCTTCCTCCCGATCGCCTCGTCGAACGCGTCCAGGATCACGTTCACGTCCTCATCCCGAAACGGCCGGTCGGCTCGCGTGGAGGGGAGGTCGGTCCCGAACATCAGGGCATCGGGATTGATGGAAACAATCGCCTTCATGGCCGGCACGACGTCAAACTCGACCCGGCCGAATCCGGTGGCCTTCACGTACACCCCATGTTCGACCAACTTGAGGAGGGTGTCGAAACCGGCTCGGGAGAGGCCGAGATGGTCGATCGAGACGGCCGGCAACGCCACGAGGATGCAGTAGAGTTCGGTCAGGTGGCGGGAATCGACATAGAGCTCGACGTGCCAGCCGGCGATTTCGTGCACGCGCCGGGCCAGATCGTCCAGCCGCTCGACGCCCTCCGAGCCGCCCCGCCTGAGATTGAAGCGCACGGCCCGGACCCCGGCGGCGTCGAGCCTCATGATCTCTTCATCCGGGACGGAGGCCGGGAATTGCGTCACCCCCACAAAGGTCGGGCCGAGTTCCTCGAGGGCTGCCACGAGGTAGGTCTGATCCAATGCCTGAAAGGAGCCGGATACGATCGCTCCCCCGGCGATCTTGAGCTTTCTGGCCCGTTCGAGATAATCGGCGCATGTGAAGTTGTCAGGAAGATACCCCTGGTTCGCCACGAGGGGGAACCGGTCATCGATAACGTGAAAATGACTATCGAAAATCCTGATCTTCTCTTTCACCGTGCGCATCGCGTTACGGAGAAGTCGCGGGGCGGGGATGTCTGTGTTGCTGATCGCGTCCTTCGAGCAGCTCCAGAACGACGGATGCTAGTGCAAAGGTCTTCAGGTCAATGTCGGCATCGAGATAGTAATGGTCGAGTCCTATGTCGGTAATGACAATACCCCCTTCGACCAACTCATCCGCCAACAGGGTCAGTCCATCATTCGGCCCGAGATTCTTGAGATCATCATACCGCCCTTGGACATACTCGGCAATCTGTCCCGAAAGCGGAGCGCCCACATATTGCAGCGTCAGCATATCCATTGGGAATTCGAGTTGCGCAAATACCTCCCTCCTCTTCTTGGTGCTTAAGTCCTCAATGATCTCTCCACGATGACCTGTGAAGAAAAAGGCCGTTCTGACCAACCAGCTCTTAGGCCATTGGAGCGCCTGGTCCGCCGAGGGGGTTCCTCTCAGCAGGCCACCAATGCTCATCCATGCCTTTACGCCTTCGAGTCGTTCTGGAGGCAATAGTTTTCCGATGGCGAGCGCGACCTCGGTCCCGCCTTTGCTGGTGCTCACCAGAATGATTCTGTGGTGCTCTTCGCTCAGCCGCAGTATTTCGCTTGCGATAATGTGTGCGTTCTTATCGACCGTGGCGAGTTCATCCGTCTCGATCAGTACGCTCTTAAACCCCGCCTCGGTCATCAGACGTCGCTGCTGGGCGAAGTCAGCACCAGTGGCCGGATCCTTCTTATACGCGTAGCCCGGAACAAAGGCGATAAGGTACGGCGCAAGTCTTTTGGCGATTCGAGATACCTCTTTTGGTCCCTTCGCTCTGAGAGTTGCAACCTGCGCATGGAATGCGTCCTGCGCCTTGCGATTTCTTGGATCCTGATACACGTGAGAGACGAAATACAGCGTTGCAAAGTCCGGGGAGAACTCCTGCGTCAGTTCTCTGAGGCTATCGCTATCCAGCGGTCGGTGATTCCATATGGTGAATGCCCGATTGATCTCTTGGTCGTATGCAGGATTGATGCGATCATTCCTGAGGTAATGCTCGAGGTAATACTTCGATAGCTCCGAGTCGACAGTTGTCGATATTGCCTGACCGGCCAGAGTGCCGTGTACGGGATATTTCGCAACACTGGCACAACCGAAGGAAACGAGACACAGAAAAGCAGATAGCCCAAGACCAGCGGTCCCGACCCGGATCCGGAGACACATGGGCTTCGTCACCAGATGCCTACCTCGCGGCATCTTGCATCGTCTTTGCGAGCTTTTCACGGACGAGGTTGATATGCATGCGCAGATTGTAGACCTGATCCGCGTATGCCAGCGGTGCACGGATGTCATTCACCTGAGCCTCGATCCTGTCCAGCTCCGCCACATGCGCTGCGACGCGTTCTGGAGAACGGTCCCTGTCCACTCTGAGGTCAACAGTTTTCACGTCCTCATACCAGTGATAGATCCTTGATCTGATTCTCCATTGGTACACCGGCGGAACGATCTTGAACAATGGCCAAAGCAGAGCAACGATAGGTATCAGGAGAACTACCATCCGCTCAAGGAAAGTCGCAGCCCAAAAGGGGAGATAGCGCCGCAGGAAGGACGGACCACGTTTGTAAAAGCGCTCTGCGTCTTCGCTGAGCGGAAATTCCAGATACTTGGGAGACGGAAACTCGTCCGGTCGCTCGAACAGGTCTCCTCCCCCATGAACCTCCTGAGCAGCCTCGAGGAGGAGATCGATCAGCGCCGGATGAAAGTCGTCTCGGACGACGAGATTGGCGGTCGCAGCGATCAGGTGTGTATCAACAGGCGGAATGTCATTCTGGAGATCGATCACACCCTGAGGTAAGGTGACCTTGGCCAGGTAGCGATGGATGCGCGCGTACGCCTCTGCTTGTTCAAAGCTCATCAGCTTGATCTCATGTACCGAGAGAAGCTTCCGAACGACCTCCGACCGAGGCGAGGCGATGAGAAAGGCGGCATCCACGTCTCCTTTCAGGAGGGCATGGGCTGCATCCTGGCTTCCCAGGAAAGAGAGGACCGTTGGAGGTCGATCTACACCACTCTCTTTCAAGAGCCGCAAGGCCACCAACTGGGTGCCGCTCCCTTCTTCCCCGACGGATATCCTCTTGCCAGCAAGCCCCTTGAGCCGATTCACCTGTTTGCTGCTACGATAAAACACCCATACCGGTTCGTAGTAGATGCTGCCCAGTGACATCAGATTGTGAGGGCCTCTGGATCCATCCGCACCACCCTGAACAAAAGCAATGTCTACGCCACCATCCATCGCTTGCAACCGTTGGATGTTCTCGCCGGAACCAGCCGAGGGGCGTATCTCAAGTGTGATGTGATCACGAGCCAGTATGTCGCGATACCGTTGGGCGAACTTGTAATAGGCGCCCTCCTCCCTGCCCGTGCTCATGACAATCCTATCGGGTGGGGCCGGCTTGACGAATTGATACGCTGCCCAGAAGCCGATGATCCCGATGAGCAGCGCTGGACCAAAGGTCGTCAGATATTCCTTGTTAAATCTGACTGCGACTCTTCGAGGCATGGCCGTCCTTCGGCATTCCTAGCGGCTGGGGTTCAAGGGGTCACGAGCTAGGACTGGAGCCGGGCAGCGGGCCAGCCGACCGGGCCGAGGAGGGTTTCGGCCGCCCGCAGGCGCAGCTCCTCGTAGGTCTTTGTATCATAGCTCTCGTCCCCTGTCAGCAGGAGGGGCGGATCTGTGCATCGGAACAATCGAGGTGAAATGCTGTGGGTGGGTCAATATACGCGCGTCACGCGCCAGCCGCGGCGCTCGAGCAGCGGCAGCACGCCGCGGCTGCCGTAGAGGTGCAGTGCGCCGATCGCGATGAAGGCCTTGCCTTCCTTGAGCCGCGCCTGCATGCGTTCGGCCATGCGGGCGTTGCGCTCCTCGAGCAGCCGCCGAGCGAAGATTTCATTGAGTCGCCGCGCCTCCGCGCTGCCGTCGTCGCTTTCCTCACTGATGCGCCACATCGCGGCGAGATCGCGCGCAAGATAAGCCTCAATCAGCCGCCCGACAGTGCGCGGCAGGCGCTCGTAGTTGTCCACCGCCCGCCTGAGGAACGCGATCTGGTCGTCTTCGGACAGGCCTTCGAACGTGGCGACCTGCTCGTCCAGGCTTTCCAGCTCATGGACCGGCTTGCCCTGCGCGGCGGCGCTACGGGCGATCACAAGGTCGAGTACCTCCTCCGGGTTCTGTAGCGGCACACTCAGCAGCACCGCCACCGCCCACGGTTTGAACAGCCGCAGTACCGGTTCGGGTATGCCCAGTTTCTCCCCGAGCGGGGCGGTCTTCCCGTACAGTTCCGGGCCCACTGCGCCGGGCAGATCGCGCCCGTCGCTGAACACCATGCGGTTGGCAAGCGCGAACAGGTTGGGCGCACCGAGTCCGACTTCGACGGTCAGGCTGCCCGCTTCGTCAAGCTCCCGAGCGACCGCGGGTGGCAGCTTCGTGACGCGCGGATCGCTCAAGTGGATGGTGCCAAATACGTGGCTGGGTTGCGCGCTGCCGCCCTCGATCCGCCACAGCAGCCCGCGCTCGAAGCGCTGCGCGTCGGCAGGCGCCGCCGCCGGCACGAGCACGAGAGTGGCAAGCGCCGTCGCGGCAGCACGGACGCGCAGCGCTGTCAACACCGTCAGCGCGAATGATGCCGCCCATGTCGCGAATTGCTGCATAATTCCCCTCCGGACCAAACGACGAAAAGACATCTGATGCCGGATGCGGCGGCACCCAGAGTATTCAGGAGGGGCGGATCTGTGCAACGGATACCCAATCCGTTCTGGGCTCAGGCCATCGAGAGGCCGGCTGCCAGGATCTCCGCGTTCGCTGCGGCGCATCCTTCCCACTCCTGTCGGTGCGCCCCGCAGGTTCAGCGCTCGAGCGGGTAGCCGTGCTTCACCCAGCCCGGGAAGCCGTCCTCCATGACGCTGAGGTTCCGGTAGCCCTGGTCCCGTAGGAAGCGGTAGGCCCCCTCGACTTCCTCGGCCGGGCAGGCGCAGTAGAGGATCACGTGGCCGGTGCGCGGCACCTCCGCATAGCGGCGGTGGAGTTCCCGGAGGGGGACAGAGCGGGCACCCGGCAACCGCCCCTGTCCGAATTCCTCGGCAGGCCGCAGGTCAATGAAGATCAGGCGGGCCCCGGCGTCAAGGAGGCGCTTGGTGTGCTCCGCCGGAAATCCCACGACGTACCCCACCCCCCCCTCGTGACCAGCATTCGCAGAGAGCGCAGCCAGGACGGCCCACAGCGCGGTCAGCAGGATGAAGCCCCGCCCCCGCCTCATTGGCTCGGCTCCTTCCGGAGCGCCACGACCACGAGCCGGTCGCCATCGACTTTCAGTGTGAACGTGATCCGGTCGCCGGGTTTCAACCCACGCGAAAGCTTCGAGTCGCTCAGAGGAAAGCCCATGGTCATCGCGCCCATCACCCTGGGGATCTCTTCGTGGGTGACGATGATCAGGTTCTGTTCCGCTACCATTCCCCGGTAGATGCCCTTGGCCGTCCAGGTTCCCCCTCCCGGCGCGGGAACGAGCGCCGTCTGCCGGGCCGCTTGCAACTCGCGGCTCAGGCGCGCGTTCTCCTGGCTCCACCAGTGATAGCCGAGGAGAAAGCCGGTGGCGAGGGCAACGTTGACCAGGATCACCACCTTGTAGAGGCGCATGGGTGTCAGTGGACGTGCTCGTCCGGCGCCGGCGCCCGGGGCGCTTCCTTGTCGAGGCGCTCGATCTCCCCGAGCAGGCTCGTGAGGTCATCCCAGCCGGGCTGCTCCGGGGAAATCCAGCGGGCGCGGATGTAGCCCTGCCGGTCCACGAGGAACTCCATGTGTGCCGGCACCGCCGGGAGGCCCTCCACGGCCAGCGTCCGGCGGAAGACGGTGTACGTTTCGACGATCTCCTCGCTCCCCTCGACCGCCACCGGCAAGGTCACCGCCCGGCCCCCGAGCCTCCGGTAGATCCGGGCGGCATCGCGCATCGGGACCGCCAGGATCCGGGCCCCCGCGCCGGCGATTTTCCCCGCAGCGGCGTCGAGCTGCTCGAGGCGCTGGATCGAGTGTGGGAGGGTGAACAGGACCAGGTGAACGATGGCCCAGCCGCGGGAGTCCCTCAGCGTCTGCCCCTCCCCCACCCCGATCCCGTAGGCGAAGTCCGGTGCCGCGAACCACGGGGTAGGCTCGACGAGCGGGAGCATCGCCCTCGCCTGCTCCGCCGCCGCCAGGGCCCGGAGGAAGTTGATCAGGTCCCACCGCTCCTCCTCGGTCAGGCGGTCCTTGAACCCGGGCATGGGACTCCCCGGGATCCCGGTGGTGAGCCACCAGAAGAGATCCCCGGCGGTGTGGAGGGCGGTGTGTGGAGCGGTCAGGTCCGCCGGCTTCTTGGAGAACGCCCGCGCCGCTGGGCCATCGCCGTAGCCTGCCTCCCCATGGCAGAGGACGCAGTGCTGCTGGTACAGACGGGTGCCGCTCGCGATGGAGATCGCCTGATAGGGAACGGGCGTCCTGACGTACGTCGTGGGATAGGCGTCCACGGAGAGGTAATAGAGGGGGATCACGAGGCAGCAGAGCAAGAGGGCCAACCCGAAGCCGATGACCCACGGGTATTGCCGCCGCCTGCGAAGACCGTACGCGAGCACGCCCGTGCCAAGCAGCACGCCCGCGCCCCCCGCCATGACCCCCCCGCGAACTCCGGGAAGGTCTCGGGTGGCCTGCCAGCTCAGGCGGAAGGGGAAAGGCCAGGAGGACTGATCGTGGAGGGCGGGGGGTGTGATCCCCAGTCCGCCCACGATCAGGAGGATTGCGGCTCCGATGCAGGCCTCGGCGACCACGTTTCGGGTCAGCCGGCGAAGCGCGGCTTGCGGCCTGCCGGGGGACTCCTGGGCCGGCGTAGCAAGCAGGGTGGGCTTCAGCCGCAGGAGGTTCGTGGCGGCGATTCCGATGAGGGGGAGGAGGAGAGCCAGCTTCAGGAGCAGCAGGCGCCCGTAAGGGGTGCCGACGAGCGGGGGGATGCCGCCGACCAGGAACCATCCGTTCACGATCCCGGTGAGGGTAAGCGTGCAGACGCTGACGAGCCCCAGAAGCGAGAAGCGGCGGGTTGCCTCCCGGGCGACGGCGGTCCAGGACGCATCCGGCGAGCGGTGCGCCCACCGGAGGAGGACGGCGAGGGGGCAGAGCCCTCCCAGCCAGACCCCTGCCGCCAGCAGGTGCAGCGTGTCGGCCAGCAGGTGGAGGGAGCGCGCCGCACCCTCCGTGGCCGCGGGGTGCCCGGCCCAGGGCAGCGTGGCCGTGAGCCCGCCTGCCAGCAGCACGCCCTCGAGGCGGAGCGCGTTCCAGTCCCTGGCGTCATGCTCGCGCTCCCGGAAGAGAAGGAACCCGGCCAGAACCGCGACGAGCGCGAGGCGAATCTCCCAGACGCGCCCGAACTGGGTGCCGCTCAACAGGCCGCTCAACGTGTCGAGGTTCAGCGCATGAGTGAGCGGCCGGCCGCTCACGAGGGCCGCCTGGAGGCCGAGCCAGAGGAGGGCGGAGACAAAGGTGGCCAGAAGACTCCAC
>JBOHQS010000016.1:0-25219 GCA_050732295.1 Methylomirabilales bacterium (SeqCode)
GGTACATGCCGTATCAGTACGGCAATGCGGAAAACGTCCGCGCGCATTACGAGACCACGGGCGCCGAGATCCTTGCGGCGCTGCCCCACGTGGACGCTTTCGTGGCCGGGCTGGGGACCGGCGGCACTTTGATGGGCGTGGGGCGGCGGCTCAAGGAGGTCAATCCCAAAACCCAGGTGATCGCCGTCGAGCCCCACCCGGGTGATCTCGTTCAGGGACTCCGCAGCTTGGACGAAGGGTTCATCCCTCCAATCCTGGATCTGAGTCTGCTGGACGGGAAGTTCTTGGTCGATTCCCGCTGCGCCTTTGCTCTCACCAGGGATCTGACACGCAAGGAAGGAATCTTTGCCGGCGTCTCGTCGGGAGCGGTCCTTCACGCTGCCATCCGGATGGCCCACAAGATGGGCAAGGGAAATATCGTTTGCCTCCTCGCCGACGGGGGCTGGAAGTATGTGAGCTTAGGGGTGTGGGCCAAAGAGCTTCCCGACCTGGGAGAGGACGTCTATAGCCACATCTGGTGGTAGCGGAGGAGGACTGAGGATTGAGGCACGAGGACTGAGGGCGGAGATGCTGTTGCCGAAGCGATTTGCCGACGAGATCGTCAAGCACGCACGCGCCGAGGTCCCGAATGAGTGTTGCGGGCTGCTCGCCGGGAAAAACGGCGCCGTCCTGGAGCTCTTTCAGTGCGAGAGTACCGAGAAAAGTCCGTACCGATATTACGTCGACCCAAAGGACCAGATCCGGATTATGCGCGAGATGGATCGGAAGGGATGGGACCTGGTCGGCATCTACCACTCCCACACCCACACGGAGGCCTACCCGTCCAAGACCGACGTGGAGCTCGCCTTTTATCCCGAAGCGCTCTACTTCATCGTGTCACTTCAAAACCGGAACACGCCAGTCATTCGGGCATTTTGGATCACCGATGGGCAGATCGGGGAGGAGGAGGTGGTAATTGAGTAAGGGGTTTTTTGAGGCTCTAATCTTGAGTAAATCAATCGAGTTTATCGCCTTCAGTCTAGAACAAGCAGGTTGAGAGGGGGGGAGTCATGGCGAAATACACGCATCCTGAGGTCCTGGTGGAAACCGCCTGGGTGGCGGAGCACCTGAAGGACCCGAAAATTCGGCTAGCAGAAGTGGACGTCGACACCGCTGCCTACGGCGAGGGACACATCCCCGGGGCAGCAGGCTGGAACTGGAAGACCGACCTCGAAGAAATCGTCGTGCGCGACATTGTGACGAAGGCGACGCTCGAAAAGCTCCTGAGTCGCTCGGGGATCGCCAACGACACAACGGTCATCTTGTACGGCGACAACAACAATTGGTTCGCCACGTATGCGTTCTGGCTGCTTAAGTATTACGGCCATGCCGACGCCCGGGTGATGAACGGGGGACGGGCCAAGTGGATCGCCGAGAAGCGGCCTATGACCAAGGAAGTGCCGAAGGTCCCTCCGACAACCTACAAGGCGAAGGATCCTGACAGGAGCGTCAGGATTGTCCGGGACGAGGTTGTCGCGGCGGTGAAGAGGCCGGGGATCGCCCTTGTGGATGTGCGCTCCCCCAAAGAGTTCTCGGGAGAGATTCTCGCCCCGGAGAACCTGCCTCAGGAGGGGGCCCAGCGCGGAGGACACATTCCTGGCGCGGCGAATATCCCGTGGAGCCAGGCGGTGAAGGAGGACGGGACCTTCAAGAGCCCGGACGATCTCAAGCAGCTCTATCAGGCCAAGGGGATCACACCCGACAAGGACGTCATCGCCTACTGCCGGATCGGCGAGCGCTCCTCCCACACCTGGTTCGTGCTGAAGTATCTCCTGGGCTATCAGAAGGTCCGGAATTACGACGGCTCGTGGACCGAGTACGGCAGCATGGTGAATGTGCCGATTGAGAAGTAGGGGAGTCTCGCGTGACACAGGCCCGATCAGATGAACCCTTCCTTCGGATTACGCCGGCGGAGGCAAGGGCCTTGATCACAAAGGGGGTACAGGTGGTGGATGTCCGGGAACCGCAAGAGTACGCCGAAGTCCGGATCCCGGATTCCACCCTCGTCCCCCTCGGGACTCTCCTCAAGTCACCGCGCGAGGTGTTGGGGAAAGGGGCCGTCCTCTTCGTCTGCTCGGAGGGTATCAGAAGCGCCGTGGCCTCCGAGGCGGCGGCGGCCATCGGGCTCGATGAGGTCTACAACCTCGAGGGCGGGACACAACGCTGGCAGATGGAAGGATTCCCCGTCGAGGCCGGAGCTGGCAGCGACCGAGACACGGCGCAGGCACCCGCGGAAGGGGCCGCCTTGAGCGCGGACTTCCTTCAATCGGGCGAGCGGCTGATCCGCGTTCATCGGTTTCGGTTTATCCGGCCCGCGGGGTGCGCGTTGGGGATGCTCGACCTGACGGTGGAGGAGAGCCTGGGCGACGTCCAGGACCCGTCGAGACGATGTGTTGCCCGCCCCGAGCACCCGACGCAGGTTCCGAGGCCCGAGTTCACGGTGTACGGCGAGACTGTTGAGGCGGCCTTGCGTGGGCTCGTTGAGAAGCTGAGGGGCCGCCGGCCGCACGAAATTTTCCTGCGGACGGAGTGACGGATCACGGAAAGAAGCTCGGGGCGCCAAGGGGTTGGTGGTTGTCACGACGGAAGTGATGATGGCTTTCATGTTGGGAATCGCGGTCGTAGGGCTGGCCTCAGGCTGGGTCATGGGGACCTCTGCTGCGGGTTGGGGGGCTTTGAGTGTGCCGCTGTTGATTCTGCTGGGGGTCGAGCCGCTAGTCGCGATCAGCTCAAGCCTTCTCGCTTCAATCCTCCTCAGCCTTTTGGGAGGGATGAGCCATTGGCGCTATGACCCATCTCGGGTGGCTGGTCTACCGGCACTCCTCCTGGGAGGCGTGGGAGGGGCCTTCGTGGGGAGCCTAGTGAGCCCCACCCTGCCAGGACCGATCCTGAAACTCTTGATCGGTCTGACCACCCTCATCATGGGCCTTCTCACCCTTATCAGGCAGAATGGCATTCGTCCGGAGGATCCCACTCATCTCAAGGTCGTGAAATGGCAAGAGCGGCGCCCTGCCATTTTTGGCATTGGCGCGGTGGCCGGGGCATCAGCGGGTGCCTTCGGTACCGGTTGGGGCCCCATCGGAGTCACAATGCTTATCTGGGCAGGCATCCCCCCCCACACGGTCATCGGTTCCTCCCTGATGTGCCGAACGCTGGTGGCGGGTACCGCCAGCATTTCGTATCTGCTGTGGTCAGATCTGTTCAGGTGGGAGATCTTGCTTCCCCTCCTCCTGGCCGGGGCGGGCGGGGTATTGCTCGGCGTTCGGACTTCAAACGGGCTTTCTCCGAGACGCCTGCGAAAGTTTCTTGGTGGCGTGGTGAGTCTTCTCGGCGCCATCACCATCGCCAAATATTTTGTCTAGGGAGCATTGGAGATCGAAAACGAGAAGTCGGTGGCGGTTGGAGAAGAAGGTCTACCGATGGGGCTCAAGGGCCTGACAGTGGCGGTCACGGGAAGCAGAAGGGCGTCGGAGCTGGCGCAGCTCATTACCAACCTGGGCGGGGTCCCGTACGTGGCCCCGACGGTCGGAATCGAAGTCCATGCGGATGCGGATCGCGAGACGGAAGGGCTGATCCAGGACATCCTCGGCCGCGAGATCCGCTACGCAATCTTCATGACGGGGCCAGGGGTCTATCGGTTGATGTCAACGGCCGAGCGACTGGGCGTCGGTCAGGAGGTGGTCGAGGTCCTGAACCGTACCCAGGTCATCGCGAGAAGCCAGAAGCCGCAAAAGGTCCTGGAGAAGTATGGGGTCCGCGTATCGCTGGTTCCCTCTGACAACACCTCGGAGGGGATCGCCGCCGAGATGGTGAAGCGCGACGTGCAGGGCAAGGAGGTTGCCATTCTCTGGCACGGAAATTCGCACGAGGGACTTCGGGAAACCCTGCACCGCCAGGGGGCCACGGTTTACGAGGCGGTGACGTATCGGTATTCGCTCGAGCTCGAAGAGCGGGGAGCGGCGGTCCTGGCAGCGGTAGGTTTCAAATCGTTACCCCCGGAGGAGCAGCGGATCCTGGAACTGATCCACGATCTCGGCCAGGGAAAGATTGACGTGATCACGTTCACCAGCCCGCCATCGGCCCGGAACCTCTTCCGGTTCGCGGAAGCGCACGGGCTGGACGATGAGGTTCGCCGCGCCCTGCACGAGACAGTGGTCGTCGTCGCCGTCGGACCACCGACGCGGCGCGCCCTCGAAGAGCATGGCATCCAGGTCGATGTGATGCCTGAGGTCTATAAGCTCGGCCCGATGATGAGAGCTACCGTCGATTATCTGGCGCAAGACCGCCTTGACAGGCGCAAACGGGCGCTCGACACGATGCGATCTGAGTCCATTGCGGATCAAAGGGGATAGCCGAGAGGTATCACCTGCGCCGATCACAACAAAACCACTCTAGCGCGGATAGTATTCACGCGAAGAAGGACATTGGACCCAGGCCATGAAGGAGATCAATCCAAATTTACGGACGCCTCTGGAGCATCTTTCTAAGAACGAACATGCAAAGCTGGCGTCGAACTGGATCCGCGGAAATCTCCCTGGAGATTTCCGGGATACCTCTGTAGCCGATCTTTCGTGGGAGTCTGAGCAGCTTGCCAAATCCCACGGCATTTACCTTGAATGGAACCGGGCCAAGACAGGCAAAGAAAAAGAATGGATGTACATGATTCGAATCAGCATTCCTGGGGGAGGTCCCATCACCCGGGAACAATGGATGGTGTTGGACGAATTATCCGAACGTTTCACCGTCAACCCGGAAGGCAGTCCGTCACTGCGGGTCACCACCCGGCAAAACATCCAGTTGCATTGGGTGAAGAAAGAACATGTCATTGAGGTTGTGCGGGGGGTCGCCGAGTCTGGCTTTTACAGTCTGAATGGCTGCGGAGACAATGTAAGAAATGTGATGGGATGCCCCGCCTCCCCCTTCTCGAAAATCTATGATGCCAATGCCTGGGCACAGAAGGCTGGGAGATATTTCAGGCTTCCCACGGCAGCGTTCATCGAAATTTTCGGCATAGACCCGCACTATTTACGAGATCCGGAGGAGCGGTTCCAGTATGGTCCCAACTTGTTGAACCGAAAATTCAAGATTGGCTTTTCGGCGATTCACCTCGATGAGGAAAAACAGACGTATGTTCCAGATAATTGTGTCGAGCTCCGCACAAATGATATCGGCATCGCTCCCATCGTCGAGGGCGACCGGGTGACGAAGTTCCAGATCTACATCGGTGGCAGTCAAGGGGAGCGCAACGGGAAACCCACCTTTTCAGCCTTAGGAGAACCCTTCGGCATTGCGAGAGAGAGCGAGCTCCTCAAAATCCTGGATGGGATCGTGCAGGTCCATCAGGAATGGGGTGACCGTCAAAACCGACACTGGGCGCGAATGAAATATGTCCTGTTGAAGCAGGGTATGAACTGGTTTCGAGATCAGGTTCGTCGTGTGAGTGGTGATGATTTTGAAATGCCCAACCCGATTCATGATTATGGAAGCAGACATCTGCATCATGGGTGGATGGTGCAGCCTTCCGATGGGCGATTGTGCTACGGGGCCTTCATCGAAAACGGGCGGATCATCGACGGCCCGAATGGGCGACTCAAGGCCATGGTCCGCTGCGTCATGCAGAAATTTCCCGTTCAACTGATGACCACTCCCAACCAAGACATCCTCTTTACGAATCTTCCGCCTGAAGCCCGGTCAGAATGTGAGGCCTATCTAAAGAGTTTTCGGTACGGGATGCGCCACGGGCGGCCCTACTCCCGGCTTCGCCTGTTGTCCGGGGCCTGCGTCGGGCGGGATACCTGTCAACTGACCTATACCGATGCGGAGAAATTCGAGCCCTTCCTCGTCGATGAGCTCGAGCAAAAGTGGGGGGAGATGGCAGAGTCGATCGGCGTGACCGGATGCGAACGGCAATGTTTTCGCCCGGCCACGAAGACCATCGGATGGGTTGGAATGGGTTTAAACCGATACCAGCTCAAATTGGGCGGGACAGAGGATGGCAAACATCAAGGCGAGCCATTGCGTGATCCAGAGACCGGTGAGATGTACCTCCGGAGTGTCCCCCGAGCCGAGGTCGCCAAGGTGACCGATGCCCTGTTTGAGTTTTATGTCGCCAACCGATTATCCGGGGAAGGGATGGGGTACTTTCACCGGCGGGTCGGCCCCGCAGCGATCATCCGGTACCTGCAATCCAATCCGACAACAGCCGAGCTGATGAAAACAACATATAAGAGCCCGCAGAGTCGAAAGGGGGATGTGCATGCAGACGACGAGTCGACTGGATAGAAGAGAAGTGGACGCACTCGCGAGCCAGCTTGAAGGGAAAGACCCCGAATTGGTGGTCCGATGGGCCCTCGAACGGTTTCATCCTCGCATCGCGTTGGCGACCAGCCTGCAAGCAGAGGACATGGTCATCATGGACATGGCCTGGAAGATCAACCCCGCGGTCCGCGTCTTCACCCTCGATACGGGGCGCCTCCACGAAGAGACCTACCAGGTCATGGAGCGCATTCGGGACCGGTATGGTGTCGCCGTCGAGAGCTACTTTCCCGACCGGGAGGCGGTCGAGACCCTGGAGCGAGAAAAAGGATTCTACTCCTTCCGACGGAGCGTGGAGGAGCGGAAGTTCTGCTGCGGGGTCCGCAAGGTGGAGCCCCTGGGGCGGGCGCTCGGGACTCTGGAAGCGTGGATCACCGGCCTGCGCCGGGAGCAGGCGGTGACGCGCGTCGGGGTCCCAAAGGTCGAGCGCGATGAACCTCACGGGGGCATCCTCAAGCTGAACCCGCTCGCCGACTGGACGCTGGCGCAGGTCTGGAATTACATCAAAGCCCACAACGTCCCCTACAACGCCCTCCACGACCTGGGTTACCCCAGCATCGGATGCGCCCCGTGCACCCGCGCCATCAAGCCCGGGGAGGACATCCGAGCCGGGCGGTGGTGGTGGGAACAGCCGGAGCACAAGGAATGCGGCCTACACATCTCGCCGGCTGAACCGGGACGTTTCGCGACGTGAGGAGGCTCGACATCCGATGAGCAGCATCGAACCGCACGGAGGCCGCCTGATCAACCGGTTGATCGCACTCGAGGAGCGCGAACAAGCTCGTCTCCAAGCGCGGGAGCGAAAGCAGATCCACCTCAATCGGCGGCAGATCTCGGACCTCGACCTGATCGGGATCGGGGCCCTGAGCCCCCTGGAAGGGTTCATGGGACGGGCCGATTACGAGCGGGTGGTCGGGGAGATGCGTTTGGCCAGCGGTCTGCCGTGGTCCATTCCGGTGACGCTCGCGGTGAGCGACGCCGAAGCCACCCAGCTCCGGGAGGGGGAAGAGCTTGCCCTGGTGGATGAGCAGGGAGGAGTGCGGGGGGTCCTCGAGCTGCAGGAGAAGTACGCGTACGATAAGAGACAGGAGGCTGAGGACGTCTACCGCACGACCGACGATGCGCACCCCGGGGTCAGAGCGCTGTATGCGCAGGGAGAGGTACTGCTGGCCGGTCCGATCCGGCTCCTCGAACGGCCCCGGTATCCCGCCTACGATCCGTACGACCTCACGCCGCAGGAGACACGGCAAGCCTTTGCCGACCGGGGATGGCGGACGATCGTCGGCTTTCAGACGCGCAATCCGGTCCACCGGGCCCACGAATACATCCAGAAGTGCGCCCTGGAGGTCGTGGATGGCCTGTTGCTGCATCCTCTCGTCGGTGAGACGAAGGAGGATGACATCCCGGCCGAGACACGGCTACGGTGCTACCAGGTCCTTTTGGACGGCTACTACCCGAAAGATCGGGTCATCCTTTCAGTTCTGCCGGCGGCCATGCGCTATGCCGGGCCGCGCGAGGCCATCTTTCACGCCCTCATCCGGAAGAACTACGGATGCACCCATTTCATCGTTGGCCGGGATCACGCCGGCGTGGGAAACTACTACGGCACGTTCGACGCCCACATCATCTTCCGGCACTTCACGCCCGACGAACTCGGCATCAGCCCCCTCTTTTTCGATCATGCCTTCTACTGCCGGCGCTGCCAGTCCATGGCGACGACCAAGACCTGCCCGCACGGCCCGGAAGAGCGTGTGACCCTCTCCGGCACCCGGGTGCGCGAGATGCTGCAGCGGATCGAGCTGCCGCCGCCTGAATACTCACGGCGCGAAGTGGCCGCAATCCTCCTCCAGTGGGCGAACACCGATCAGTACCGGATCTGATTCAGCCTCGCCGTGCCCCTGCGCCCCGCTGGGACTGGCGAGACGGGGGTTGAGGGAGCCTCGAGGGAGAGAAGCAATGGGTGAATTGGTGCCGACGGGTGTGGGGGAGGGAGCCCCGGACCGTCGCGGACGGGTCTACATCGTTGGGGCGGGGCCGGGAGACCCCGGCCTTCTCACCCTGAAAGGCAAGCGCTGTCTCGAGGAGGCGGACGTCATCGTCTACGACTACCTCGTGAACGAGGATATTCTCGTTCACGGTCGGCCGGGCGTAAAACGAGTCCGCCTCGGGAAACCGGGGGCCGCAGGCCGACTGTCGCAGGATGAGATCAACCGTCTCCTGGTCCGATGCGCCGGCGAGGGGAAGGTCGTGGTACGCCTCAAAGGGGGGGACCCGTTTATCTTCAGCCGGGGGGGCGAGGAGGCGGAAGCGCTGGCCGGGGCGGGAGTGCTCTTCGAGATCGTGCCGGGGGTGACCTCGGCGATCGCGGTTCCCGGCTATGCCGGCATTCCCCTCACCCATCGGCATATGGCATCGAGCGTAGCGTTCGTGACCGGGCACGAGGACTCCACAAAGGAGGCCTCGGGAATCGACTGGAAGGCCGTCGCGGGGATGGGAACGGTGGTCTTTCTCATGGGGGTCAGCCGACTCTCACAGATCGTCGCCCGCCTGGTCGAGGAGGGGCGCGCCTCGGAGACGCCCGTCGCCGTAATCGAATGGGGGACCTGGCCCCGGCAGAGAACCGCCACGGGGACGCTCCGGGACATCCGGGAGAAAGCCAAAGGGATGGGGCGGCCTGCCGTCATCGTCGTGGGAGAGGTCGTCCGGCTTCGGAACCACCTCGAGTGGTTCAAGGAACTTCCCGCGTCGCGGCGCGCGACGGAGCCGAGGCGGCAGCAAGAGGCCGCCCCCACAAAGGCGCTCAAGGCCTGACCGTCCCTTCCCTGCATCCAACCCAACCTCGGGCCGCGACGTCGTGGAGATCCTCCTCCCGTGGGCCAACACCGACCAGTACCGGATCTACGGCCGCCCCGTGTCGTTCGGTGAAGCACTTCGGGAGAAGGCTCCAAGGATGAGTCAAGAGTCGACGCCGTCCTCGAAATGGAAATATACGGAAAGTGCTTTAACGAAGCATTCGAATGATGATGTCATGAACAAATTTACGTAACCGCTATTCGGCTGCACTTCATGGAGGTCTCGAGACATGGGCGCCGTGCCCACACGTAAGCTCGGAAAGAACGGTCCGGAGATCACCCGCGTCGGCTTCGGGGCGTGGGCGATCGGCGGGGGAGGCTGGTCCTACGGCTGGGGCCCGCAGGACGACATGGCCTCGCTCAAGGCGATGCGCCACGCCATCACGCTGGGGATCAACTGGATCGACACGGCCGCGGTCTACGGGCTCGGACACTCGGAAAAGCTCGTGGGCCGGCTGCTCAAGGAGCTGCCGGCGAACGATCGCCCGTTTGTCTTTACGAAGTGCGGGCTGGTCTGGGACGAGAGGGATCCGATGGCAGACCCCCGCCAGACCCTGCGTCCCCAGTCGGTTCGCCGCGAATGCGAGGCGTCGCTCCGCCGGCTCGGGGTCGAACAGATCGACCTCTACCAGTTCCACTGGCCCGACGAGACCGGCACGCGGGTCGAAGACTCGTGGGGCGAGATGGGCCGGCTCGTGGAGGAGGGGAAGGTGCACTGGGCCGGGGTGTCGAACTTCGACGTGCCGCTCCTCGAGCGGTGCAAGAAGATCCGCCACGTGGACGTGCTCCAGCCGCCCTTCTCGTTGATCAACCGCCAGGCTTCGGCGGCGGAGATCCCCTGGTGCGCCGAGCACGGGACGGGCGTGATCATCTACAGCCCGATGCAGTCGGGGCTCCTGACGGAGAAGTGGACCGTCGATCGGGTGAAGGGCCTTGCTCCGGATGACTGGCGGCGGCGATCGCCCGACTTCCAGTCGCCGAACCTGGAGAAGAACCTGGCGCTGCGGGACGCACTCACGCCCATCGCCGAGCGCCACGGGACGACCATGGCGGCGATCGCGGTCGCGTGGACTCTCGCGTGGCGGGGGGTCACGGGGGCGATCGTGGGCGCCCGCTCGCCCGAGCAGGTGGACGGCTGGATCGGGGCGGCGAGCATCGAGCTTACCGGTGCCGACCTGGACGAGATCGCCCACGCGATCGAGCGCACGGGCGCGGGGCCGTTCGGTGTCGTTGAAGGAACTCTATGACGGTAGCGGACACGATCTTGCTCGCTCACATCGCGCTTGGTACGGCGGGGCTCATATTAGGCCCCGTGGCTATGACCGCCCGAAAACTCCCCGGGCTGCACACGAAAGCTGGCGAGGCGTACCACTGGGTGATGCCCGGAGTGTGCGTGTCTGCAAGGGAACGGTTCACCTGAGAAAGAAGGGCATCATCATGGCGTGGAACAGCACAGTACTCTCACACCGGCTCGGTATCAAATATCCGCTGATCCAGGCCCCCATGGCCGGCGGCTTCACCTCTCCCGAACTGGTCGCGGCGGTCGCCAACGCCGGGGGGTTGGGCTCGTTCGCGGCGGCGCTGCTGTCCCCGGCGGAGATCACGGCTGGCGTCGAGCAGATCCGCCGCCTGACCGACCAACCGTTCAACGTCAACCTGTTCGTCCTCGATCCGCCCAGCCCGGACCCGGGCGAGGTGGGGCGGGCGCTCGAGCTACTCCGGCCAATCCGTGATGAACTCGGGCTCCCGCCGGGGCGGCCTCCGGCCCGCTGGTGCCAGGACTACCGCGAGCAGTTAGAGACCCTCATCGAGCTTCGCGTCCCTGTGAGCAGCTTTACGTTTGGCCTTCTCGACGGAGCAGCGATCGAGCATCTGCATCGCTCGGGATCGATCGTCCTGGGGACCGCGACCAACGTGGCGGAGGCGCGGGCCTGGGCCGACAATGGGGCTGACGCGGTCTGTGCCCAGGGGGCCGAGGCCGGGGCCCATCGCGGCACCTTCCTTGGCGGTCTGGACGAGGGGCTCGTCGGCACACTTGCCCTGGTGCCGCAGGTGGTGGATGCAGTCCGACTACCCGTGGTCGCGGCAGGCGGGATTGCGGACGGTCGGGGGATTGCAGCCGCGCTCATGCTCGGCGCGGCGGGAGTGCAGATCGGGACTTTGTTCTTGAACTGCGCCGAAGCCCCCATCACCCCAGGGTATCGGTCGGCCCTTCGCACCGCGTGTGAGACGGACACCCGGGTCACCCGCGCGTTTACCGGCCGGTACGCCCGAGGGATCGTGAACGAGTTCATGCGGCGGCTCGACGCCCGACAGCAGGAGGTTCCTGCCTACCCGGTGCAGAACGCCCTGACCGGGGAGATCCGGCGGGCGGCAGCCGACTCTAACCGGCCCGAGTTCATGTCCCTCTGGGCAGGACAGGCGGTGGGGCTGTTGGCCCGGCGTCCTGACGGCCAGCCAGCCGGTGATCTGGTAGTCGCCCTGGTCAGCGAGACCGAGGGAGCGATCCGCCGCGTGTCCGGCGGCACCGCCTAGCAGAATGAGCGATGAACGACGATCACCTGTTTCGAGTCATCCTCATCGTTGGCTCTGGCGTGCTCCTTCCGATCGCCGCGTACCATCGGCTCAAGTCCCAGGCGACGGGCGAGAAGCTCGACAGGCGGCAAGAGGGCCTCTTCATCTTGTTCACGTTACGGCCTGTCGGCGTCGTTGGCATGCTGGGACTCATCGCTTACATGGTCAATCCGTCATGGATGGCGTGGTCGTCGGTGCCGTTGCCAGCATGGCTCCGGTGGACGGGAGTGGGTGTGGGCGTCATTGCCGGAGCATTGCTCATCTGGACCCTCCGTAGCCTGGGGAAGAACCTCACGGACACGGTGGTCACCAGGAGAGAGCACACCCTGGTCACGAGCGGCCCGTACCGCTGGGTCCGCCACCCCTTCTATGTGTCGCTCGCCCTGTGCGTCGCTGCCAACTCGCTGGCGACCGCCAACTGGTTCATCCTTGCAAGCGGCGCGCTCCTCTTCATCCTCATCGTCATCCGAACGCGAAAGGAAGAAGAGCTCTTGCTTACCAGATTCGGTGATGCCTATCGGGGGTACATGGAACGGACTGGACGCTTCCTGCCCCAAATCGGTCGGGGGAAAGTTAGTTCGTATCGGCTCTGTCTATAAGGCCTTGAACGAGATGAGTCACAGCACGGGGTATGACGGTAGCGATATGGAGACGGAGAAACGGAGAAAATGATACGTATCGGCGGCCTTGGCCCCTTGTCGTTACCCGGCATCCCCTGGGCAGGGCGCGAACTCCAGGACGGAATGGCTTTGGCTGTGAAGCAGCTCAACGACTCGGGGGGCGTGCTGGGCAGGCCACTGGCGCTTCTATTTGAAGACACGTCTGGCCGACCGGAGGCAGGTGTCGCCACTGTTGAAATGCTGCGTGAGGAAGAGGTCCATGCCTTTGCGGGTGAGTTCCACAGCGTGGTTGCCGATGCCATCATAGAGCTAGTGCAGCGTTCCAGTCTCCCATTTGTATGCGCGTCCGCCACGCTGGATGCCATCACAGCTCGCAGGTTAAGTTGCGTGTTCCGCCTGGCACCACCTCAGTCCTATGGCTGGGGGATCTATGCCGATTTCTTGGCGTCAGAGGGCTTTCAGCACGTCGTCGCGCTTCAAGAAGATAACCTATATTGGAACAGTGGTTCGAGGGCCATAGAGGCTCGGCTTCGCAAATTAGGCGTACAGTTCACACAGCTTTCGGTCGCTCCAGGAATGGGGGATGCAGCGTCTTGGATCCAACAAGTGCTGGCCAAGCAATCGAAGCCACCGGCCCCAGACATCCTGCTCCTGCTGATGGCCTATCCGGAGCCACTCCGCTCGGTCGTAGGCGAAGCCCGCGCGCACGTCCTGGGCCCGCCCGCATGCTTCCTCGGAGACCCTGCGGGACGCGCGGTGTTCCCAGATTGGTGGGAGATTGCCGGAACCGATGCCGTACAGGTCCCGTTCCTCTCGTACACGCGACCAGGCCATCTCACCAGCCAGGGAGAGCAGATGTTGCCGGAGTTCGAGAAACGGTACGGTCGTCAACCAACCTTCGTCGCCCTGGAAGGGTACGATGCGATTCTTGTGCTTGCCCATGCCTTCGAAGATGCAGGAACCACGGAACCGACGAAGATACGCGATGCTTTGAACCGCATTGAGGTGGAAGGCGCGCGTGGAACCATCAGGTTCTCAACAGAACCTACGGGTGTGGTGCATCAACAGTGGAAGTGGCCGCCAGTATGCGTAGTGGCGTACAGTCATGCTCGTCAGGCTTTCTCGGAAGCCGGCCTTCTCTGGGATGCCGAGCACGGTCACGCCATTGCCACGAAATCCTTGCGAGCAGGGCGTCAGGGCAAAGGTTGAGTGAGGAATAGGAGAGGTCGCCGCACTAACCAAATCATTTATGTCAATGACTTATGCGATATCTTATCGAAAGAACATTAAAGTTCTTCCGGGGGATCCATTGACCTTGGCGCTCAGTCCGTCGCAGCCATAATCGGATCATGCTGAGCGGTGTTTGTCGGCAGCGGGAGGTTCGGGATGGCGTTGACAAGTCTTTGGAAAGCGCTGAGAATCGCCGCATCAGATAGCTAGGCGTTCTCGATCGTGGAGGCAACCATTTCAGGTTGTGGCTGTGAGCTTGAGGAAGCCGATGCGCTAGAGCGCAGGACTTTGTGGACTCTTCTCGCCATCAACGCCTCCATGTTTGTGGTGGAGGCCGTTGCTGGATGGATCGGGGAATCCACCGGGTTGTTAGCTGACTCCTTGGATATGCTGGCCGATGCCACAGTTTATGGGATCGGCCTGTATGCCGTGGGCAGGCCGCTCATCGCTAAAGCACGGGCGGCCTTGGCAAGCGGCGTGATGCAGATCGTCCTCGGCATAGGCGTGCTGGTCGATGTGGCGCGTCGTTTCCTGGTCGGAAGCGAACCGATCAGCACGCTGATGATTGTCGTGGGCGCAGTCGCTTTGATCGCGAACGTTACGGGTCTCCTGCTCATCGCAAAGCATCGGCAGGGGGGCGTTCACATGCGGGCTTCGTGGATCTTCTCCAAGAACGACGTGATTGCGAACCTCGGAGTCATTCTCTCTGGCGTGCTTGTCATCGTCCTGGGTAGCCGCTTTCCTGACCTGGTCATTGGCGCCCTGATTGCCACCATCGTCATCAGGGGCGGCTTTGAGATTCTTCGTGAGGCCAACCAGGTGAAGGAGAAGGCGATTGGCGCCTAACCCTGGGGGAAGGATCAAACAAGGGGAAAAGAGGTGTTGAAGAGCCCACTCGTGTGGTTCCTTGCAGTGCTGTTCTGCCTTGTGCTCTTCGCAGGGAGGTCTTCCGCGTGGATCTATCCCGAGCACCGCGACATTACGCTGCTCGCCGTCCAGGAGCTCGATGCCGAGCGGCGCGCCATTCTGAACCGGCTCTGGGCTGAAGCGCGTTCGGGTCATGAAAAGCGATTGTGCGAGCAAGCGGCCGATACCGGACAGGCCAGGAAGCCGTCCTGTGTTGACTGGGCGGCATGGCCGGCAATCGCGGGAGACCATTCCTGCTCGGCTGAAAACATGGTGCATACGATCCTTACGACGGGTTGGATTCTCCGTGTGGCCGACATCGCCGCGAGGTTGAAAGAGGATCTGGCAGGCGCCAAGACCCGGTCGCAGCGCGTCAATGCCGTGACCGATTCGGACATCAGGTTGCTGCGCGCGGACGAGGAATACGTCACCCGGGCGGGAGCGAATAATGCCCACTTTCTCCTCGCGCGCTTGAGCGTTGATGAAGACGGCCTCGCCTATGTCACGCGGTGCCTCAATGAAGGAGCGGAGCTCAATGCGCTCGGCGTCTATGCCTGGTACCATCTGAGCGCGCTCGAAAAGGCGTCACGGTTGTCCCGTGGCGGCCTGAGCCCGGAACAGCGTTCGGCGCTTGCCCTTGCTGCTCTCGCCGACGAGGCCTTTGCGCTCCATTTTCTCGAAGACACCTATGCAGCCGGGCACGTTGCCGGCACATGGGGCAACGCCTCCCTGCGAAAAGGGACTCACGATTATTACAATGAGCAGGGCCTGGAGGCCAGGCGGTGGAAAGGGAAATCCATTGTCCTCATGGGTGACGGGTATATGCGCCCGGAGGACGCCGAGCGTGCCGCAGAAGCTGTTCGCACAAGTCTTGAGCAGGTTCTCGATGCGGCGAGCGGCCGGGGACCGACAATCGGGCTCCCGGCCGATGCAGCGGGGGTGCTGCTGCCCGATACCTTCAACGTCTGTACGTCGATCACGATGCCCGCGAGGACGAGACGCCCCATTCTGCGCCCTCTCTTCGCGGCGGTTATTCTGGACGTGCCGGTGCCGGGGTTGGGGCCCGGGCCGGGCGACCTTCCCCGCTTTCGGGCGGAGCTGGGCCCCTTCGTGGGCTTGTCCGTCGGGGGTGGGGGGACATCGGTTAGCGGCGGCTTCGGTACGACGCAGACGACGAGCGGCGCCATCGGCAGCTTGGAAGGGGCGGTGCGGCTGGGCTTCGGGCTGGAAGGGGTCCTGGATGAAGCCGGTGACGGGCTAGTGTTTCTGGACCTCGGGGTCCGCCTGGACTCGGCGTCGTCGATGAAAATTACTGACGACCCGACACTCGCCCAGGGGGGCTCGATTAGCGCCGCGATCCCATCGCGGTCCGCCTTGACAGCCCGTCTGCGTATGCCGTTCTGGCTCATTCCCGGGGACCTGGTGTTGGCATCGCCGCTCCTAGCGATTGATCCCGACACGTATGCCAAGATGGCCGTGGTAGCCGCCAACGGAGGTCTCATTCCGTGGCAGGCAGGCATCGCGACCCCCCTGGGGCGCTTCCAGTTCGTCCTGGGGCGCGAGGTGGGCGTCTCGTTTTACGGCATTTTGGATGATGACCGCTTAGTCATTCCCCCGACGATCTCCGGTGCGGGTAGCACGTTGATTGATCTTCAATCAATACGTTTCGAGTTTCCTGTACTCGAGTACCGCCCGTTCCGGACCTTTTCGCAAGACCAGAGCGCGAGTCTCGTGGTGCAACTCTTCGCAGGTTTCGAGGTTCCGACCTCTGCGTCGGTCGTTTCGCCGGCGGGAGCGCCGGAGCCTGACCTGAAGACCATCTGGCAGGTCGGTATTCGGATTGTATTCGACTGGCGATACTATTTCGATTGAGGACCGGATAAACCACAGGGAGGAAGATCACGATGCCGATACAGGTTGTCCCCTTTGCCAATGCTTTGACGGGGGCGACAGCGTTGTTCTACATCGTCCTCTGGGGGTTATGGTTGACCGCCCCGAGGGCATTTAGCTTTGTGTACAATAGCCAGTTTGGCGGCGCCGACGTCTCTTCGTTGTATCCGCCATCCATGAGCGTAGGCGCTCTCCTGGCAACGCTGAGCGTTGTTATCGTCACCGCCTGGGTGTTCGGTGCCCTCTGGGCCCTACTTTACAACCGCTTAGCACGGTAATCGGTCTCTTGAGGCCCCCGACAGTGGGCTAACCCCAATACCGGACCTGACGCGGTTCCAATGGTTGACAAGATTCTGGAAACTGCCGAGAATTGCCGCAATGGTTAGTGGATGAACCATGCGCATGTTGAGCCGTGAACGGCTGGTCCTTTTATCTGTGGTCTGTGCCTTTCTCGCGCTCATCTGGCCCTGGGTATCCGCTGCCCCGGTCCAAGAGAAAGGGAAGGAGAGGGCTGACCGCACGGAGAAGGTAACGCTGCAGTACCGTGTGGCACGGGATGCGTTCGCCCCCTCCAGATTCGTCGCCGTCAGCGACAAGGGCATCTCGGCCCCCCTGGACATTACATGGGACCTTCCCAAAGCGGAGGAGAAAAAGAAGGAGGAGTTTGACGCCCTGATCAAGAAACTGGAGAAGAAGCAGATCAACGGGGTGGAATTCGAGTGCAAAGGGGAGTGGCTGATGAGGGGGGCGATACTCCGGGTGACGACTGTGCCTCAGCTCACGGAGGAAGGGAAGAAACGCATCAAGGAAAACGCGCGTTGAGGACCTTCTCCCTGGAGCTGCTGAGGGTCAAGGGGCTGCGGCGGGTGGCGCGTGAAAATATGTACTATGTCCCCGGAATTGCCCCGATGGTTGGCCGCGAGCGGTGAGCATGGAGGGACAACATGAAAAAAGTTTTCAGCATCCACAGAAAGCCGCCTGCCCACTGGGTAGGTGATGGCTTTCCCGTCCGCACCATCTTCTCGCACCAGAGCCTAGGCCCTCGCATCAGCCCGTTTCTGCTCCTAGACTATGCCGGCCCCGCCGAGTTCCCGCCGACGGACCAGCCGCAGGGCGTGGGCGAGCACCCGCACCGGGGCTTCGAGACGGTGACGATCGTCTATCAGGGCGAATTGGAGCACCGGGACTCGGCCGGGAACCAGGGCAAGATCGGTCCCGGCGATGTGCAGTGGATGACGGCGGCTTCCGGCGTCGTCCATGAGGAGAGGCATGCGCGTGAATTCGCTAAGCACGGCGGCACGCTGGAGATGGTGCAGCTCTGGGTGAATCTTCCGGCCAAGCTCAAGATGTCTCCGCCGGGCTACCAGACGCTTCTCGCCCGGCAAATCCCCGTCGTGAACCTTCCTGACGGAGCCGGTGTTGGACGCGTGATTGCCGGGGATCTCCAGGGGATGAAGGGCCCAGCCCGCACTTTCACGCCGATCAACCTGTGGGATCTGCGGCTGAAAGCTGGTCGTCGCACGGACTTGAACCTGCCAAGCGGCTACACGACGGTCCTATTCATCCTGACAGGGGATGTTGTGCTGAATGCGTCAGAGACGGCCAAAGAAGTGGAGTTGGCGGTATTTGACCGTGACGGAGAGCGCGTAACAATCGAGGCCCGGGAGGACACGACCATCCTGGTACTGAACGGCAGGCCGATCGACGAGCCGGTTGTCGGTCAAGGGCCTTTCGTCATGAACACGCAGGAAGAGATCCGCCAGGCGGTCGAAGATTACCATAGCGGTCGGATGGGGCGGATTACCTCCTGATCGGTAGAAGGGGTCCGGGCGCCCTTGAGTCGGGTGGGTGAGATGCCGCAGCAGGTCGAGCTGTTGCCGCCCGAGGACTCGGGCCGCGAGGTCGTCGAAATCCCCCTCCAGCGGGGCAGCCCCGACCTTGACAGCTCTGAGCCGGTAGGGCATACTTAGGCCCTCCCTAGAGGAGTTAGGCATGGAACCGGGGTAGGTATAGCTTATAGCCCACCTCCGGCACAATCGACGGCGCAGCAGAAAATCTCGACGCCCTCCCGGGCGGAGCACGGCCCGGGCGGGCGTTTTTGCTTGCTGGAGAGATGGGGAAGTGGGGGTTAGACAACTTAGGCAAGTCTGACACGAACCCTGCGGTTCGTTGGAGATGAGAAAATGGACAGGAAATTCTCTTCCGTCAAGGTCGCGGTAGTGCAGGCGGCCCCTGTGTTGTTTGATCGTGAAGCCACGGTGGAAAAAGCGTGTCGGCTGATCCGCGAGGCGGCAGCACAAGATGTGCAACTCGTTCTTTTCCCCGAGGCCTTTATCCCTGCCTATCCACGCGGCTTGAGCTTTGGCATGGTTGTAGGAGCCCGCAGTCCGGAGGGGCGACGTACGTGGCAGGTGTATTGGGAGAACGCGGTTGAAGTCCCGAGCGCCGTGACCAAGGAATTAGGAAGTGCCGTCCGTGAGGCTGGCGTCTATTTGGCGATGGGTGTCATAGAGCGGGATAGCCAGTTCAGCGGCGGGACACTCTATTGTACGTTGCTGTACTTTGGGCCGGATGGGCAGGTCCTAGGCAAACATCGCAAGCTGAAGCCGACCGGTGCAGAGCGCTTGATTTGGGGCGAGGGAGATGGCAGCACGTTGACAGTGCTGGAAACGGAGTTCGGGAGAATCGGCGGGCTTATCTGTTGGGAAAACTACATGCCCTTGGCACGGATGGCGATGTACGGCAAGGGGGTTGAAATCTACTTGGCCCCCACGGCAGATGCACGCGAGACGTGGGAGGCGACGTTACGCCATATTGCCTGCGAAGGGCGTTGTTTTGTACTGGGGTGCAATCAGTTTGTGACGAGAGATATGTATCCCGCCAGCCTGCCCGGAATGGTCGAGCTGAGTGAGCAACCGGAGGTGATGTGTCGTGGCGGGAGTGCCATTGTCTCTCCCCTCGGTGGGTTTGTTGCGGGCCCTCTCTATAATCAAGAAGGGATCTTGTTCGCCGAGCTTGATCTAGGAGAGATTATCAGGAGTAAGGTGGATTTTGATGTGGTGGGCCATTACGCCCGTCCCGATGTGTTCCAACTGATCGTAAACGAGCTGAGTGCATTGCCGGTGACGAGGAAACAGGGGTAAGAGAAAGGGACGGGTCACCTTTTCGTCTAGAGGCATTGTTGGATTGCAAGACCTGACCCTGAAAGCTCCCCTGAAAGCTCCGGTCGTCCGGCGCTATATCCGTCCTTATTAGGGGGGATACGCGAATGCGGTCGATGATGATCGTTACGCTCATGGTTGCCCTGGCGGCCCTGGTCCCGGTCGCAATGGCTCAGGCCGTGCCCGAGTGCACGCGCACGCTGGTCCGTCAGGGAGTCCTGCCGGACCTCGAGACCGTGGTCCCGAAGCACCTGGCGATCCAAAACGAACGCAAGCGGGAGGTCCTCCGGTTCACGAACGGGATTGCGAACCGTGGGGCAGGGGACTGGCGGCTGCACCCCGACCCACCCCCCGGGACTGCCTCCTTCACCGACGCGGTCCAAGAGATTCAGGATCCCAGCGGAAATGTGCTCTGCGAGAAAGTCGTCAGCACCTTCGAATTCCACGCAGACCACAAGCACTGGCACATCGGGGACGTGGCCCTGTTCGAAGTGCGGGTCGCGCAAAGGGGGGATGACGGCACCGGAGGGCTCTGGGGGGCGACCCTGAAGAACGACCGCGGGCAGGCGCAGTCGATCAAGGTAGGGTTCTGCCTGATCGACGTGTACAAACTCGGCGACAATGCCCCCACCACCGAGCGCATCTACTGGGACTGCGACACGGGCTTCCAGGGGATCTCGCCCGAGTGGGTCGATCAGTACCACCAGGCCCTCGAGGGGCAGGAGATCGACATCACCGGCGCGCCGCCAGGCATCTACTATCTTGTCAGCACGGCCAACCCCGACGGAACCTTCCTAGAGGCCAATCTTACGGACAATACGGCGTGGGTCAGCTTCCGGCTGAGCCGCGACAGCCGGGGTAACTCGAAGCTCGTCGAGATCGCCCACTCCCCGTGCGACTCACCCGGGATGTGCGGCGAGCAGGCCACCAACCGCTGACCCGGGTGCACGAGATGCCGAAGAGTCCTTCAGCATTTGTCAGGATCGGCTGAGGTTACCATTTGCTTTCTAAGCTATGAGAAATATACTAGAATCGCGTCTAGCGATAAGAGGTTGCAACCTGAGAATATGCCGAAGATTGGCTGAAATATGCCGTTCGGCATACTACATGTTAGGCTTTGCTCATCGGGTTGCGGCAACAAAGCGAAACCAGCCATAGCAATCCGCAAACACTTATTGCAGGAGATGAGAAAATGCAAAAATCGAGTCTGACCCCAATTATCGGGAAATTTACTTTCGCCGCCATTGCGGCGTTCGGACTCGTCTTGACCTGCAGTGCGTCGCAGGCACAGCATGCTGGCAAAGTTTACCGCGTTGGGGTGCTCTTCAACGGGGGACCCGGTCCGGTCTTCGACGCACTTCGACAAGGACTTGCGCGGCTTGGGCATATCGAGGGCACCAACGTCGTTTTCGAAGCTCGCTTTGCCGAATGGCAACTTGACCGGCTGCCAGGATTTGCTGCTGAACTGGTCGGCATGGGCGTCGATGTCATTGCCACATACGGCGGCCCCCCAACTCGTGCAGCACAAATGGCAAGCACTACGATCCCGATCGTGGCGGCCCTGGTCGCCGATCCGGTAGCTGTTGGCTTCGCGGCCACGCTAGAGCGACCTGGTGGAAACATTACTGGAATCACCAACAACGACCCCCAACTTGCCAGCCGGCAATTGGAGATACTCAAGGAGCTGTTTCCAAAACTCGCGCGAGTCGCGATCCTGAGCGATCCAGACATCCCTGGCGCCGACGCCAGCGGCTTGGCGCCCATCGAGCGCTCCAACGTGGCCGCTGCGAAAGCTCTTGGCATCGCGCCTCAGGTGCTGAAAGTACGGGGCCCTACGCCTGATTTCGACCCGGTCTTCAATGCTATGGTCACCGAGAGAGCCGAAGTACTCGTGGTTCTGGCAGTCCCCGCTCCGTTCTTTCACCGCAAGCAAATCGCCGCATTGGCAGCGACGCATCGCATACCGACGATGTTTTACGGTGGCGCGTCGGACGCGGGAGGCCTGATGACCTACGGCACAAGCCTCACCGATACCTTCCCGGGCATGCCGATCTTTGTCGATAGGGTTCTCAAGGGCGCCAAGCCTGCAGATATGCCCTTCGAAGTCATCTCCCGTCGTGAATTCGTAATCAATCTCAAGACCGCGCGCGAACTCGGATTGACTATTCCAGCCGAGGTGCTGAAACGCGCCGACCGCGTCATCGACTGAGTTCGACGGCGCCGTCGACACTATTCATTTCAAAGGCCCACGGCAATGTGTAGGCAAAGTGACCGGTCGGGGAGATAGGTAACAAAGAAGTCCGGGGACATGGGTTACACCTTGTGGCGTTTCAGTCTGCCATATTCGTCCTCGATGCGCATGTGTCGTTCATGGGTCCGGGAATTCCGGGGACACCATACTTAATTCGACGCACTCCAGTCGTGAGCGTCGCGGCTCATGGCGAATGTGTTAGACGGCGCGGAAAAAGGAAAAGGAAAAAGGGGTCGGGAGTCTTTTCGTAACACCCCCGGCCGAATACTCGCGCCGCGCGGTCGCCGCCATCCTCCTCCCGTGGGCCACCCCCGCCCAGCGCCGGGTCTGAGCATCCATCCCCCCGCTCATGACAGTCACCTTACCTCCCTGAGGCCCTCCAGATTGCGCCCCACTTCGTGATCAGGTATTCTCTCTGCAGAGGGATTTGTGCCGACAGCCTGGGCGACGCGACTTCGGGGGCGAATCCAAAATGCTAGATCAAGCGAGTACGCTTTCTCAGAAAATTCTCCCGTGCAACGAATGTGCAAAGCTTCCAGTTAAAGCTGCGCAGACCGTACGTCCGTACGTCAAGCCCTGTGCCGAACTTGACATCTACGCCAAATGGAAACCCGCCCCTATCAAGGTGGTATTCATCGCGGAGGCACCCCCGGGGAACAGCAAAGGGTATTTCTACGACCCTCGGCCTCATCCCAAATACAAAGAGACCCTTCGAAAAGAACTGTTCAACCTGCTAGGCCTCAGTCTCGGCGATACCGCCGCGAAGCTAGCTGAGTTTAAGGAGCGTGGCTATTTCCTCGTCGACGCGATAAAGTGCAGGTGCAAGAAACGGAATGGGCAACCGCCCCGGGCCGTCACGAGAACCTGTGCCGGGAAATGGCTGAGCGTGGAGCTGCGGGAGATCGGGAGGCCGGAGAGGATCTGTATCTTGGGCAAAGCGGCCCTACTTGCCTTGTCGGAGCTCGGCGGATTCCAGGAGTTGAAAGGGTACTCTGTTACGAACCATTGCGGTGAAGTCGTGAAGGTGGGAAAGCATCATAAAGTACTGATCTGGCCCTTCTTGGGATGGAGAAACGAACGTTATTACGGTGCGAAGATATCAATGTTCAAGAAGTTCTGCATATTCGACGAGGATGCAGTGTCGGGAACGGAGGGTTCCAGAGGACGTTGACAAGTCCTTGGCAACCGACGAAAATCGCCCCATCCGTTAGAACTCTGAGGATCGGAATATGCTGACCAGCATCCTCAACAGTTAGGCTTCCAGCGAGTAGGCGGCAAGCGACGAGATGAAGACACCCCCTCGGAACATCGGACCGAAGTCCCTGGAGCACAGAGTCGTGCGTACGGTGGTGCGCAATGGTCGCGAGGTCTGGGAGGATGAGCCGCCAGGCCTCCATGCTGGGTGAATTCGTGGGCGGCCCAACGTGCGGATCGAGCAGACGGCACCGGGTAGGTCGGAGCAACGCCGCTGATCCGTACTGTTAGACGGCACTCGTTCAGGCGAGCGGGTTTGGCATGGACGAGCAAGAGACCATTCGCGTACTGGAAGCGAACTTGAGCCGACTCCTTGGTTGGATAGTGGCTGCCGAGTCCCGGCTGAGTACGGTCTTGGCGATCGACACAGCGATGCTGGGGGTTTTGGCTGCGATGACGCCCTCGCCTGCGGCCTGGAATGTGGCGCCCGCGATCTTCGCTTCACTCTCGGCACTTCTGCTCGGTGCAAGCCTCCTGTTCCTGTCCTTCGCATCCTTCCCGAGAACATCGGGACCCGGCGGCTCCTTGGTTTACTTCGGCGGCATCGCTACACACGAACCGGATCAGTATCAGCGTCTTGTGAGCGAGATGACCGCAAACCAATACATCCAGGACCTGGCACATCAGTGCCATCGAAACGCAGAGATCGCCGACAAGAAGTTCAAGTGGATCAAGTGGGCTATGGCGAGTCTTCTCCTCAGCCTGATTCCATGGGCCCTCTCCGTATACCTGCTATACACGGTCCGTGGCTAATGTCGCTGGCAGACGAGCTCAAGAAGGCGGTCAACGAAACTCTCTACACCAAGTGGGACATCCGTGACGGGAGGACGGTGCCAGCGACTGAGAACGTCGCGCTCGCAGGCGGCGGAGTCGAGCTTGACGCGACCGTCCTTTACGCAGACCTTGCGCAATCGTCCCGCCTCGCAAGCGAGTTGGACAGGCGCGTCGCCGCAAAAGTTGTGAAGTCCTTCCTCGTCTGCGCTTGCCGCCTGGTCACGCACTGTGACGGGGTGATCACGAGCTTCGATGGCGACCGCGTTATGGGCGTCTTCGTTGGCGACTCGAAGAACTCTAACGCAGGCAAGTGCGCTCTCCATATCAAGTACGCGGTCGGGGAGATCATAACGCCAACTCTCACCGAGTACTTCAAAAGCCTCCGTACCGAAGGGTTCTCCATCTCGCACGGAGTGGGAGCTGATACCGGGACGATACTCGCTGTCAGAGCCGGGCAACGCGGATCTAACGACCTCGTGTGGATCGGTCGCGCCCCCAACTTCGCTGCCCGCCTGAGCGATCTTCGCGAAGAGGGATACAACTCCTTTATCAGCGAGGACGTATTCGACCGGCTGAATGAGAAGTCGAAGTACGGGGGCGATCCAAAGAAGCTCATGTGGGAGAAGCGGTCACTGGAATGGCTTGGCGCGACCATGACCGTTTACCGCTCAGGTTGGCAGTGGAAGCCGTAAGGCATCTGAATGCAGCCAAGAGGGGGCCCGCTGATGCGGGTCGTCGCCACTCATCTTTGCCCTGGACTTACTCGCGTCCGGGTGGCGGGGTTGCGACAAGGGCGGATCTCGGATACAATCCCATGGAACGTATCACCCCTGGAGGCAGGCGTGGCGAAGAGGAGGGTACATTTAAGTTTTCCGGGCAAGCTCAAGGACGAGCCGCTCTTGTGGCGCACGTGCGAGCGGTTCGACCTCGTCTTCAACATCCGCCAGGCCGATTACACCGAAGGGATGGGGTGGCTCATGGCCGAGCTGGAAGGGGACGCAGAGCAACTCGAAAAAGGGATCCGATGGCTCGAGGAGCAGGGGGTCATCGTCGGCCCCATCGAGCAGGATGTGGTCCACTGAGTTTTTTGCTTGACAGCCCCGGAGACGTTTGGTCTTATAGAGCGACAATTGAATAGAACGTCACTTCTCATCAAGAGCGGCTGAGGGACAGGCCCTAGGAAGCCGCGGCAACGGTCCCGCCGACCTCGTCGGCGGGAAGACGTGCCAACTCCTACATCCCGATCTGGCGCTTCGGGGTGAGAGATGAGAGGGTGGATGCGCAGAGGTCATGCACCCCTTCTCATACAGAGAAGGGGCTTTTTTTTGGAGTGAACGACTATGGCCACGCGAC
>JBOHQS010000017.1:0-25043 GCA_050732295.1 Methylomirabilales bacterium (SeqCode)
CAGGTGGACGCGCAGGACGGCCGGCTGCGCATGCGGCGCGTGGTGGAGGAGGGCTACGAGATCTGGGAGGGCGCGCCACCTCTATTGCTCACCATCCTCAGTCACGAGTCGAATGTCCCCAGGTATCCGAAGGTCAAGGACATCATGACCGCCTCCCGGCGATCGATCCCGACGTGGTCAGCCGCCGACCTGGGCGTCGAGGCCGGCGGGATGGGGAAGGCGGCTGTGCGAACAGAGGTCCGGCAGCTCACGATTCCGAGTCGAGAGTCCCGCTGTGAGCTGCTGGACGGCGAGCCGGCGCAGCAGGTTGCGACCCTGATCACGAGACTCCGCGAGCGGAAGGCCATCTAGCCATGCCCGGTATCCTTGTCCTCGGCACGATCGAGAACGGGGTCCCATCCCGCTCGACCCTGGAACTCTTGACCGGCGCGAAAAGACTCGCGGGTGGGCTTCACGAAGGTGTCTCTGTCGGACTCCTGGGGCCAGGGGATGCGGCGTCGCTGTACCGTTACGGGGTCGAAGTCGTCTACCGGGCCAATGATCCGCTCCTGAAGGAATATCAGGCGGATCTGTACCTGCTGGCGCTCCAGCGGATCGCCCAGGCCGCCGGCGCCAGGGTTCTCCTGCTGCCCGGAGACTCCCTGGGCCGGGACCTCGGCGCTCGCCTCGCCTTTCGCCTGAAGGCGGGCGTCGTCACGGACGTGATCGAGATCGACATCGAGGGCTCCGAAAAGATGCCGCGCTTCACACGCCCCGCGTACGGGGGCAAGGCGGCGGCCGTCATCGTTCCCAGGCGCTTTCCCGTCGTAGTTACCGTGAAGCCGCGGACCTTCGATCCCGCTGGACCGGCGGGCCAGGGGGAAGGGAAGGAGGTCCCGGTCGAGATTTCATTGGATCCGGCCCAGGCCCGCACCCGGATGGTGGAGCGGGTCCAGGAGGAGACGACAGGGGTCAAGCTCGAGGATGCGCGCGCGGTGGTCTCCGGTGGCCGGGGACTCGGAGGGCCCGAGGGCTTTACCCTCCTGGTAGAATTGGCCCGCGTCCTCAAGGGGGCGGTGGGGGCGTCCCGGGCTGCGACCGATGCCGGGTGGGTTCCCTCATCGATGCAGGTCGGCCAGACGGGCAAGACCGTCAGCCCGGATCTCTACATCGCCGTGGGCATCTCGGGTGCGACCCAACATGTCGCGGGGATCAGCGGCGCCAGGACCATCGTGGCCATCAACGCCGATCCGGAGGCCCCCATCTTCAAGGTGGCTCACCTGGGGATCGTGGGCGATTACAAGGCCGTTCTCCCTCCCTTGATTGCGAAGTGCCGGGAGCTCATGGGGAGTTGAAGCATGGAGCGCATCGCCTCGCGGGAGATCTACTGGAATATCCCTGAGCACCTCCTCCTCTATTTGTTGTTTCTCCCCTTCCTTGCTGTCTTCCTGTACGGGTGCTATCGACGCTTTGGTGCTCTCCTGCTGGGAAAGAAGGGGGTACGGCTTGGTCAGCCGAAGGAGCGCCTGAAGGCCTTTGTTGCGCAGGCCCTCCTGCAAGGGCGGATCGCCACAGAGCGGTATTCAGGGGTCATGCATCTCACCCTCTCCTGGGGATTTCTCGTCCTGTTCATCGCCACCACCCTCGTTGCCTTTCAAGACTATTTCGGCCTTCCCGTCCTCCAGGGTCGCTTCTACCTCTACTTCATGTCACTCACCGTGGACCTCTTCGGCGTCGCGGCGCTCTTGGGGACGCTGATGGCGGTCCTCCGGCGCTTCCTCCGTCCTCCGGCCCGCCTGGTGGAGCCGCGGCAGGCCGACGGCTTCGGTTGGCTCCTCCTCCTCTTCCTCGCTGTCCTGGTGACCGGATTCCTCGTCGAGGGGCTCCGGATCATGGCGACGGCCGACCCCTGGGGACCGTGGTCACCCGGAGGGTGGGTGACGGCGCTCCTCTTTCGGGGCGTGGGTGTCGAGTATGCGCGGGCCTTTCACCGGGTCCTCTGGTGGGTGCATGCCGCCCTGTCGTTCGGCTTCATTGCGGCGATTCCCTATACCGGCGTGCTGCATCTCCTTACCGCCCCCGCCAACATCTTCCTGCGAAACCTCGAGCCCTCGGGTGTCGCAAGCCCCTTGGCGGTCGAGGCAGAGAAGCTCGGGGCCTCTTCGATTCGGGATTTCTCGTGGAAAGCGCTTTTGGATCTCTACGCCTGCACCGAGTGCGGCCGATGCCAGGCTGCCTGCCCCGCCTGGACCACGGGCAAGCCCCTCACCCCCAAGGGCATCATCCTCGATCTCCGGGACCACCTGACCAAGGTGCACCGGGGCGAGGAGACGCGGCGCATGGTGGGCGAGGTGATCTCCGAAGATGCCATCTGGGCCTGTACGATGTGCGGGGCGTGCCATGAGGCCTGTCCGGTCCTGATCGAGCCGATCCCCAAGATCCTGGAAATGCGGCGGCACCTGGTGATGGAAGAGGCGACCTTTCCGGACCAGATGCAGGAGACCCTCCGGAGCCTGGAGACGCGCGGGCATCCCTACAAAGGGGTGAGCGCCGGACGGACCGACTGGACCAAAGGGTTGCGGATTCCCGAGGCGGCGAAGCTCAAGGAGGTCGAGCTGCTCTTCTGGGTGGGCTGTGCGGGCGCCTTTGACGAGCGAGGGCAGCAGGTCACCCGGGCGATGGCGCAGGTGCTGGAGGCGGCGGAAGTAGAGTTTGCGATCCTGGGCAATGAAGAGCGGTGCACCGGAGATCCGGCCCGGCGGATCGGGAACGAGTATCTCTTTCAACTCCTTGCCCAGGAGAATATCGCAACGCTCAATCGCTACCGGGTGAAGAAGATCCTGACCACCTGCCCGCACTGCTTCAATACGATGAAGAACGAGTATGGCCAGTTCGGCGGGGAGTTCGACGTGGTCCACCACAGTCAGTTCATCGCCCACCTGCTGCGGGAGGGGCACCTGGGCCTGCGAAAGCGATTCAGCGGGACGGTGGCCTTTCACGACCCGTGCTACCTTGGCCGCCACAACGGCATCTACGATGACCCGCGATCGGTGATCGATCACTTTCCAGGGCTGCAGCGGGTGGAGATGCCCCGATGTCGCGAGAAGGGGTTCTGCTGCGGCGCCGGCGGCGGACTGATGTGGATCGAGGAGCGGATCGGCAAGCGGGTGAATCTCGAGCGAACGGACGAGCTCCTGCAGACGGGAGCGGCGGTGGTGGCCACCGCCTGCCCGTTCTGCCTGACGATGATGACCGACGGCATCACCGTGCGCGGAAAGAACCTCGCGGTCAAGGCGCTAGACCTGGCGGAACTGGTGGTGCGGGCGCTCTAATCAGTTCATGGTGCATGGTTCATAGTTCATGGTCGAGGTCAGGGTTGAGAGATAAAGGGATGAAGGGATCAAGGGATCAAGGGACGAGTGGGGCTGACGCTGAACCCTGAACCATGAACCCTGAACTATGAACGCAGACCGGAGGTCGCAATGCGGATTGTGTCACTATTGCCGAGCGCGACAGAGATCGTCTATCTGCTGGGACTGGGGGATCACCTCACCGGAGTGAGCCACGAGTGTGATTATCCCCGGGCGGCGCTCGGCAAGCGCAAGATCATCGCTCCGGCCTTCGAGAGCTCCGGGCTCAGCAGTCAGGAGATCGACGGCAGTGTCCGGGCCTTCCTGGGGCGCGGGGAGGGGATCTATCGGATCGATCTTGAGGCGCTGAAGGCGGCCGATCCCGACCTGATCGTGACCCAGGAACTGTGTGATGTCTGTGCCGCTCCCACCCAGGACGTCCTGGAGGCGGCGACACACCTTTCGCGAAAACCCGAGATCCTTTCCCTGAACCCGCAGCGTCTCGGGGATGTGCTCCAGGATGTCGAGCGGGTCGGGGAGGCGACGGGACGATTCCGCGAGGCAACGCAGGCTGTCGCCTCGCTCACCGAACGGATCGATCGCGTCGAGAAGCGGGCGGCCAACGCCAAGACCCGGCCACCCGTGGCGTGTCTGGAGTGGCTGGACCCGATCATGGCCTCGGGCCACTGGGTCCCAGAAATGGTGGCCCTGGCTGGCGGCAGAGAACCACTCGGAAAGGCGGGGGAGCCGTCGGAACGGGTGCAGTGGGAGCGGGTCCTCTCCTGTGCACCCGAGATCCTGATCCTGATGCCTTGCGGCTTTTCCGTAGATCGGACTCTGGACGAGATCCACCTCTTGACCAATCGTCCGGGCTGGGAGGGCCTGCCGGCGGTGCGGCAGGGCAAGGTTTTTGCCGTGAACGGTCACGCCTACTTCAGCCGATCGGGACCGCGCCTGGTGGACGGAACCGAGATCTTGGCCCATCTCGTGCATCCGGAACTCTTCCGGGACCCGATTCCGGCAGGGGCAGCAGCAACCGTTCAGCGATGACCGACGACAGATGACCGATGACCGGGGACCGACGGCCGATGAACGATGACCGGGAAGAGATAAAGCGGATCAAAGAAGCCGCGAGGGCATGGGAAGCTGAAGTCCTGGATCCCGCGCTCGAGAGATCGCCCGAGCGGGCCCGGGAGTTCCGGACGGTTTCGGGGCACCCCATCCGCAGGCTCTATACGCCCACCGATCTCGCCGACTTCGACTACACCCGGGACCTCGGCTTTCCGGGCCTCTCTCCCTTTACGCGGGGTGTCTACCCGACCATGTACCGGGGCAGGCTCTGGACCATGCGGATGTTCGCCGGCCACGGAGCCCCTGAGGAGACGAATCAGCGGTTCAGGTATCTTCTGGCACAGGGGCAGACCGGTCTGTCGGTCGCCTTTGACCTGCCCACCCTGATGGGGTACGACTCGGACCATCCGATGTCGCGAGGGGAGGTGGGGAAGTGCGGGGTGGCCGTCGACTCGCTGGCGGATATGGAGATCCTCTTCGACGGGATTCCGCTCCAGGACGTTACCACCTCGATGACCATCAACGCTCCGGCCGCGGTGCTCTGGGCCATGTACCTCGCGGTCTGCGAGAAACAGGGGGTGCCCTACGACCGCATCGGCGGCACCCTCCAGAACGACATCCTCAAGGAGTTCATCGCACAGAAGGAGTACGTCTTTCCCCTCGAGCCCTCGATGCGCCTCGTGGTGGATACGATCCTCTTCGGGGCCCGGCATCTGCCCCGGTGGCATGCGGTCAGCATCAGCGGCTATCACATCCGCGAGGCGGGGTCCACCGCGATCCAGGAACTGGCCTTTACGATGGCCGACGGCATGGCGTATGTCGAGGCCACCATGAAGGCGGGGCTCGACGTCGATGCCTTCGGCCCTCGCCTCTCTTTCTTCTTTAATGTCCACAACGATTTCTTTGAAGAGATCGCCAAGTTTCGGGCCGCCAGGCGCGTGTGGGGGAAACTCATGCGAGAGCGGTACGGGGCAAAAGATCCGCGATCCTGGCTGCTCCGGACCCACGCCCAGACGGCGGGATGTGCGCTCACCGCCCAGCAACCGTACAACAACGTCGTTCGGGTAGCCATTCAGGCCCTGGCCGCCGTCCTGGGCGGGGTGCAGTCGCTTCACACCAACGCCCTGGATGAAACGCTGGCCCTTCCCACCCAGGAGGCGGCGACGATCGCGCTCCGGACCCAGCAGATCATTGCTCACGAGACCGGGGTGACCCACACCATCGACCCCGTGGGGGGATCGTACTTCGTCGAAAGCCTCACGCGGGAGATCGAGGAGGAGGTCTGGAGCTATCTCCACAAGATCGATGACCTGGGGGGCATGGTCCGGGCGATCGAGAGAGGCTTCCCCCAGAAGGAGATTGTCGATGCCTCCTACCGGTACCAGCAGACGGTGGAGGCGGGGGAAGAGGTGGTGGTCGGCGTGAACCGGTTCGTCGCCGGGGTGGAGGAGCCGGTCTCCGTCCTTCGCATCGACCCAGAGCAGATTGCGGAGCAGCAGGTGGAGAGGATTCACCGCCTGAAGGGACGCCGGGATAACGGAGGGGTTCAGAAGGCTCTGGACGGCCTCCGAAGGGCGGCAGAGGGGGAGGATCCCTGGGGTCAGGACCTCCTCATGCCTCGGATCCTCGAGGCGGTGCGGGCCTATGCAACCCTGGGAGAGATCATGGGGGTCTTTCGAGAGGCGTGGGGGGAGTACATCGAACCCGCCATCCTTTGATTCTCCATTGACGATCCAGCGAAAATACGCTTTAAGGAGAGAAGACGCCATTGTTTTCAGGCGGCGGTGGATGACCACAAGCCGGGGGGAGGCGACCCGGGGCCCTCTGCCAGGGGTCGCGAGGTGAATGATGCGATGAGTGAAGAACGGAAGATCCGTGTCTTGGTGGCGAAACCGGGGCTCGACGGCCATGACCGGGGGGCCAAGGTGATTGCCCGGGCGTTCCGGGACGCGGGGTTCGAAGTGATCTACACCGGCCTTCGGCAGACGCCGGAGATGATCGTCAGCGCCGCGATCCAGGAGGACGTGGATGCCATCGGCCTCTCCTGCCTCTCGGGAGCCCACATGTATCTCTTCCCCCGGATCGTGGAGCTGCTCCGTGAGCGCGGCGCGGACGATGTCGTCGTCTTTGGAGGCGGGACGATTCCCGACGAGGACATTGCCACCCTCAAGGAGGCAGGGATCGCCGAGATCTTTACTCCGGGAACCTCGACGTCGGTGGCGATCGATTACGTTCGGACGCACGTCCGCCAGCGGGCGTGACCGTCCGGGGTGAGAGACGGGGAAGTGGGATGAGGCCCGTCTATGCGGTCTCGGGCGGTGTGAGCAAGTTCGCCAGGGCCCGCCCCGACCTCGACTTCCGGGGGATGGTCAAGGAAGCCTACGATTACGCCCTCACGGATCTCCACCTGACCCCGCAGCACGCGCGGGAGATCGTCGACGGGACGATCTGCTCATACTTCTCCGACCACTTCACCCGACAACTCAAGGCCGGCAGCATGGTGCAGGATTATCTCGGCCTCTGCCCCAAGCCTGGTAAGCGCATCGAAGGGGGGGGCGCGACCGGAGGCCTGGCGGTGCAGTCGGGCTGGGAGGCGGTGGCGTCGGGCCGGTTCGATATCTGCGTGGTGTACGGCTTCGAGACCATGTCGCGCGTGAATACCTGGAAGGGGAACGAGTTCATCGCCCTGGCCTCCGACACGAATTTCGATTACCCCGTCGGCGGTTTTTACTCCGGATACTACGCCATGATGGTGGTCCGCCACATGAAAGAGTTCGGGACCACCGTGGAGCAGATGGCGCTGGTGTCGGTCAAGAACCATCGAAACGCCCTCCATAACCCGTATGCCCAGAAACGGAGGGAGATCACGATCGAGGACGTGCGCCGGGCCGAGATGGTAGCCTGGCCGCTGACGATGCTTGACATTTGCGTCATGTCGGACGGGGCGGCGGTGCTCATCCTCTGCAGCGAAGACGGACTCAATACGTTGCACCGGGCCACGGGACGCACCCCCCTCCCTGCTAAGATTACCGGGGTGGGCGGCGGGCTCGACGCCATGCGGATGGCGGACCGGCCCCACGGGGAGGTGATTCTCCTGCCTCATGAGAGGCCGGAAGACTATCGGGGGCTGAAGTATCCCGGGGTGCACTCCTTCCGGGCCGGGCGCACGGCCGCCAAGGCCGCCTATCAGATGGCCGGGATCACGAACCCCCTTGAAGAGCTCGACTTCATCGAGCTGCACGATGCCTACACCTCCTCGGAGATCCAGACGTACGAGGATATGGGGCTCTGCAGGTACGGCGAGGGCGGAAAGTTCGTCGAGAGCGGTATGCCCTTCATGCCGGCGGTAGATTACGGGGTCCATTTCCCGGAACAGGGCCGGATCCCGATCAATCCCTCGGGTGGACTCATCGCCTGTGGCCATCCGGTGGGGGCGACCGGAATCATGCAGGGGGTGTTTGCCCTGTGGCAGCTTCAGGGAAGCATCCGCGCACACTTCGGGAGCGATGTCCTCCAGGTGAAGAATGCGAGGCGCGGAGCGATTCACAGCCACGCGGGCACCGGGACCTACGTAGTGATCTCGATCTTGGAAAAGGGCGACTGATGCTTCCCTGTGTGAGGGGCGAGGGCTCAAGGCCGTGAGCGAGAACCGTGTGCCAGAGGAAGACGAGGGGACGGTCCTTTTCAGGGTACCGCTTCCGAAGGACCCGGGGGCGCTCAAGGGACTGGCGCCCCTGATCATCAAGCACCACTATGAGATCGATTACATTCACAGCTACGCGCAGGACAGCCCCTTCTTTGCCGGGCTGGCCAACCAGCGACTTCTGGGGACCCGGTGCGGCAGCTGCAACTACACCTACGCGACACCGCGAGCGCATTGTATGGAATGCGGGCGACCGTGCGACTGGGTGGACCTTCCCCAGGAGGGGCAGATCCACACCTTTACCGTGTGTCACTACGGCAGTGAAGAGTTCCTGAAAGAGACCCCTTACATTCTCGCCCTCGTTGAGTTTCCCGGCGTGGATACCCTCTTCTTGACTCGGGTGGTCGGGCTCGACCCGCAGGCCTCTTCGCTCGACTGGATCGGCATGCGAGTCAAGGCCCGGTTCCGCCGCCTGTCCACGTTCCGTCCCACCGACGTCTATTTCGTCCCCATCGGAACCTGAGTCCGCGTTCGAGCCGAGGGTGGAGGAGTAGTGGGGCGGACCGAAAGGTGTCCTAATGGCAAGCAAAAATACTTAATATTACACATGAATAACTAATATGTATATATCTGTAGTACTTGATAAGTATGCTAGTCAATGAAGATCTCCGCAGGCCGCGGAGCTTGAGACATGGACTTCACGCTGAACGACACGCAACGGGCAATCCAAGGGGTGGTCAGGGACTTTGCGCGCCGGGAGATCATTCCGAAGGCGGCGGGGTACGATCAGCGGGAGGAGTTTCCTTGGGAGATTATCCAAGGTGCGGCGAGCCTCGGCCTTCTCGGGATCCTGGTGCCGGATGGATATGGTGGGGCCGGGATGGACTACGTGAGTTACGTGGCTATCCTCGAGGAGCTCGGTCGGGCCGATGCCTCTGTTGCCCTCACCGTCGAGGCGCATAATTCGCTAGCCGTCAACCACATCCTCCTCTTCGGAACCGAGGAGCAGAGGCGGCGGTATCTCCCCCCATTGGCGAGGGGAGAGATGCTTTCGGCCTGGGCCCTTACAGAGCCGAGTTCGGGAAGCGACGCGGCCGCGATGCGCACCACAGCCGTCCGTCAGGACGACGCCTATGTGCTCACCGGGACCAAAAACTTTATCACCTCCGGAAGCATCGCCGGGGTGTATGTGGTTCTGGCCCTGAGCGACCCGACCCGCGGCTCCCATGGCATCTCTGCGTTTATCCTGGAAAGGGGGGCGCCCGGATTCTCTGTGGGTCGGCGAGAGAAGAAACTGGGGGTCCGCGCCAGCGACACCGCCCAGCTCATCCTGGATCATGTGCGTCTTCCGACGGAGAACCTCCTGGGAGAGATGCACCATGGGTTCCTCGACGCCCTCCAGGTCCTCGACGGCGGGCGGATCGGCATCGCCGCCCTGGCCGTCGGCTTAGCCAGGGCGGCCCTGGAGGAGAGCATCGCGTACAGCAAGCAGCGGGTGCAGTTCGGCCAGCCGATCAGCGCGTTTCAGGCCATCCAGTTCAAGCTGGCAGACATGGCGACCGCTATCGACGCCGCGCGTCTCTTGACCTACCGAGCTGCCCTGCTGGCAGATCAGGGAAAGGCCTTCACCAAAGAGGCGTCGATGGCCAAAGTCTATAGTGCCGAAGCGGCCGTGGCGGCGGCGATCCAGGCGATCCAGATCCACGGGGGGTACGGGTACACGGTCGAGTATCCGGTCGAGCGCTATCTCCGGGATGCCAAGCTCTGCGAAATCGGCGAGGGCACCTCGGAGATCCAGCGCCTCATCATCGCGCGAGAGATCGTGGGCCAGGAGTATGTGTGAGGGGAATTTCTCCTCGACAGGGTTTGGGATCCTGTGCTACATGTCAGGCATCATGTCCGCAAGCCGTGGAAGCGGGACGGGGATGATCCGTGGAGATCATTGAAAGGATCCGACGGCAGGATGTCCGGGCGATCGCCCGTCTGATGTCCCTCGTCGAGAATAATGCCCCCGAGGCCACCGCCGCCCTGAAGGAACTCTACCCGATCACCGGACAGGCGTTCATCGTGGGGATCACCGGTCCACCGGGCTCCGGGAAGAGCACCCTGACCGATCAGCTCACGAAGGAGTTTCGCCGGGACGGAAAGACCGTCGGGATCATCGCCGTGGATCCCACCAGCCCCTTTACGGGGGGGGCGATTCTGGCGGACCGCATCCGGATGCAGCAGCACAGTCTCGATGCAGGGGTCTTCATCAGGAGCATGGCCACGCGAGGGCACCTCGGGGGGTTAGCCAGGGCCACGGGCGACGTGGTGAACGTGCTGGATGCGGCGGGGAAAGAGCTGATCCTCGTGGAGACCGTCGGGGTGGGCCAGGATGAGGTCGAAGTGGTCAAGACGGCCGATACGTGCGTCGTTGTCAGCGTCCCCGGTCTCGGGGACGATGTTCAGGCGATCAAGGCCGGGATCCTGGAGATCGCCGACATCTTCGTGGTCAACAAGGCGGACCGCGAGGGCGCGGACAAGACGGTGACAGAGCTCCAGGCCATGATGGGACTTGGCCCGGGGCGTTCGGACTGGAGCCCGCCCATCCTGAAAACGGTCGCTACCCAGGGGCAGGGCATCGCCGAGTTGGTGCAGGGCATTCTCGCCCATCGGGCCCATCTGGACCGACGGGGCCTGCGGCAGATGCGCCAACGCGAGCGGAGTCGTGCCCTCTTCCTCGAGCTGCTCCAGGAGCAGGGGACCCGGCGCCTGCTGGAGCGGGCGAGCGCCAACGGAACCCTCGAGCAGACGATCGAGCGCATCGCCAAGCGAGAGATGGACCCGTATTCCGCGGTCGAAGAGCTGCTCGCCAAGGCGGGCCTTTGACTGATGCCGATCGCACGCACCCGTCCCCGGTTCACCCCCGTCATTTCTCGTGCCTCCACCACACGGATGTCCCCATGAAGATCCTCGCCTCGGGGGAAAGCGTCTACCACTGGGTCCACCCCGACGACTTTCGGGAGTGGGTCCGCCTGCACAAGAGTCGGGAGGCGACCGACAAGCTCATGACGGAACACGAGGCCGTCTCCCGCTTTGTGGCGGACGGGGACTACCTCGCCTACGATTTTTCTTCCCTCACCCGTGGTCCCCAAGCCCTGGTCCGAGAAATCATCCGACAGCGCAGGCGGCACCTCTGGATCTGCGCCGAGTTTACCCTCTACGAGTCCGCATTACTGGTCGGCGCCGGGTGTGCCGATCGGATCGACGTGGGATTTTTGGGATACGGGGATTACATCGGGCAGGCGGTCGTGGAAGGGAAGGTGCGCGTCTTTGAATGGACCAACGGGGCCTTGGCCGCGCGGATGCTCGCCGGGGCGAGAGGACTTCCTTTCATGCCGATGCGAAACCTTGTGGGAACGGATACCTTCGTCCGATCCGGAGCCAAGGTGGTGGCAGACCCCTTTGGCGCCGATCCCGTCTGCCTGGTCCCGGCGCTGCATCCGGATGTCTTCCTCGTGCATGTCCACCAGGCGGACATCTCCGGGAATGCCCGCATCTTCGGGACCAACCTCTTTGCGCTGGAGGCGGCCATGGCCTCGAAGAAGGTGATCGTCTCTGCCGAGGAGATCGTCGATCCGCTCGAGTTTCGGAAGGAGCCGGCAAAGACGACGATCCCCCACTTCCTGGTCAGCGCCGTCGTGCACTTGCCGTTCGGGGCATATCCAGGTGGGGTGCCGGGCAGGTACGAGCTGGACCTCGAGCAGATCCAGCAATTGAACGCGATCGAGACTGAGGAACAGGTGCAGGCGTATCTCGAGGCCTTCGTGTACAGCGTGCGGTCCCACGCCGAACTGCTGGAGCAGAAGGTGGGGTGGGGACGGCTGGCGGACATGATCCGACGGGGGTCCATCAAAGAGGGATACGCGTAGCGAACCGGCAGGGTCGCCCGTGACCGACACCATGGAGAGCCTGTCCCGATTCACCGAGACCGAGTGTATGATCTGCCTCGCCGCCCGCCTGCTCGAAGACCGGAAGACGGTCTTCGTCGGCTGGGGCATCCCGCAGGTCGTGGCCATGCTGGCCGAGAGGCTGTACACCCCGAACCTCACCCAGGTCTTCGAGTTTGGCGCGATCGGTCCGCGGTCGCTGACCCCCTTTGTCCGCGGGACCATGGGGGGTCCTTCCAATGTCTACCGGTCGCTGCAGTGGACCACCATGAACTGGGCCTTTGCTTACGCCGCCACCGGATATTTAGACTACGGAATGATCGGGGCGCTGCAGGTGGACCCGTACGGCAACGTGAACTCGACGCTGTTGGGGGGCAGTTACGACCGACCGAAACGGCGGTTCCCGGGAAGCGGGGGAGGGAACGAAGTCGCCTCGCTCTGCTGGAAGACGATCGTTGTGTTGAAGCACGAGCCGCGTCGCTTCGTGGAGCAACTCGATTTCATGACCTCGCCGGGCTACCTGACCGGGCCTGGGGCGCGGGAAGCCGCCGGTCTCCCCCGGGGGACCGGCCCCTACCGTGTCGTCACGTCACAAGCCCTCTTTGGTTTTGACGACGAGACGAGGCACATGCTACTCCTCGGCGTGCTGCGGGGACTATCGGCGGATCAGGTGACTCGCGGGATGGGCTTTGCGCCCCTGGTGACGGAAAAGGTCGAAGTGCTCGAGCCGCCGACGCGGGAGGAGTTGGCCGTCCTGCGCGAGGCAATCGATCCGTCGCGCATGATCATCGGGCGAGATGCCGGATGACTCGTCGGGCGCCTTCACACGCAGGTGGGAGTACCATAGGGCCGACTGCCGGTGCTCGTGACACGCCTGGAAGAAGGGGAGGATTCGCCGAGCGCCTCGCCCGTCGGCTGCTTTACGCCGACGGAGCCGTCGGGACGATGCTGGTCGACAAGGGGCTCGGGTCAGACGAGCCCCCCGAGCTCTGGAATCTCACCCGACCACGGGTGATCCAGGGGATCCACAGAGCCTATCTGGCGGTGGGCTGCGATCTCATAACGACGAACACCTTTGGGGGGAACCGCCTCCGGCTCAAGGAGCGCCGACTCCATGCGGAGGTCGCAACCGTCAATAGGACGGCGGTCCATCTGGCGCGCAGGGCTTGCAACCCCCGACACTTCGTCGCTGGCGGGGTGGGCCCGACGGGGCGCTTTCGCCAAGGAAGGCGGTGCGGAGCACAGGCCGAAATCAGATCGGCGTTCCAGGAGCAGATGGCACACCTGAGCGAAGCCGGTATCGACCTGATCCTTGTCGAAACCATGACCCACCTCGCCGAGGCGCGGATAGCCCTTGAGGCCGCCCAGGCGTGTTCGCCCGTTCCAACCGCAGTCAGTTTGGTCTTTTTCGCCCAGCGGGGCGACCTCCGCACGCTGGACGGCGCGTCGCCGGCGGAGGCGGTCCGTGAGCTTTCCACCGCTCAGGTGGTGGGATGCAATTGCCTGGATGTCGAGGTCGCGGTTGAGGTCCTGCGGCAGATGCGGGAGGCGACAGGGCTGCCCCTGATCGCCCAGCCGAATGCAGGGCTCCCAGAGAGGCGGGGAAAGAGATGGATCTATGCGTTTGGCCCTGAAGCCATGGCTCGCCATATGCCGTCAATGCTTGCCTCACGACCGGCGATCCTCGGAGGCTGCTGCGGAACCACCCCGGCTCACCTCAAGGCCTGCATGCAGGCTGCCCGCACCCGGTGACCCTGACCCCTGACTTGGAACAAAAATTGCTTGACATCCTCCTGGCCCGTCTCTATTTTGACGCGGTTGCTTTGAGAGACGGGGAGGAGGTGAAAACGGTTCATGGCCAAGGTAGAGGGAAAGAAGATAGAGGGAAAGAAGGCAGAGGGAAAGGTGGCGAAGTTGGCCTCGCGCGAGGTCAACGGTCAGGCTGTCCGCGTGTATCCCTGTCCCGCCGACGGGACCAAGATGACCTGGGTCCAGTACTTTGGGCAAAACGGGCGGGGGAGGATGGCCCTCCGGTGTGAGAAGTGCGGGGCGATGAAGGGACGATCCGAGCTGTGACCCGGGGGTCGAAAAGACACAGGGGGGGGCATAGCCCCCCCCTTCTTTTTTTCCTTACATCCTGGCGATCGTCGCAGGTATTTTCAGGCGGCCGCTGAAAATCTCTTATCGTTTTGATGTGAATTCTGAACGGTTGGCGCGAGAAAGGGCGCTTCGTTTCGAGCCGGTGTGGCCAAGCAATTCTGTCGGTCCCGGTCCCACCCGCCTGTGAAACCACAAACGGTTGGATCTGGGAGGCTGGATGGGATATAATATCTCAATGTGGACAGTGAGGTGCACGGCTAACTTGTGAAGCTACCGCACTATGTTGGAGGCGCGGATCCGGTGAGAATTGCGCAAATTGCCCCGCTGTATGAGAGCGTACCCCCCAAATATTACGGGGGGACAGAACGGGTGGTTTCGTATCTCACGGAGGAGCTGGTTCGGCAAGGGCACGACGTCACGTTGTTTGCGAGCGGGGATTCCGGGACCAGGGCTCGCCTGATCGCACCCTGTCGTCGCTCTCTCCGTTTGGACGAGTCCTGTATCGATCAGATGGCCCATCACGTCGTGCAACTGGAGAAAGTGTTCCGGGATGCGTCCCAATTTGATATCATCCATTCCCACCTCGACTATCTACCCTTTCCGCTGGCGAGGCGTCAGAGGACACCGGTGGTGACCACCCTGCACGGACGCCTCGACATCCCAGACCTTGTCCCCCTGTACCGAGAGTTTTCAGAGATGCCCGTCGTCTCCATCTCCGACGCCCAGCGCCAGCCTTTGCCGTGGCTCAATTGGCAGGGCACCGTGTACCACGGGCTGCCGGAGAACCTGTATACTTACCGGGAGAAGCCAGGGACGTATCTGGCCTTCCTTGGCCGCATCAGTCCTGAAAAGCGGGTGGATACAGCCATCCAGATTGCCAAGCAGACAGGAATGGAACTGAAGATCGCAGCCAAGGTGGATAAGGTGGATCGAGAGTACTTCACCGAAGTCATCCGTCCGGTGCTCGATCACCCGCTAGTTGAGTACGTGGGAGAGATCGGGGAGGGAGAGAAAGATGAGTTTTTGGGAAATGCCTATGCGCTCCTCTTTCCCATTGACTGGCCGGAACCCTTCGGGTTGGTGATGATTGAAGCTATGGCCTGTGGGACGCCCATCATTGCGTGCCGTCGGGGGTCTGTCTCCGAAGTGATGCGGGAGGGCGTCACGGGCTTTATCTGCGACAGCGTCGAGGTGGCCGCCCGGGCCGTGGAGCGAATTCCAAGCCTGAGCCGGAAGAAGTGTCGCCAGATTTTTGAGAAACGGTTCACGGTAGGGCAAATGGCGCGAGGGTACCTGCCCATTTACCACCGGCTATTCGGGCGGACGGCACGGTTTGCCGCCTGAGATGGATTCGAGGAACCATGGAAGACGTCATTCGCATCAGAAATCAGTTTTATATTCTGGCGACCTCTCCCCTTGCGGACGGCCGGACACGTGTTCTGAAAGACGGGGAGACCTTCGCTGTTTTCGACCGCTACGGGGACATCCAGCCGACAGGCCTGGGGGAACAAGGACTGTATCATGAGGGTACCCGATTCCTGAGCCGCCTCGAGGTGCGGCTTGAGGGACAACGCCCACTGCTGTTGAGCTCAACGGTCAAGGACGACAACACCTTCCTCGCGGTGGATCTGACTAACCCGGATATTTCCCTCCATGGCCAGGTGGTGCTGCCTCGAAACACTGTGCACGTCTTCCGGTCGAAACTGGTGTGGCAGGGCTGTTGCTATGAGCGTTTCCGGTTCCAAAACTATGCCCCCTGTCCTATAGAGGTCTCTTTCGCCTTGCGATTCGCAGCAGATTTTGCCGACATATTCGAGGTGCGAGGCGTCAAGCGAGCCCGGCGAGGCACTCTTCTTCCCCCCGAGGTGAAGGATGGGGGCGTAATCCTCGCTTATCGCGGGCTGGATGGCGTCCTCCGTCGGACCTGTCTGCGATTCTTCCCCGAGCCGGAGACCCTCACCAACTCCGAGGTCAGCTGGACAATCCGAATAGTTCGGCGGGGTGAGACCACGGTTGTTCTCACGGTTTCCTGCGAGGATGAATCCCCTGGTCCCGCCATCTGGACCTACGATCAAGCGGTCATGATGGCGACCGAGGCCTCGCGTCAAGCCAGTTGTGAGGCGGGTAGTATCTATACGTCCAACGAACAGTTTAACGACCTGGTGAATCGTTCGCTCGCGGATCTCCACATGATGGTCACGAACACCCCTGAAGGCCCCTTCCCCTATGCCGGGGTCCCCTGGTTCTCGACGCCCTTCGGCCGGGATGGACTCATCACTGCCCTGCAGTGTCTGTGGGTGAATCCAGTGATTGCCCGCGGGGTCCTGGCCTTTCTGGCCTCTACCCAAGCCAAGGAGGCCATTCCTGAGCGTGATGCCGAACCTGGCAAGATCGTCCACGAAATCCGTGGAGGGGAGATGGCCACGCTTGGCGAGATTCCCTTCGGGCGCTACTACGGCAGTGTCGACGCCACCCCCCTCTTTGTCGTCCTGGCCGGAGCGTACCACGACCTCACCGGAGAGCTGGCCTTCATTCAAGCTCTCTGGCCTGCCGTCGAGAAGGCCCTCGACTGGATTGATCGCTGGGGCGACATTGACGGAGACGGTTTCGTGGAATACTCGCGACGGTCTCCTCATGGCTTGACCCACCAGGGTTGGAAGGACTCTGTGGACGCCGTATCCCACGCCGATGGCACAGTGGCGAAAGGTCCCATCGCCCTCTGCGAGGTGCAGGCATACGTCTATGCCGCTAAGATGGCGGCGGCCGCACTGGCCCATCGTCTCGGCAACACCGCATTGGTCGAGAGGCTCCGGGGCGAAGCCAGGACCCTCCAAGGACGATTCGAGGAGGCCTTCTGGTGTGAGGACCTTGGGACGTATGCCCTGGCGCTCGACGGCGACAAACGCCCCTGTCGGGTCAAGTCCTCGAACGCGGGGCAATGTCTGTTCTCCGGCATCGTCGCCGTAGAGCGAGCCCGTCGAGTGGCCGAGACCTTGCTCCAGAACGCCTCCTTTAACGGTTGGGGGGTGAGGACTCTGGCTGCCTCCGAAGTCCGCTACAATCCCATGTCCTATCACAATGGTTCCGTCTGGCCCCATGACAACGCCCTGATTGCCCTTGGGCTTGCGCGTTACGGGTTGACCGAGCCGCTCCTCCGGATCTTTACGGGGCTATTCGATGCCAGCCTGTTCACGGAGCGTCATCGACTGCCGGAGCTTTTCTGCGGCTTTCACCGCCGCCCCGGAGAGGGTCCCACCCTGTATCCAGTGGCCTGTGCGCCGCAGTCATGGGCCGCCGGATCGGTGTTCCTCCTCCTCCAAGCCTGTCTCGGGCTCTGTTTCAACGCTGCAGAGCAGGAAATCCGCTTCTCCCGTCCTGTGCTCCCCGCATTCCTCGAGACGGTTGAGCTGAAGGGGCTCCGAATAAATGGAGGCTCGCTCGACTTGCTACTGCGCCGCCATGCGCAGGACGTCGGGATCGAGATCGTTCGGAACGAGGGAGACGTCCGGGTCACGATGGTGAAGTAATCACGCTGACCTTACATTGGGCCGGCGGGGGCACGCTGCTCGTAACGCAAAGCGCCATTTCTCTTTGACAGCCCCGAACCTGTTTGTTATCCTAAACCACCTTGTGAGGAGCGAGGAGGACGTGGAGCGGTCCGTGGCGACTGCGCAGCCTCCAGGGAGAAGTCGGACACTCCCGACGACGCGGGGGGGGCCCGGACGGGTCGGAGATCTTGGAAGCATCGAGCGGCCAGGCGGAGGAGCGGTGACAGAGGAGCAAGTCCTCATCAAGAAGTACAGCAACCGCAAGCTCTACGATCTCAACCGGAGTCGGTATGTCACCCTGGAGGAGATCGCGGAAATGATCCGCCAGGGGCGCCAGGTCAGGATCGTGGATGCGGACAGCCAGGAAGATCTGACCAACGTCACCTTGGTCCAGATCCTCCTGGAGGAAGAGAAGCGGCGGAACCTGTTGCCGGTTGCGTTCCTCCACCGCTTGATCAAGTACGGCGAGATGTACCAGGATGTCTTCCGGCAGTACCTCTCCTCGAGTATGGATACGATGTTCTCCGTGCAGCGGGAAGCCAAAAAGGGGATGGAGCAGTGGACAAAGTTGGGAGGCCTGGATAATGAGATGGCGCCCAGCCGCGAGCCCGCCATCCGCGAGACCCCGGCGAACGTGAAAGCGGAACTCGACTCCCTGAAAGAGAAGCTCGCGGAGTTGGAGAAGAAGCTGGGATTGTAGTCGTCGCCCTCCCATTCTTCTGACATTCATTCCCGGCGTTTTTCCATCGGCACGGGTGTCTTGCGATTTGCCGCCTCCACCCCGCCTCGACGCGGCAGGCGAGAAGCGACGCTGTAAACACGGGGGTGCATATTGCGTAGTGTCCAGCCACGATGTGGCGAATGACGATGTCGTACGGATGGCTTGAGGGGGAGGGGGCGGATGGACGAGAAGCGGGAACGGGAGCGGGCACGGGATCTGGCTATCACACAGATCGAGAAGCTCTACGGCAAGGGGTCGATCATGCGCCTGGGGGGCGCAGGCGTCCTGGAGCCGGTCTCTGCGATCCCCACGGGCGCGCTGGAACTGGATCACGCCCTCGGGATCGGCGGGGTGCCTCGCGGACGGGTGATCGAGATCTTCGGCCCGGAGTCCTCAGGGAAGACCACTCTGGCCCTCCACATCATTGCCGAGGCACAGCGGCTTGGCGGGGCGTCCGCCTTCGTCGACGCGGAACACGCCCTGGACCCCCGATACGCAGAGGCGCTGGGGGTCAGCATCGACGATCTGCTCATCTCGCAACCCGACACGGGCGAGCAGGCCCTGGACATCACCGAGATCCTGGTGCGCAGCGGGGCGGTGGATGTCGTGGTCATCGACTCGGTGGCTGCCCTGGTCCCGCGCGCCGAGATCGAGGGGGAGATGGGCGAACCGACCATGGGACTGCAGGCCCGTCTCATGTCTCAGGCCCTCCGCAAGTTGACGGCGGCGATCTCAAAATCCAAAACGTGCGTGGTCTTTATCAATCAGATGCGAGAAAAGATCGGCGTCATGTTCGGCAACCCGGAGACGACCACGGGCGGTCGGGCGCTCAAATTCTACGCCTCCGTCCGACTCGATATCCGCAAGATTGCGTCTATCAAAGAGGGAGAGACGGTGATTGGGAACCGGGTGCGCGTGAAGGTGGTGAAAAACAAGCTCGCGCCCCCCTTCCGCGAATCCGAATTCGACATCATCTTCGGCGAGGGTATCTCCCGCACGTCGAGCCTCCTCGATCTGGGGGTGACCCACAAGGTGATCGAAAAGAGCGGTGCCTGGTACTCCTATGGGGGAGACCGGATCGGGCAGGGGCGCGAAAATGCAAAGCGATTCTTGCACGAAAACCCGGCGATTCTCAATGAAATCGAGAAAAAGCTCCGAGCCCTTCTGGGGATAGACGGCACCCAGAAGACCGCAGATACAGATTAAGGTGATCTCACCTGCGCCCACCGCCCCGCCCCCCGGGTCGGGGGGGTCCCTCCGCAGCGCCTCTCCGGCACAGAAAATGCATGAAGGAGCCTCGAAAACATGAACACCGGAGGCGCCATGGATCTTGGAGAACTCCTGAAGATCGCTGTTGAGCGGAAGGCCTCGGACCTCCACATCAAGGTGGGAGGCCCGCCGGTCATTCGGATCGACAACCGCTTGGTCCCACTGAGCGAGAAACCCCGGATCAGCCAGGAGGACGCGGTCCGGATGATCTTCTCCGTGATGAACGAGAGCCAGCGGGAGCAGTTCAAGCAGAAGCGCGAGCTCGACATGGCGCACAGCATCCCCGGCCTGGGCCGCTTCCGGGTCAACATCTTCCAGCAGCGCTCCACCATCGGGATGGTCATGCGCGTCATCCCGATAAAGATTCAAACCATCGAGGAGCTGAATCTCCCCCCCGTCGTGGAGAAGCTCGCCATGGAGTCGCGGGGGTTGATCCTGGTTACCGGGGCGACCGGGACCGGGAAGACGACCACCCTGGCAAGCATGGTCGAGCATATGAACACGCACCGGAGCTCGCATATCATCACCATCGAGGACCCCATCGAATACCTGATCCGGGACAAGAAATCGCTGGTCAACCAACGGGAGGTGGGGACCGACACCGACTCCTTTGCCGAAGCGCTCCGGAGCGCCATGCGGCAGGATCCCGATATCATCCTGGTGGGGGAGATGCGGGACTACGAAACCATCTCCACCGCCATCCTGGCGGCCGAGACGGGGCATCTGGTCCTGAGCACCCTCCATACGGTCGACGCCACGGAAACGATCAACCGGATCATCTCGGTCTACCCGCCGTATCAGCAGCGACAGGTCCGCCTCCAGCTTGCATCACTGCTCAGAGGCATTATCTCCATGCGGCTGGTCCCGCGGGCCGATGGGCGAGGACGGGTCCCGGCTGCCGAAATCATGGTGGTGACGCAGACCATCCGGGAATGCGTCGTCGATCCGGACAAGACCCGAAAGATCCCCGACTTCATCGCCGCCGGCCAGAGCCAGTACGGTATGCAGACCTTTGATCAATCCCTCATGGTCCTCTACAAGCGGAGCCTCATCACGTACGAGGAAGCCCTGCTTTGGGCCTCCAACCCCGATGACTTTGCCCTCAAGGTTCGGGGGATCGAAGCGAGTTCGGAGCGAGCCACGCGCCCCTCTGACGATGAGGGCGCCAAGGTCACCGGACTGGAGCGCCTGGCCGGGTAACCCTCACCCCTTCCCGTGTCGATCTCGGATCACCAGCCGCCTTGGGGCCCCCCTTTCCTCCCCTCCTTCGCGGTCCCCGTTCCTTGACAACCCGGTCTCCATGCCCTACCATAACATACTGTAATCCTTGTAACCATCAGGGGGCGGAGGATGCGGAAACTGAGTGGAGCGGAGGTCCGGGAGGCCTTCCTCACCTATTTCGCCTCACGAGGACACACCGTTGTTCCCAGTTCCTCCCTGGTTCCCAGGGCAGACCCTACCCTCCTGTTCACCAACGCCGGAATGGTCCAGTTCAAGGATAGCTTCCTTGGACGGGAGCGGCGCGACTACAACCGGGCGACCTCGTGCCAGAAGTGCGTCCGGGCCGGCGGAAAGCACAACGATCTGGAGAACGTCGGGAAGACGGCCAGGCACCACACCTTCTTCGAGATGCTCGGCAATTTCTCCTTTGGCGACTATTTCAAAGAGGAGGCCATCGCCTACGCCTGGGAGTGGTTCACGGTCGACCTCGGTCTGCCGCCTGAGCGGCTGTGGGCGACCATCTACACCGATGACGACGAGGCGTTCCAGTTGTGGCAGAAAATCGCCGGCCTTCCACCCGAGCGCATCGTCCGGTTGGGGGAGAAGGACAACTTCTGGGCCATGGGCGATACCGGCCCCTGCGGGCCGTGCTCGGAGATCGTGATCGATCAGGGGTCCGCAGTCGGGTGCGGCCGTCCCGGCTGCAGCGTCGAGTGTGACTGCGACCGGTTTCTGGAGCTCTGGAACCTGGTCTTCATGCAGTTCAACCGGGACGCCAGCGGAACGCTCACCCCGCTGCCGAAGCCGAGTATCGACACCGGGGCAGGCCTCGAGCGGATCACGGCCGTGGTCCAGGGGGTCTCCAGCAACTTCGATACGGATCTCCTGCGCCCCCTCATCAGCGGTGTGGAGGAGCTCAGCGGCCGCTCCTACGGCGCGAAGGAACGGGATGATATCTCCATGCGGGTCATCGCCGATCACGCCCGGGCGGCCACCTTCTTGCAAGGCGACGGCGTCTACCCCAGCAATGAAGGGCGAGGATACGTGCTCCGGCGCATCGTCCGGCGGGCCCTGCGACACGGGAAACTCCTGGGCCTTGAGGCGCCCTTTCTGGCGCGGATGACGGGACATGTGGTCGATCTCATGAAGGGACAGTACCCGGAGCTTCAGCAGAGCCGCGACCGGGTGGCGCGCGAGACGCTTGCGGAGGAAGAGCGCTTCGGCCACACCCTGCGGATGGCCATCCCGCGCCTTGAGGAGGCCATCGCAGAGGCGAAGGCGGTTCGCGGTGAACACCGTCTGGGCGGCGAGATTCTTTTCAAGCTCTACGATACCTACGGTCTGCCCCGCGACATCGTCGATGAGATTGCCAGCGAACACGGGATCCGGTGCGCCTGGGAGGACTTCGAAAATGAGCTTGAGCAGCAGCGGGACCGGGCGCGCCTCCACGCGGCCGCCTGGTTCAAAGGGGCCGAGATTGCCCCCACCGTGCAGGATCTGGCCCTGTCCACCCCGACCTCCTTCGTGGGGTATGACCAGTCGAGAGTCGACGCCGAGGTGGTCGCCATCGTGAAGGCGGGACAGCCGGGCGAGGCCATCACCCAAGGCGAGGAGGCGGAGATCATCCTGGACCGCACCCCCTTCTATGCCGAGGCGGGAGGACAGGTGGCCGATCTCGGTATCGTGGAGGGAACGCAGGGTGTGGCGGAGATTGTGGACGTCCAACGGCCCCTGCCGACCGTCACGCTCCACCGGGTCAGGGTTCTCCGGGGGGTGATTCGCAAAGGCGAGCGCGTGCTGGCCGCTATCGATGAGGGGCGCCGGGGGTTGATTGTGAAGAACCACACGGCTACGCACCTGCTTCATGAGGCCCTGCACCGGGTCCTCGGCGATCATGTCCGGCAGGAAGGTTCCCTCGTCGCCCCCGACCGCCTCCGATTCGACTTTCGCCACTTCGGGCCGCTCACCGCCCCCGAGATCGCCCGCCTCGAACGGATGGTCAACGAAGAGCTCTGGCGGAACATCCCGGTGATGATCGAGGACGGGGTTCTCTACGAGGAGGCCCTCACTCGGGGTGCCAAGGCGTTCTTCGCCGACAAGTACGCGGATCGGGTCCGGGTTGTCGCGGTGCCCGGCTTTGGACTCGAGCTGTGTGGAGGCACCCATGTCCAGGCCATCGGCGAGATCGGGATTTTCAAGATCGGCAGTGAGGGCAGTGTGGCGGCCGGCATACGCCGCATCGAGGCGTACACCGGCCCCGGGGCCTACGATTACCTCCTGAAGGAGGAGGCTGCTCTTCAGGAATCGGCCGAGGCGCTCAAGACCCGACCGCTCGACCTGCCGGAGAAGGTAAACCGGGTGAACCGGCGTGGGGAGGAGCTGGAGCAGGAGATCCAGCGACTGCGGAGCCGTCTTGCAGGCACGGTCGTCGAAGAGCTGCTGAAACGGGTCGAGACGGTTGAAGGACTTCGCGTCATCTCCGGACGGGTCGAGCACTTCGACCAGAAGGGGCTTCGTGACCTGGTGGACCGGCTCCGCGCCAAGCTTGGCACGGGGGTGGTTGTTCTGGGCACCCCCATTGATAATCGGGTTGGATGGGTGGCCGGGGTCACGGGTGACATCGTGCCGCGGGTCCATGCCGGCCAGCTGGTTCGAGAGTTGGCGCGCATGACCGGAGGGGAGGGGGGCGGCCGGGCCGACCTCGCCGAGGCGGGAGGGAAGGACCCCTCCAGACTCGACCACGCCCTCGCTCAAGTTCCGAGTCTCATCCGGCGGCTGTTGAGCCATTAGGGGCGCTTGAAATACGGGCGACGGCGTGGTATACAGGGCCTCTCGGAGGGTGCATTCGCTTGGGTGTTGGGGGACAGGGAAGGACGTTCGCCATAGCCTCCGAGGGGTGGCCCTTTATCCTCCCCCTCATGGGAGGGGCGCTGGTCCTCTGGATGTTCGGTCTGCAATGGGCCGGCCTCTTCCTGGGGCTGCTCGCCGGAGCGGTTGGCTTCTTCTTTCGGGACCCAGAGCGGCGCCCCCCCGGCGAGACCGGGGCGATTCTGGCCCCGGCTGATGGACGGGTCGTTCGGATCGGACCACCCGTGGACGGACGACGGGGGACCGAGATCAGCATTTTTCTCTCCCTCTTCGATGTCCACATCAACCGCGCTCCGTGCGCGGGCCGGATCGCGGAGGTGGTCGCCAGCCGGGGGAGCTTCAAGGTGGCGTGGAAGTCCGAGGCCTCGCAGGTGAACGCCCGGACCCTGATTCACCTCCGGGGAGATATCGGGGACATTTTCGTGCGACAGGTGGCTGGCATCTTGGCTCGGCAGATCGTCACGTGGGTTCGACCCGGGCAAGAAGTGCGGGCGGGAGAACGGATCGGCATGATCCGTTTCGGCTCCCGGGTGGATCTGCTTCTACCCGAGGGGGTGGGTCCGCGCGTGCGGATCGGGGAGCACGTGCGAGGCGGTGAAAGTATCATCGGGGTGGTCGCATGAAGCGGGAAGGGCGGCGCCGCGGGGTCTACATCCTGCCAAGCATCCTGACCATCGGGAATCTCTTCTGCGGATTCTACGCCATTATCGCCGTCTCGAAGCACGACTACTCCAAGGCGGCGTTAGCCATCATGATCGCGCTCGTGGTCGATTTCCTGGATGGGGCGGTTGCACGGATCGCAAAGGCCACCAGCGATTTCGGGGTGGAGCTGGACTCGTTGGCCGACCTGGTCTCCTTTGGGGTCGCCCCCGGGATGCTGGCCTACGTGTTCGCCATGCGGCCCTTCGGGCGCATCGGATGGCTGGCGGCCTTCCTCTTCGCGGCGTGCGGGGCGCTCCGCCTGGCCCGGTTTAACGTGCAGACCAGGAAGCTCGACAAACGCCACTTCGTGGGGCTCCCGATCCCGGCAGCGGCAGGGATCATCGCCTCGGCCGTCCTCTTTCTCGGCGATGAGCCCTCGCTCAAGATCCTCGAGGTGCAGGTCCTTTCGGCGGAGGTCACCTCGGCCCTCATCGTGGTTTTGGTCGCGGCCACCGCCTTTCTCATGGTGAGCAAGGTCCGGTACCGCTCCCTGAAAGAGATTGACATTGCCCGACGGCGTCCCTTCACGATTCTCGTCAGCCTGCTCCTGGCCATGTTGATCATCGCCGCGGAGCCGAGCCTCCTCCTCTTCGGCCTTTTCTTCCTCTATGCCCTCTCCGGTTTCCTCCGCTACCTCCC
>JBOHQS010000018.1:0-15735 GCA_050732295.1 Methylomirabilales bacterium (SeqCode)
CCTGCTCTGGGCCCTCTTCTTCACCACGATCAGTCTCGCCGTCGTGCAGGAGATGGGGAGTCGGATGGGCGTGGTGACCGGCAAGGGATTGGGGGAGCTGATTCGGGAGCGCTACGGTGTCCGGGCAACCGTTTTGATTCTCGCGATTCTCATCCTCGCCAACCTGGCCAACACCATGGCCGAGTTCGCGGGCGCGGCCGCGGCCTTTGAGATCTTCGGCATCCCCCGTTTTCTCTCCGTTCCCCTGACCGCCGGCTTCGTCGCCTGGCTCGTGATCCAAGGCACCTACGCTAGAGTCGAGCGCGTGTTCCTGATCGCGAGCGCGCTGTACCTGCTCTATGTCATCTCTGCCTTCCTCGCTACGCCTCCCTGGGGCGAGGTGTTGCGGCAGACGATCCGCCCCTCCTTCCACATGGACCAGGACTATCTCCTCATGGTGATCACCCTGGTCGGAACCACCATCACACCCTGGATGCAATTTTACGTGCAGTCCTCTACCGTGGACAAAGGACTCCGATGGAAAGAGTACAAGTACGCCCGCCTCGATGTGATTCTGGGGGCCTTCGTGGCCACGGGTGTGGCCTACTTCATCATCGTGGCGTGTGCGGCCACGCTTCACGCGCACGGCGTCCGAATCGAAACCGCCGCGGATGCGGCCCGGGCCCTGGAGCCCTTCGCGGGACGATACGCGAGTCTCTTCTTCGCCCTGGGGCTCCTGAACGCCTCGATCTTCTCGGCGGCCGTCGTCCCCCTGAGCACCGCCTATGCCGCGTGCGAGGCGTTAGGCTGGAGCACCGGCGTCGATCGGCGGCCCGCTGAGGCACCAGGATTTTTCGCCATCTATTTGATCATGATCGGGATCGGGGCCGCCATCATCCTGTGGCCCGATGTCCCGCTCATCCCCATCATGTTTTTCTCGCAGACCCTGAACGGCGTCCTCCTCCCGTTCATCCTGGTCATCGTGCTCCAGCTCACCAACGACCGCGAGGTCATGGGGCAGGCGGTGAACTCCCCCCTGGTGAACCTGATCGGCTGGGGCACGGCCTTCCTGATGTCGGCCCTCACAATCTTGCTCCTCATCACCTCGATCTTCTGACAGGCCGCACCTGGGCCCCGATGTCCTTTGGCCGGAAGCTAAGGAATTGCAACACAGGCCTCCGCCGCGGCAGACGATTCGAGGCGCATCATCGCCTTGCAAGGGCGCTATCGGGAACTCCTCCAGCAGCGCAAGGCAAGCCCCTCGGCTATCGCCATTATGGAAGAGCTGTTTCTCAACCCGTATGTCACCGCGACGCGTCTCTCGAAGCGTTTGAAAGTCTCGTTCTCTGCAGTCCAGTCAACTATTGACTGGTTGGTCAAGGCCGGCGTGTTGCGGGAGATTACGGGGCGACAGCGAAACCGCATCTATTGTGCCGAGGAGCTCCTTCGGGCCGTTGAAGGAAAAGCGGCGCCGTCTCGAACGACGCAGCGGCGGGCCGATCAGCCATAGCCCGCTTCCGTCCTTGTCCTGTGGCCTTTCCGCGTGACAATGGTATAGTATTCCCCTTATGATCCGCTCTGAACGACGACGACATCGACCGGAGAATCCAATGGGAGGCAAGCGGTATCCGCGGGCGATCAAGGAGTGGCCGGAAGGGGAGCGCCCGCGTGAACGCCTTTTGAAGCATGGCGCGCAGCAGCTGACGACGGCCGAACTCCTCGGCATCCTGTGTCGCACCGGCGTCAGAGGGCAAAGCGCCGTCGATCTCGGACGGGAGCTCTTGCAAACCTTTGGGGGCTTGCGGGGCCTCTCCGTCGCCGATGCACACGACCTGCGCGCCATCAAGGGGTTGGGGAGTGCCAAGATCGCAGAGCTGCAGGCGGCCCTCGAACTCGGCCGCCGCTCCCTCAGCGAGGCCAAGCAGATCAAGGGAAAGGTGGAGTCCTCAAAGGATGTCCATGCCTTTCTCTTGCCAGAGATGCGAGATCTCAAGAGGGAGGTCTTTCGGGTCCTGCTCCTCAACGGCCAGAACGAGATCGTCGACGTTCGCACGGCGAGTGAGGGCTCGCTCACGGAAAGTCCGGTCTATCCTCGCGAGATCATGCAGATGGCCAATCGCCACCATGCCGCGGCCCTCATCGTTGCCCACAACCACCCGTCGGGCAATCCCAAACCGAGTGCCACCGACAAGGCGATCACCGAAGAGCTGGTCTTCGCCGGAAAGATCATGCGGGTCAAGGTCCTGGACCATGTTATCATCGGGGACAATCGCTACTTCAGCTTTGCGGATGCCGGGCTGATCGCCGAGTACGAGCGCGCGTATGACCGCCGCCGAGGAGTCCGCCATGACTGAGCGAACCGATAAGCGTCGCTCACCGCGTGCTGCCTGCGACCTGGCGGTGGAGTACGAGGTCAGGGGTGCCCGCACCCAGCAGGGGCGGATCACGAACATCGGGACTCACGGAACGCTGCTCACGACGCAGGGGCCCATTCCCCCCGTCGGGGCCGACGTGCTCCTCCGCTTCCACCTCCCCCTCAGCCACCGTCCCGTCCAGACCCTCGGCAAAGTGAAGTGGGCAACCTCAGGGAACGCCGGGATGGAGTTCCTTCATCTGGGCCTTCAGGAAAAGGATGAGATCTGGAGGTACTACGCGAGAGAGTCGTCATTGCAGCGGACCCACGACGCCTGGCGTGAGGTGATAAAGCGAACGGAACCACCCGCGAGCGAGCCTGAAGAGATCCGGTGATCCTTCCGGGGAGGTGGCTGGCTGACTGTCAGGCGCCTTCCCACTCTCCGCCCCCGGGAGCCCCATAGGAGCGAATCAGCGCCCCCAGAGCTTGCTCCGCTGCCGGGGTGAGATCGAGAAATTCCACCCCGGTCTGATAGTACAGAGCCCCTTCCGGTTCGCGTCGACTGACCCGGCTGTGGATCACGCGACACCGGATGGTCATGGGCTCCGCGGCGGAGGTGGGCAGATCAAGGAAGCAGATGGCATCAACCCGGAGCATGCCCTGGTGCTCGACAAGGGCTCCTGTCACGCTGAGATCGAGCACCTCCGCCTCCTGGGGGGTCGTGATAGCCCCTGAGATGCCACGAATGCGAAAGCGGGCAACCCGGCGCCTTTGAGGCTCGTTGCTCATCATTCCCCTCCACGCGTTTTCTGGTTAGCTCTCAGCGTGCTGTTCCCTCGGCCGTCCAGGGTTACTGCTCAGAAGGCGTGCGACCACGATCTGCGAGCGGCAGTCTATCGCCTCATGCAAATTTGCTGCCAGCTGCGGGATCCCTCGAATCGCGGCACCGCCTTCAATAGAGTGGCCATCGCCAACCCTCTACCGGAGATCACCCGACAGGTCAGCGCTCCACGAGATGCGGTATCTTCGTGCCGACGCTGTCCCAAAGATTGGGTGAACCCCTGGCGGTTGGACATCCACGGACGGAGGGGTGGGGCTCGAGCAGTTTCGTTCGGGCTGGTTCGATGGGGTGGTGACGGAGGATGCTAGATGGCGTGCCGGGGAATGCTGACCGGCCGGCCTTCGGGCAGCGTGCGCGCCTTGTCAAAGCGGTCGCACGGTGGCGTGTCGAACAGTAACCCGGGCAGGGTCTCGGGCTCGGCGTAGAGCACCTGCCAGTACCCGCCGGCGATCTCTCCCTGGAGCTGGCCGGGCGCCCACCCCGAGACTCCGAGACACGCCACCACCTGCTCGAGCCGTGCCGTCCCGGCCGCGAGGTCGCGGAGCAGCTCAGGGGTCCGGGTCACGCCCACCTTGCCCAGGCTCCAGGAGGGAGTCCATCTCCCCGGGGGGGTGTGGAGAAAGGAGATTTCGCTGTCCCGGCCGACGGGGCCCCCGTACAGCACCTCGGACTCGGCGTACCGCTCGAACGTGTCGCGGTCGCGGAAGGAGAGATTCATCTGGGCCATGAGGCGGCCCAGACTCTGATGGTCCGGCTTGTTGACAATCAGGCCCGCGGACCCCTGCTGCCCGTGGTCGAACAGGAGCACGACCGAGTCCCTGAACGGCGGGGTCCTGATCTTGGCGATGAGCAGCGCCCCAGGGACCGGCGGTTTTTCCCCTCCGGGTGCACGAGACCGGGCGAGGAGGACGGAAAGGCTTCCAAACCCCACGATGGACAGGAAGGTCCTGCGGTCCAAACGCTGTGGCATGAGGTCGCCTCCTGTGCTCCACAAAACAGGTCAAGATGTTCAGATGGGATCGGGCCCGAGAACCAGAAAAGCGAATCGAGTCAGCGCCGTTGTCGAAGCTCTGCGATCCGCCTCCGGATGGCCGACGCCTCTGGCGCCGCTGGCTCGAGCTGAAGGAACCGTTCGTACGCGACGATCGCATCGGCGAACCTGCCCTCCCTGTCGAAAAGGAGGGCGAGCGCCCGGTAGAGCGCAGGGTCTGTCGGGCTCTGCCGGATCGCGGCCTCGTATTCGCGAATTGCGTCCTCGATTCTGCCGAGCCCCTCATAAAACTGGGCCCGCTCGCCGTGGATCGCGGGGGAGGACCCCGCCACCGATGGGACGACCTTCGGCCTAACCGTGAGGGCCACGAGCGCGACCCCAAGGACGAGCACACAGACCCCAATCAGAAAGAAACTGATCCGCCAATCGAGCCAGAATTGCGAGAGGGGGATCCGGCGGCCGCGCGGCACCGGCGATTTGGGGGCGTTCGCCATGGTCAGGCCTCTTCCCATCGATGCGTGACTTGCCCATGCTAGAGAAGCGAACAAGTCTTGTCAATGACGTCAACCCGGAGAGTCGCCCGCAGTCGGCGTGCGACGATCATCTTGCACGGGGTGCCCGGCCAGATTCGGGTTGCAAATTGACGGCGAACACGTTAGCCTCAGGCGAAGACGCCGCGCGGGCGCATCGGGGAGACGCGATGATTCAGATGTTCCATGTCTCCAAGATCTACCCCAAGGAGGTCGTGGCCGTCTCGGACATCACGCTCCACATCCAGCGGGGGGAGTTCGTCTTTCTCTCCGGCCCGAGCGGCGCCGGAAAAACCACCCTGCTCCGCCTCATCTTCCGGGATGAGCTGCCCACCTCGGGCCAGATCCTCGTCAACGGCCGCAATGTCGTCCGGCTCCGGGAGAGCAAGCTGCCCGCGCTCCGCCGCAGCATCGGCGTCATCTTCCAGGATTTTAAACTCCTCATGGACCGGACCGTGTACGACAATCTTCACCTCGTCGCCCGGGTGTTGGGCGTCCCCGAGGCCGTCAGCCGGCGCAAGATCGGCCGCCTGTTGAAAGAGGTTGGCCTCCTGCAGAAGGCCGACGAGATCCCCTACAAGCTCTCAGGTGGGGAACAACAGCGGGTCGCCATCGCGAGGGCCCTGATGAGCGACCCCGCCATCCTGCTGGCGGACGAGCCGACCGGCAACCTCGACCCGGACCTGGCCCTGGACGTCATGCGCCTCTTGGTCGAGGTGAACATCCGAGGGACCACGGTCGTGGTGGCGACCCACAACCGCAGGCTCGTCTCCGAGATGGGCCAGCGTGCCCTCATCCTCAAGCAGGGCCGCTTGATGGAGGAGACTCACTGACCGATGTTCTGGGAGCGGTTGCGGCATCTCCTGGATGAGACCCTCCTGAACTTCCGGCGGGGGGGCTGGGGCGTGGTCGCCTCCATCGGGGCCATCACCGTGGCCTTCCTGGTGACCGGAACCTTCCTCCTGCTCACCCTGAACTTGGGTACCGTGGTGGCGCAGTGGGCGGAGGACTTCCAGGTCATTCTCTTTCTCACCGACGCGATCACCCCCGAACAGGTGACGCTCCTCCGAAAGCGCCTCGAGGGCGAGCTAGCGGTCCGGGAGGTGACGTACGTCTCCCGGGAGGAGGCCCTGGCCGACTTTCGCAGACAGATCCGGGGCCAGGAGAGCCTGCTGGAGGGGCTGAAGACCAATCCGCTGCCGGCCTCTTTTCAGCTCCGGATTCAGAAACAGTACCAGACGGCCACCGCCTTGGGCCAACTCGCCGTCTCGCTCAGGCGGATGGAAGGCGTCGAAGACGTCCTGTACGGTCAGGAGTGGGTGGATCGCCTGATCAGCCTTGTCCAGGTGATGAAGATCCTCGGGATCGTGATCGGTGCCGTGTTGGGCATCGCTTCGCTCTTTATCGTGGCTAACACCATCCGGTTGGCCGTCTATGCGCGGGCGCAAGAGATCGAGATCATGCGCCTGGTCGGGGCGAGTCGGAGCTACATCCAGATCCCCCTCATCCTCGATGGGACACTCCAAGGCGGGCTGGGGGCCGCGCTCGCCTTGGGAATGCTCTACGTCTTGTTCAGGGCCACCTTGTGGCAACTCGGGGCGTCGGCCCCGCTCATCTTCTCGGGAGCAGAACTGGGCCGGTTCCTCGATGTCGAGTACCGGATGGGCATAGTCGGCGTCGGGGCACTCCTGGGGGCCGTGGGGAGTCTCGTGGCGGTTCGGCGATTTCTCAGGGCGTAAGAAGGGGGAGATGAGACACAGCCGCGTGGCCGTGCCGATCGCGCTCGCGATCCTGCTCCTCACCGGGGGCCTCCAGGCCGATGAGCCAGGAACGTTACGCGAGAAGAAACAGCGCCTGGAGAGGCTGAAGAAGGAGATCGCGGAGGAACGGAAGAAGGCTCATGAGACCGCCGCCAAGGAGGCGGCCGTCGAGGCCACCCTGAAAAGAATCCAAGAGCAACTGGACAAGAAGACGCAGGAGCTGACCACGCTGGAAACGAACCTGCGGGCCGAGGAGCGGGGGCTGCGCGAGCTCAGGCAAGAGACCACGCGCACCGAACGCCAGCTGGACGAGATTACGGAGCGGTGGGCCGGCCGGCTGCGGGCCTTGTACAAGCAGGGGCAGTACGGTGTCTTCCGCCTCCTCTTCTCTGCCGAGAGCGTCACCGACATGGTGCGCCGGATGAAGTATCTCACGATCATCACGGCCCAGGATCGGACCCTGAGCGACCGCTACGCCGTGACGGTCACGGACCTCGGCAAGAAGCAGACGACCCTCGAGTCCCGCAAGGCTGCCCTGGAAAGGAGTCGGAACCGCATCCGGGCGACCGAGGCCGCGATCGCCGATGAGAAGTGGCGGCAGCGGATCCTGCTGGCTCGACTCCGGGAGGAGAAGGAGGGCCACCTCACCTCCGTCCGGGAGCTCGAGACCGTTTCGACCCGCCTGCAGGAACTGATCAACCAGCTGAGCAAGCGGGCGAAGGCGGCCCCGAAGCCGTCACCCTCTCTGCCGAGTGGCGCCTTCGCCGCCGTCAAGGGCAAGCTCCCCTGGCCCACCACCGGAGACGTGGCCTCCCGCTTTGGCCGGAACCAGAACCCCAAGTTCAACACGGCGACCTTTAACAAGGGGGTCGGCATTCGTGCCCCCCTGGGCCAGCAGATCCAGGCGGTTCATGACGGCACCGTCCTCTATGCCGACTGGTTCCGCGGCTACGGCAAGCTGATCATCGTAGATCACGGCGAGGAATTCTACTCCCTCTATGCCCACGCCTCGGACCTGCTGGTTCAGGTGGGGGATGCGGTGCGGGTTGGCCAGCTGATCGGACGGGTTGGAGAGACCGGCTCCCTGGAGGGTTCCCAGCTCTATTTTGAGGTCCGCTACCGGGGCGAGCCGCAGGACCCCCTCGCCTGGCTCTCCCCCCGCCCCTGAAATTTTCCCCTGAGCGGCCATACTCCTGTGGTATACTCTCCTTTGTCTCTCCGAGGGCTCATCCCAGGTACAGAGCGACGCGCGGGCAGAGGAGGTCCCAACAATGGTCTCCGGGAAGTTGACAGGGCGGATCAGGGTTGTGCTGGTCATAGCATTATTGACGGTGGTGATCGTGACCAGCGGTGTTCACCACCGGGTCGTGGCGACGGATGACGCCTACGACACACTCAAGGTCTTCTCCGAGGTCCTCACGCTGGTGCGGCATAACTACGTCGAATCGACCGACTCCAGGGAGCTGATCTTCGGGGCGATTCGGGGCATGCTGGAGGGGTTAGACCCCCACAGCTCTTTTATGCCGCCCGAGCTGTACAAGGAGATGCAGATCGAGACCCAGGGGAGCTTCGGCGGGCTCGGGATTGAGATTACGGTCCGGGAGCGGTATCTCACCGTGGTCGCCCCCATCGAGGGGACCCCGGCGGACCGGGCCGGGATCGTCGCCGGTGATCGCATCATCCGCATCGACGGCGCCCCAACCAAGGACATGACGCTCGTCGATGCGGTGCGCAAGCTCCGGGGACTCAAGGGAACCCCGGTGACCATCACGATTCTCCGCGAGGGCCAGGACCCCTTTGACGTTACCGTCACCCGCGACATCATCGAAGTGCACAGCGTGCGCACGTCGGACCTCGGGGATGGGATCGGGTACGTCCGACTGATCTCCTTCCAGGAACGGACCAGCCGGGATCTGCAGGAGGAGCTCAAGGCCCTCAGGGAGAAGGGGATGCGCGGCCTTGTCCTCGATCTGCGGAACAACCCCGGAGGGCTCCTGACGCAGGCGGTTCAGATCGCGGATCTCTTCCTGGAGAAGGGGAAGCTCATCGTCTATACGGAGGGGCGGCCGAAGAGTCAGAATCTCAGCTTTGTGGACCAACATGACAATCCCCAGGACTTCCCCATGGTGGTGTTGGTGAACAAAGGCTCCGCCAGTGCCTCCGAGATCGTCGCGGGAGCACTCCAGGACCACCAGCGGGCGGTCGTGGTGGGGACCCAGACCTTTGGCAAGGGGACGGTGCAGACCGTGATTCCGCTGAACGATGGCTCCGGGCTCAGGCTCACCACCGCCAAATACTTCACCCCCAATAAGCGCGCCATCGACGGCGCCGGCCTCACACCGGACATCGTCGTCGAGCCTCCCAAACCACCGACGACCACCAAGAACCAGGGCCCGACAAAGGACCGGCGGCAGGAGACCATCGGCGAACAGGAGGGGGATCCGTCCCGGCCGCTCGGCCGGAGCGCCCCCGACCCTAAGAACGACCCGCAACTCGGCCGCGCCGTGGAGGTCCTCAAGGCGATCCTGATTTACGAACGGACCCCGGGAGGAAAGGTGGCGTCCGGCTGATCGAGAAGCCAACAGCAGCTGTCAGCTTTTCTCGGACTGTGCTGACTGCGGACTGCTGACCGCTGACAGCTTTCGGAACATGCCTGAGCTGGTTCTCGGCATCGAGACTTCGTGTGATGAAACCGCGGCGGCGGTGCTGGAAGGCGGGCACAAGATTCGTTCCAGCATCGTGGCATCCCAGGTCAAGGTGCATGCCCCCTACGGCGGGGTCGTGCCAGAGTTGGCCTCCCGCCGCCATCTGGAGACGATCGGCCCGGTCATCCGACTGGCGGTTCACGAGGCTGGCATAGAGTTCGGTGATCTCACCGGGCTCGCCGTCACGGTCGGCCCCGGCCTCGTTGGTTCTCTCCTCGTGGGGGTCTCCGCGGCCAAGGGGTTGGCCTACAGCCTCGGAAAGCCTCTGGTGGCGGTCAACCACATTGAAGGGCATCTGTACGCTGGTATCCTTGACCACCCGCACCTCGAGCCCCCCTACGTGGCCCTGGTGGCGTCGGGGGGCCACACGCACCTCTACCACGCGGAAAGCCCCGGGATCCACCGTCTGCTGGGCTGTACCCGAGATGACGCGGCCGGAGAGGCCTTTGACAAGGTCGCGAGGATTCTCGGTCTCCCCTACCCCGGAGGCCCCCACATCGAGCAGGCGGCGCTCCGCGGCGATCCCAGAGCGGTTCCCCTTCCGCGGCCGATCCTCGGCCATGGATCGTTAGACTTCAGCTTCAGCGGCCTCAAGACCGCGGTGATTCACTATCTCGCCTCCTCCCCCCTGAACCCCCAGCTGGTGGCGGACATTGCGGCCAGCTTCCAGCAGGCGGTCGTGGACGTCCTCACGCGTAACGCCATCAAGGCCGCGAAGCGCATCAGGGCATCCCGGATCCTCTTGACCGGCGGGGTGGCATGTAACCAAACGCTCAGACAACACCTGGCGAGGAGGGCAAACAGCGAAGGTCTGGAAGTGTACTGGCCCCGGCCCGAGCTCTGCACCGACAACGCCGCCATGATCGCCGCCGCCGGGTCTTACCGCCTTGGCCGAGGCGAGGTGGCACCGCTTGACCTCACTGCGACTGCCGATCTTCCCCTCTGCTAGTACAGCTCCGAGTGATGAGTGCTGAGTGACGAGGGACGGACAACACCCGGAGATGCGCCCTTCCGATCACTCAGTCCTCAGTCCTCAGTCCTCAGCCCTTTGAAACTGGGTTATTGGTCGAGGCGGACCTGGATATAGGCTTTCTGTTTGAGCTCAGCCAGATATGCATTCACGCGTTGCGTGAACTTCTCGAGGAACACGCGCTGGCGAATCTGCTCGCGGGCTTCGGCAGTCGCGGTATCGCCGGCCATCCGCTCTTCGACCTTGATGATATGGAAGCCACCCGCGGTCTGGATAATGTCGCTGATGCTCCCTGGCTTGAGCGAAAAGGCAACCGTCTCTAGGGCGGGATCCATGTCTCCTTGTCGGATGACCCCCACGTCACCACCTTGCAGGGCCGCCGCGCCGTCGGAATACTCCGCGGCGACTCTCCCAAAGTCGCCCCCACCCCTGAGCCGTTCCGACGCCTCCGCGGCCCGGGTCCGGGCGCGCGCCACGTCCTCGGAGGAGGGTTCCCCGGGGACCCCGATGAAGATATGCCGGATCCGCACGGACGGCGGCTGCTGAGACTCACCGGGCCGCGTCTGGGAATACCGTGCTACCTCCTCGTCGGACACGACAATGCTGGTGCGCACCTTCCGGGTGATCAGGCGATCCACCGTGAGCTGTTCCCACACCCTGCTCCTGAACTCGTCCAGGGTGAGATTCTCCCGCGCGAGGGCCTCGCTGAACTGGGCATCGGTGGTAAGCCCATGCTCCTTCTTGATCTGTTCTATGGTCGCCGTCACCTCGGACTGCTCCACGACGACTTTTTCCTTCTTCGCCTCCTGGAGCTGCAACCGGCGAAGGATCAGGGCATCGAGGATCTGCCGCTGGGTAATCTGCATCCGGCGCGCGAGGGTGTCCTCGCCCAGCTCCTCGCGGATCCGTTGAATGAGGGGCTTCCCCTCCTTCTGGATCTCGCTCAGGGTAATCACCTCGTCGTTCACCACGGCCACCACCTTATCGACGAGGACCGCCTGCCCCGCCGCCGCCTGTCCCCCGAGGAGGAGCGCAGGGAGTAGTATCGTTCGGTATCGGCACATCACGACCCTCCCGCAGTCCGTCCGCATGGGTCCCGCATCTGGTCCATCAGTGCCTGGAGCCTGGCAAGACGCTCGAGCGCCGGCGCCCCCTCACACGAAAGCTCCAAGGTATCCTCCGGCACATACCGGAGCGCGCCCCCCATCGCCCGGAGCAGGACGACGACCCGCTCTGGGGGGACGGGGGGTGCTCCACCGAAGGCGATCCGCACAACCTCGCGACGGGCGTCGATCTCCCTGACGCGGAGGGACCGGGCCGCCGCTTTCAGCCTGACGACAGCCAACAGATGCTCCACCGGTGGAGGCAGCGGGCCAAACCGGTCCTGGAGTTCCCCCGCGAACTCCTCGCGCTCGGCAGAGGAGGTGACGACCGAGAGGCGCCGGTACAGGGACAGCCGGACCGTGGCATCCGACACGTACGTTTCGGGAATGGATGCCGCGATGGGGAGCCGCAGGACCGGATCCACCACTGCTTCCTGCTCCGCCCCTTTGAGTTCCCGGACCGTCTCCTGGATCAGCTGACAGTACAGGTCAAACCCCACCGCGTTGATGTGCCCGTGCTGCTCGGGCCCGAGGAGATTGCCGGCCCCCCGGATCTCCAGGTCCCTCGCGGCAATCTTGAAGCCGGATCCGAGTTCCGTCAGCTCGGCGATGACCTGCAGCCGCTTCCGGGCACTCTCATTCAGGGCCTCCTCTCGCGGGACGAGGAGGTAAGCATGCGCGCGGAACCGGTCCCGACCGACCCGGCCCCGGAGTTGATAGAGCTGGGCCAGACCAAAGCGATCCGCCCGATTGATAATGATGGTATTGGCCGTCGGGATGTCGAGGCCCGACTCGATGATGGCCGTTGAGCAGAGGAGCTGGTACCGCCTGGCGTAAAAGTCGCACATGACCCGCTCCAGGGCCTCCTCGGTCATCTGGCCATGGGCCACGGCGATCTTCACGTGGGGGAGGAGGCGCTTCAGGAATCGCGCCACCGCATGGATGCTCTCCACCCGGTTGTGGACGAAGAAGACCTGGCCCCCTCGGCCGATCTCTTCCTCGACGGCCCGCCGGATCACCTCGGCGTCGAAGCGGGTGACGGTGGTGCGAATGCTCAGCCGGTCCTCGGGCGGGGTCTCGATGGTAGAGATATCCCGGACCCCCAGCATTGACATGTGGAGGGTCCGGGGAATCGGGGTGGCGGTGAGGGTGAGTGCATCGACCTCGGTGCGGAACTGTTTCAGCCGCTCCTTGGCGCCCACCCCAAAGCGCTGCTCTTCGTCCACGACGAGGAGCCCCAGGTCGCGGAACCGGACGTCCGTCTGCAAGAGCCGGTGGGTGCCGATGACCACATCGACGGTCCCATCCCGCAGCCCGCGCAGGACCTTCTGCTGTTCCCCCCGGGTGCGGAACCGGGAGAACATCTCCACCACGATCGGAAAGGGAGCAAAGCGATCCGAGAACGACTGGAAGTGCTGCAGCGCTAACAGGGTCGTGGGAACAAGGACGGCGACCTGCGTGCCGTCCATCACCGCCTTGAACGCGGCCCGCATGGCCACCTCGGTCTTTCCGTAGCCGACATCGCCGCAGATGAGGCGGTCCATGGGCTGCGGCCGCTCCATGTCGGCCTTGACGGCCTGGATAGCCGTGACTTGATCCGGTGTCTCGTCGAAGGGAAAGGCCGCTTCGAACTCCCGCTGCCAGGGGGTATCGGGAGCAAAGGCATGACCTGCGGCCACCTGCCGGGCGGCGTAGAGCCGGAGCAGCTCCCCCGCCATCTCGCGAATGGAGGCCCGCACCCGTTCCTTCGCCCGGGCCCACGCCGTCGACCCCAAACGATCGAGGGGGGGGCCGCCTGCGGCGCCGTCGGCACCGGCATAGCGCTGAACGAGGTGCAGCTTGTCCATCGGCACGTACAGCTTATCGCCACCCGCATATTCCAGGAGAAGGTAATCTCCCTCCACCTCGCCCGTGGTCAGCCGCCGCAGGCCGTGAAACCGGCCAAGGCCGTGATCCACGTGCACCACCACCTCACCTGGCTTCACATCCTCGAATCCCGCGAAGGGTCTGCCCTCGCGGATCTTCGTCCGGCGGACCGCAACCGCCCGGCGCGGGCCAAAGATCTCGGCCTCCGTGAGATACGTCTGTCTGAGCGGCGCAAAGTGAAAGCCGGCGCTGAGTCCACCTTCCCGGATCTGGATCCGTCCGGCGACGGGCGGCCCCTCGCTGAGGCTCGCCCCGAGGTCGTGCTGGCGGAGGACCTCTGAGAGTCGCTCGGCCTGGGCCCGTCCCTTGGCCACGAGGGTGATAGCGCGTCCCTCCCGACGCCAGAGGCCGAGATCGCGCACCAGGGGGTCGAACCGGCCCTGGTAGGACGGGATCTGCGCGGTCTCAAAGACGAGCGGCGCGCCCTCGTGCCCCGGGGCCGGTCCAAACGGATGCAGATTGATCCGGGGCCGGGACCCTAGCGCCGCGTGAATCTCGGTCCACTGCAGGTGGGTCGCCGTGAGCGACGGAAGTCCTTCCGACTGATGTCGCGCGTGCTCCTCTGTGAGCAACCTGTCCATCATCCCACCCGCAGCCGTGAGCTGATCCGGATCGTCCCAGACGAGAATCGCCCCGGGGGCAAAATACTCCCACAGAGGCACCGGTCGTCGATAGAAGAAGGGGAGATACCGCTCGAGCCCCGGCCCGAGCCTCCCCCCCTCGACCGCCTCCCGCAGGAGCGGAGTGTCCTTCTCCATCGTCCGCTCCCGGGCAAGCTCTCGAGCCTCCTGGCTCAAGAGAATTTCCGAAAGAGGAAGGACGGTCACCGCGTCAGGCCGTCGGGGGTCCGACAGCGAGCGTTGCGTCCCGACATCAAAGGCCCGGATCGACTCGATCTCGTCCCCAAAGAACTCAATGCGGACCGGATGCGAGAGATGGGAAAGGCCGATATCCAGGATCCCTCCCCGGCGACTGTACTCTCCCGCCTGCTCAACCTGGGGGACCGACCGATACCCGCCGATCTCGAGCACCTCGACGACCTGCTCGGGAGGGACGATCCGGTGGGGATAGAGGTGCAGAGTGGCTCCATCGAGCGCCTCGGGGGGAAGGAGGCGACGAAAGAGGGCGTGGAGGGGTAGGACGAGCGCCTTCAGCGTCTCGTCCCGCAGTTCGCGGAGACGCTGCATCCGTTCTGCGCGGACCTCGAGGGGGGGCGAGACCGGTTGAAATGGGGGGACCTCGGGCTCCGGAAAGAGGTGCACGCGGTCTCGATCGAGGAAGAAGCGAAGATCCGCCGTGAGCTCCTCGGCCTCCCTGAGCGTCGTCGTCACCACCACGAGTGGACGCCTCAGTGCCCGGGCCACCTCCGCCACCACCAGCGTGCGGGCACCCCCCCACAGGCCGCACAGGCTCAGCGCGCCGCCGTCTCCTGCCAGATCCGGCAGCCCCTCCTGAAGCCCGGGTACTTGGACATCAGCAAGTCGTCCGGTGATCATCCCTTGCCTTCCCGGATGCGGCGGAGGAGCTGGCTGCTCGACGCCCCCTCCACATAGGGGAGGGTGCAGACTCGCCCCCCCCGACCTTCGACGATCTGTCGGCCGACCACCTGATCCACCGGCCAATCCCCCCCCTTCACCAGGAGGTCCGGCTCGAGCGCCCGAATCAGCTTCTCCGGGTCGAGCTCTTCAAAGATGAGAACATAATCGACCGCGGCCAGGGCGGCGATCACCTCGGATCGCTCCGCGTGAGACATCACGGGTCGATCCGGCCCTTTCAGCGCGCGGACCGAGGCGTCACTATTGATGGCGACGACGAGCACATCCCCCAAGCCCTTGGCCTGATCCAGGTACCGGACGTGACCGTGGTGCAGCAGGTCAAAGCACCCGTTGGTGAAGACCACCCGCTTCCCCTGCCGCCGGAGGTCGCGCACGATGGGCACGAGCTCCTCGAGCGCCTTGAGTTTTCCCGCATACCCTGTCGGCATTTCGTCCTCGGTCACTCGCCGCTCCCTGAATTTTCCCATCCCGCGATCACGACCGGCGACAGTCCCCACTCGATGACGTGGGCACCCATCCTCAGAATGACCGGCCTACCGACGCTCCGGGCGGCCCCTCCCTTTTTCCAGACTCGCGCCAGGGCCGCCATGGCGACATTGCTCGGCCGCGATCCGAGCGGAGTGGTCTTGACCCCTTCGAGGTCCATGGGCTTCAGCGCCTCGTCCATCTCTCCCCCGGCTAGAGAGTGTCTCGCCCCCAGCGCAACGAACTCCCGGAACCTGATATGAGAGGAGCACGCGCCTCGGTCGCCGAGGGCAAGGCGACGAGACACTGGGAGGAACGAAGGCAGGAACACTCGAGGCCGCCGATGGTACCGGCCCCCTTTTTACCAGAAAAACCCCGGGCGGGTCAATCTCGGCGACCGAGTCACTTCGAAGCGTTGGACTTGCGGTCGGGAGCCAGCTCCGTCGGCAGTTCGAGCAGGCGACGGAAGATGCCGAACATCCCCCGTCCGAGGGACTCCTCGGGCACGGGAGCGACCTCGGGCTCATCCAGCGGCCCCTCGACCTTGATGGCGACC
>JBOHQS010000018.1:15835-24791 GCA_050732295.1 Methylomirabilales bacterium (SeqCode)
GGGAGCCAGCTCCGTCGGCAGTTCGAGCAGGCGACGGAAGATGCCGAACATCCCCCGTCCGAGGGACTCCTCGGGCACGGGAGCGACCTCGGGCTCATCCAGCGGCCCCTCGACCTTGATGGCGACCACGAGCACACTCCGCTCCTTCCCGAAGAGGAGGCGGCCGAGGACAGGGATCCTGCTCAGCTTCAGGGCATTGATCACCCTATCCACCGTGCGCAGCGGCTGCACCGCGAGGAGCATATCGACTTCTTTGCGCCCCAGGTCGATGGTGCCGACGCCGCCAATCTTGATCGTGTCCGAGACGAACGTGAGATTCCGGGTCTCCAAGACCTCCTGCTTCAGCTCGAAGGTCGCCCTGAGGGAATCGTAGGGAACCCCTTTCACGGGGTCCGGGGTCAGATTGAGGATCCGCAAAATGTTGGCCACGACGGTGAAACCCAGGATCTTCCCATCCTTCAAGGCCAGCTTGAGCTTCCCCCCCAGGGACTGCTTGAGCTCTGCCCAGCGGCTCCCTCCGGCCGTCACGGTTCCCCAAAGGCTGGTCTCCCCGGTGACGCTCCGCTTGTCCTTCTCGCTTCGGACAAATACCCGCTCTCCCCTGGCCTCATCGAGAAGGAGATCGAAGGCCCACCGCCACCCCTTCCCCTGCCCTCGCGATGCGATCCCCGAGACGTTGACCTTTCCCCCGGCCCAGCGCCCCTCAAGGGCCGGGAGGTGAATCTTTTGGTCTTCGAAGGTCACCTGCCCCGCAATTCCCTGAAAGGGCTCCGGATGGTCGAGCAGACGGAAACCGCCTCCCGCCATCTTGATCCACCCGGTATATCGGGGCGCTTTCCACAACCCAGACGCCTTCACGTCGAACTCTCCGGTTCCCGTCCCGCCCCCGATGATCCTCGGGTAGTACAGGGCGAGGGCCAGAGGAATTTTGCCGTCCACGCCGACCTCCACCGCTCCTCCAAACGCGATGCGGCCCCGCGCGTTCAGCCACCCCGTCTTCCCGGTCACAGCGACGGAAGAGATCGTCAGGGTCTCCTCGCGGAGGTCGATACGGAGCGGCTCGGCCGTGTGAAAGGTGTGGCCCCGGATCCGGAGGGAGGGCGCGTGAAGGTTGAGGGCGAGCTTCGTCAGACGGTGTGGCGCGAGATCCCCGCCCACTGCGGCTGTCCCGGACCCGGTGCCTGTCCCCCCCTGAAGGAGAGGGGAGCCGGTGAGGGCAAAAAGAGGTGCCAGCTCCGCCTCCGTCATGCTGACCTGCACCTCGTACGGGTAGGGAGAGATGGCCTGCAAGCTTCCCAGGATGGAGTAGCCCTGGTTCGGGAGGGCCAGACGAGCCGTCATCTTTTGATCCTGCAGCAGCACGCGACCCCGACCGACCCCGAGGGGGACCGTGCCATACCGGAGAGCCGTGAGATGGTAGTCGCCCCGAATCGTCGGATGGTCGATGCTGCCCTCTCCCTCCACCTCGAACTGCATTGTGCCGGTGAGGCCCGTGCCCGCGAAGAGGCGAAACCCCTCCAGTGAAAGGCGCGGTGCGGCCAGGCGAAAGCTCACCCCAAGCTCCCCCAAGCGGAGAAGGCCGCTTCCGCTCACCTGCTCGGTCCCCCGCAGGAGCCGCACCCCCTCAAAGCGGAAACGGTCCGGCTCAAGTTTCAGATCCGCCTCAACCGTCTGCCAAGGCTCCCCCCAGAGGACCGCATCCTTGACGAGAACGCGCCCCAGGCCCTCGAGCCGCGCCGGAACACCCGCGACGCTGCCGTCGAGACTCAGCTGGCCTGTCACGGGGATCTCTCCCCGCACGAAAAGGGATAAGAAATCCCGCAGGGCTCCGCTGACCTGTCCCTCCGCCTCGATCCGGAGATCCTGTTCGAGGTCGAGGGCCTTCTCTTCCTCGGGTAGCGTCATGCGGAGCCGGATGATGCCGATACTTTTTCCCCGGGTCACCACGAGATGAGGCGCGTAGAGCATCCGGTCCGCCACGGTGACCGCTCCCCGGATCCGGTGAAGGTCTACCCCAAGAAGACGGGGTGCGTCCCAGGTGAGGGTCCCTCGAAAGGTGGGGGCACCGACGGATCCTGTCACCTGCCCCGCCACCTCTCCTTTTCCTCCGACATCCCTCGCCCCGAGGAGATGACCGATGAGATCCACGCGGGGAGCCTTTCCTGACACCTCAAGCTGTAACTCCTTTCCCAGTGATCCCTGCATGATCAACCGGTTGGGGGGAAGATCCACCTGAAGGCGCTCGAGCGAAAGGCGCCCTCCGTGTGCCTTCAGATACCCCTCGACCGTTCCACCACCGCCGAGCTGACCGCGGCGCCTGAGCGACGTGACCCGAAAGGTCGCCTGACCCGTCATCCCGGCGGCCGTCAGCCCGCGGCCCGCCGCAAGGCCCTCCAGCGTAACCTTTCCGGTCACGGGGAGCCGTCCCAGACCAGGCACCCTGAACAGCTTGAGATCGAGCCCCCGCCCCCGGATCTGGGCGTCGTAGCTCAAGTCCTTCCACCTGAGTTCGAACCCCCCCGACAGGTCGCTGGGGACGGCAAGGAACCTCACGCCCTGACTTCGAATCCCCTCTCGGTCGGCAAGAAGCGTGATCCCGATGTCGGGCCAGGGCCCACCCTCGAGATGGGCGACACCCTGGAACCGCGGGTCCTCGGGTGACCCGGTCAGTTGACCCGCCAGTTGAATGGTTCCGGGGGAAGGGAAATGCAATGAGAAGGGAAGTTGACCGCCAACATCCAGTGCCAGGCGCGGCGCTTTCAAGACGTCTCGGATTCGCCCAATGGCTCCGAGGGCACCACGCTCCAAACTGACCCCCGAGGTAACGACCAGGTCATGCTCCTCCAAGACCAGGGTCGCCTGCAGAGGTCCCCATCGCACCGGTTCCTCGGAAAGACGGAGCACCCCCTCGGCGATCCGGAGGTCACCACGGATCTCTGCCTTCTCGCGCCAGAGATCGACATGGAGACCCTGGGCGCTCCAGATTCGGCCTTCGCGCCCCACGGTCAATTGCCCCTGCCGGATCTCGAGACGATTTACCGGCAAAGCAAGGAGGTATTGGATCCTCAAGATGACCTCAGGCCTGCCTGGCCCTGAAGGAGGTCCTTCGGGGAAATCGATCACGGGGCGCAGCAGAACCACGGTCCTCACGACCAACTCTCGGCCAAGGAGGCGGCGGAGATCCGGGTACAACCGGACCCGGTCGACCTGAACGTCTGCCGCACCCCCGGGACCCGTGACAGTGACCTGACGCAGCTCGAGAAAGTTGAGGAAGGGGGATAGCGCGATCGTCCCGACCCGGACCTGGCGCTCGAGCTCGTGGCTGAGGGCCCCCTCGACTCGGGGCCGAAGGAGCTGTTGCACCCTCTCGGTCGAGAGGGCGAGATGAAGCCCGGCGTCAGCCAGCGTGAGAAAGAGGAACAGGTGGAAGAGAAGGCGCGCGGCGAGCTGGAGTCCACCTCTCACACGACGCGCCTGAGCCAAACGCATATGCTCGCCCCTGCGTATATCAACCTAAACTGGATCGAGGGATCGAAATCCGGGAGGGTAACGTGCAAAAATCGGTCCGTGACGGTGGGGTGGTCTTTCAGGTGGGTAAATCAGAGGAAATCATGGCTTGGTCGAAGGGGAACCTTCTTGGACCGTATCCTGGCCCCCACGGACGCCGGAACGGATGAGACCGCGGAGTACCCAGCTGCGCTCCGCTCCTCGGAGGAGGCTCGAAAGATCCTCATAGACAGTCGGATCCTTGAGGAGGGCCCCCACTGTTCCCTCGCCCTCTGCCAGGCCCGCGGCGATCCGCCTGAGATCGGCGACGAGCGCTCGAAGGTCCCGGAGAATCTGGGGACCGGCCGGATCGGAGAGTAGGGCCCCCAAGAGCCCGTCTCCTTTCTCTAGGCGCTCCACCACTCGCTCGAGCCCTGCCACAGTTCCTCGGAGCTTTCCGATCACGTCCTTCCCACCCTCCTCAAAGATCAGTGCGTGCAGAAGTCCGTCCCCCTTCTCTATCTCTTGGCTGACCGTGCGCAGACTCTTGGCGAGCTGGCCCAGGTCCCGAACCAGCTCCCCCCCGGCCTTATCGGAGAGGATCCTTTTCAGGGATTGGGTGGCGTCTGCCAGACCGTCCAGAATCTCCCCTCCCCGGGACACGAGACGGGTGAAATCGATCGGCTCGGCGACGTCAAGCATCCCTCCCGGCTCGAGGATCTTTGAGCTCTCGCTGCCCACGGTGATCTCAAGAACCTTGTCCCCGACGAGTCCGATCGTCCCGATGGTCGCTACCGAGTCTTCGCGGACGCGGGCCTGGAAGCTCCGGTCGATGGACACCTCGACGTGGATGCGCCGGTCGGCGACATCCGGACTCAGGCCGATTCGTCGCACCGTACCTACGGAGAGTCCCGCCAGGCGGACGGGGGCCCCTACGACGAGCCCCTGCACATCGCGAAAGGCGGCCCGCAGCGGGTACTGCGCCTCGAAGACGCGGGTCTGAATCCCGATGGTCAGGACGAAGGCCACGAAAAGCAGGAGGAGCACCAGGACGAAGACCCCGACCCGAAACTTAATCAGCAGCTCCCGATCCCGCATTGCGCCTCCGCTCGGTTCGTCGTTCAGGGTTCAGGGTTCATAGTTCAGGGTGCACGACTCGTGCCGACCACACGATTTCTTCTCAGTTCCTACCATGAACCATGAACTGTTCACCATGAACCGTCAGAGGTGGCCGGCCAAAAACTCCTGAACCACCGGGTGCTCGGCCTTCGCGATCTCCGCCGGGGTGCCGGTGTCAGCGATACGCCCGTCGGAGAGCAGGGCAACCCGATCCGAAATCCGAAGGGCGCTCTGGATGTCGTGGGTGACCACCACCGAGGTCACCTGCAGCTTCGCCCGGAGATCGGTGATCAATTCGTTGATCTTGTCCACGTTGCGGGGGTCGAGGCCGGTCGTCGGTTCGTCGTAGAGGACGATCTGCGGCGTCAGGGCGATCGCTCGGGCCAACCCGACGCGTTTCCGCATGCCTCCCGAGAGCTCCGATGGAAGCTTCTCCTCCACCCCGGCCATCCCCACGAGCGCCAGGACTTCCTCGACGCGACCCCGGATCTCCGCCTCGGTCATCCGGGTGTGCTCCCGCAGTGGGAACGCGATATTCTCCATCACGCTCATAGAGTCGAAGAGGGCCGCCCCCTGAAAGAGCATGCCCACCTTCCGCCGCACCTTCAGGAGTTCCTCCTCTTGCAGCGGGACAATGTCCTCACCTTCGACCAGGATCTGGCCTGTATCCGGCTTCAGGAGTCCAATAATGAGCTTCAAGAGGACGCTCTTGCCGGTCCCGCTCCCCCCCAGGATGGTCAGGATTTCACCCGCCTCGATCGTCAGATCCAAACCCTGGAGGACCTGGTTGCCTTCGAAGGCCTTGTACAGCCGATGAAGTTCAATGGCACTGGCCATCACGCGAGCATCTCCAGCCACCAGAAGAACTTCGTCAGAAAGAAGTCGGAGATCAGGATCAGGATGGCCGAGGTCACCACCGTGGCGGTCGTGGCCCGCCCGATCCCCTCGGTCCCGCCCGAGACCTCCAGGCCATTGTAACAACCGATGATCCCGATGAGAAATCCGAAGACGACCGTCTTGCCCAGGCCACTCAACAGATCCGCCAATCGCAGACTGCGCCAGATGGTGGTCAAATACAGATGGGAGTCCACATGAAATTCATACTGGGAGATGACCATGCCTCCCAGGATCCCCAGCGCGTCCGCCAGGACGGTGAGCAACGGCAGAACCAGCATGGTACTCACGACGCGGGGGACCACCAGCTTCTTGATGTAATTGGCCCCCAAGGCCCGCATGGCGTCGATCTGTTCGGTCACCTTCATGGCCCCGAGCTCGGCGGTGATCCCCGATCCCACCCGTCCCCCCACGAGGAGGGCGGTGAGCACCGGCCCAAGCTCCCGCACCATCGACATAGAGACCACGATCCCCACGTAGGCCTTGGCGCCGAACCGGGCCAGCGCGTAGCTCGTCTGCAGGGCCAGGACGAGCCCGGTAAAGACCGCCGCTATGCCGCAGATCGAGATCGACTTGACCCCGACGTGGTCCATCTGCTGGATCAGGGCCCGAAGCTCGTACGGGGGTCTGACGGCCTGATAGAAGGTCCGTCCGGAAAGCAGGGCGACATCCCCGAGCTGTTGGAGCAGCTCGGTGATCCTGCCGCCGAGCACCAGGAAGAGCCCCCGTGTGGACTCAGCACCCCTCATGGCTTATCCGAGAAAAACTGCCACCCGGCGAGGAGGGCGTCAAAGTCCGCGCCCCGGGCCTCGAAGGTCTTAGGTGGCGCAACGAAGAGGAGATCGTAGAGACACCCCTTTTGGCGGATCACAACACTCCGCACCTGGACGGGTGCCCCTTCTGCCCTCCCCCTGACCACCGTCTCGAGCCCTGCCACCCCGTCCAGCATGACAGGCCCCTGTCGCAGCCACTCGACCTGGCGGAGCCCGAAGAACACGTGTCGGGCCACGGCGGGCAGGGCACCTTTCTCCTGCTCCGGGCAACTGGCCGAGACCGCCATGCTGGCATCAGCGCCCGTGTTCCGAAGGGCCAGGTCCGCCCCCGGCGATGATGTGACCCGCCACCCGCTTCGAGGGAGCTCGATGCGGAAACCCTTCGCCGCGTCCACGTACACACCATCCACGACCCTTCCGGAGGCGGCGACACACCCGGTCAGGAGCCCGCCAATGAAAGCCATTCGAGTGACGGCAGCGCTCAAACCGGGATGCGACCGGATCATCCGGGGATCTCAATGGCGTCCGTCAACGCGTGACTCACTCCCATCCCCGTCATGATTCCTCACGGGGTATCTCCGACCCTTCCGACACGTCAATGTGCCCGGCCAGACGCTCGAGCTGCCTCTCGCTCTCCCTGAGCCGCCGCCTCCCCCTCAGCATCTGGGGCAAGCTCATGAGGGCGGCCAGCAGCGCCCCCACACCCAGGGAGATCAGGATTACAACGACCACCGAGCTCTGGAAGGTCCACACGAGGAAGCGAATATTGACCTCCTGAGCATTCTGCACGGCAAAGATGGCAACGAGCGTTGCCAGCAGGAGGGCGATAATGACGTAGAATTGGGCCATGGGAGGGCTCTCCCCCTCTGCGATCGCCGGCGTCAGAATGATCAGGATCGTTTGTATGCTATCGGAAAAGCGGGACAGCGTCAAGGTCGCTACTGGCACAGGCGAGGACCATCTCCCTGACGGGAAGGCTCAGCCGGTGCGGAGCTTGGGATCGAGCGCATCCCGGAGGGAATCGCCGAAGAGATTGAAGCCAAAGACGCTGGCGCTGATCGCGAGGCCAGGGAAGATGGCCATCCACGGGGCGCGCTCGGCGAACTCCACGGCGGCCCCCCGCAGCATGAGGCCCCAGGCCGGGGTGGGCTCGGCCACCCCAAGACCGAGGAAGCTTAAGGACGCCTCGAGGAGAATGGCCTGGCCCAGGAAGGCGGTGACCAGGATCAGATACGGGGCCATGACGTTTGGAAGCATGTGGCGGAAGATGATCCGGGTATGGCTGAATCCCATCGCCTGGGCCGCCGTGACGTATGGCGTCTCGCGGATCGCCAGGGCGCTGGCACGCGTGACCAGGGCACAGCGCGGGATCATGGGGATGGTGATGGCGAGGATGACGTTCACGGTCCCGGTCCCGAGGATGGACACCACGGCGAGGGCCAGGACGATGAGGGGAAAGGAGAGGAGGACGTCCATGAACCGCTGGATCACGAGATCCACGCGCCCGCCGAAGTAGGCACTGGCGACCCCGATGATGGCCCCCAGCGTCGAGCCGAAGAAGGCGGAGGTGAACCCGATGAGGAGCGCGGTCCGCGAGCCGTAGATGATCCGAGACAGGATGTCGCGGCCGAAAGAGTCGGTTCCCAGCCAGAACTGCGAGCTGGGACGCTGAAACATGAGGGCGTAATTCGTCGCCCAGGGGTCAGCGGGGGCGATGATGTCAGCCAGCAGGGCCGCGAGCGCCATTCCCAGGACGATCACTGCCCCGGCGGCGCCGAGCGGGCGCTGCTGGGCGAAGCGAAGAGAGATCCGGAGCCATCCGGGCAGGCTCACCCTCGCACCCGAGACCTCCGTTACCACGCCCACAGGCTCTGGCATCTTCCCCTCCTACTGATAACGAATCCTCGGGTCGAGCCAGGCGTACACCAGATCCATGACGAAGTTCACCACGATGAAGGTGAACGAGACCAGGAGGACGAGGGCCTGGGTCATGGTGTAGTCGCGCCGCGTGATGGCCTCCACGAAGAGCATCCCGATCCCGTTGAGATTAAAAACCTGCTCGGTGACGACCAGCCCTCCGATCAGGAAGGCGAACTCGAGGCCGATGACGGTGACGACCGGCAGCATGGCGTTTTTCAGGGCGTGGCGGGTGAGAATCAGCTTCTCCCAGAGACCCTTGGCTCTGGCGGTGCGGATGTAGTCCTCGCGCAGGACCTCCAGGACCGCGGACCGGGTCATCCGCGTGGCGACGGCGGAATAGCGGTAGCCGACCGCGAGGGCCGGCCAGATGAGCTGTGACAGATTCGCCCACGGATCGACCCAGATCGGAGTAAAGAACATCGGCGGGAGCCAACGGAAGAAGATCAGCATGCCCAGGATCATCAAGATGCCGAGCCAGAACGATGGCATCGCCAATCCGGCAATACTAAAGACCCGGACCACGTAATCCACCCAGGTATCCTGCCTCAGGGCCGCGATCGTCCCCAGGGGAATCGACAGGAGCACGGCCACGATGGTGGCCATGATGGCAAGCTGCAGGCTCAACTGGAGGCGAATAGCGATCTCGTAGGTGATCGGGCGGCCGGTCCACATGGACGTGCCGAAGTCCAGACGGACGATCCCCCAGATCCAGTCGATGAACTGCTTCCAGAGGGGCTGGTCCAGGCCGAGCTGCGCCCGCTCCA
>JBOHQS010000019.1:0-24592 GCA_050732295.1 Methylomirabilales bacterium (SeqCode)
AGCTGCAGCGAATCATCGATGACCACACCGACCCCTGGGGGATCAAGGTGACGGTCGTCGAGGTCAAGCACGTGGATCTCCCGGTCGAGATGCAGCGGGCCATGGCGCGGCAGGCCGAGGCCGAGCGTGAGAAGCGGGCCAAGATCATCCACGCCGAAGGTGAACTGCAGGCCTCGGAGAAGCTCTCGCAGGCCGCCGGGATCATGGCAGCAGAGCCGATCGCCATCCAGCTCCGCTACCTGCAGACCCTGACAGAGATCGGGACCGAAAAGAACTCGACCATTATCTTCCCTCTCCCCATCGATCTCATCGCCTCCCTCACCAACCGGCGGGCCGAGTCCTCCTGAGGATGCGATGCACGGACGATTGACGGGTGGATGAAGACGGCGGATGTCCTGATCATCGGCGGGGGCATCATCGGTTGCTCGATCGCCCTCGAACTCACGCGCGCCCGGGTGCGGGTCCTCCTCCTCGAACGGGATCGGATCGGGTGTGAGGCCTCGGGCGAGGCCGCCGGGATGCTGGCCCCTCAGGCCGAGGGTCTCTCTCCCGGCCCCTTCCTGGACCTCTGCCTGAAGAGCCGCGCGATGTTCGGTCCCCTGCAGGAGACGTTGAAGAACGAGACCGGGATCGATATCGAGGTCCTCCGCTCCGGCCTCCTGTACCCTTTCCTCACCGAGGAGGATGAGGGTTACGGCAAGCGCCTGTTCGAGGAGCAACGCGGCCGGGGACTCACCGTCGAGTGGTGGGACCACCGGCACGTGCTCGAGGCCGAACCGCACGTGACCCCCGCAGTGCGAGGAGCCCTGTACCTTCCGGACGATCACCAGGTCCAAAACGCCCGCATGGTTCGTGCCCTGCATCTTGCCGGAGCCCGAGGAGGGGCGGAGTATGTAGAAGGATCGCCCGTCACCGCCATCGTGCGGGAAGGGGATCGCGTGATCGGGGTCCGCTCCCTCACCGAGACCTACCACGCCGCCAAGGTGGTGATCGCGGCTGGTGCCTGGTCAGGGACGCTTAGTGAGCTTGTGCGTCACGAGATCCCGATTCGCCCGGCCCGGGGGCAACTCCTCTCACTCCAGACGCGTGGGGAGCTGGTTCGCCACATCCTCTACGGTCGGGAGGTCTACCTGGTTCCCCGGGCGAGTGGCGAGGTGGTCGTCGGGAGCACGGTGGAATTCGTCGGATTCGAAAAGCACGTGACCGCCGCCGGCATCGAGGGGTTGCTGGCCGCGGCGAGGAGGCTCGTCCCCGCCCTCGGAAGCCAACCCATGCTTGCCGCTTGGGCGGGCTTTCGGCCCTCGACCCCGGATGAGCTACCATATCTCGGCCCGGTGCCGGGCTCGCCGGGCCTCTACATTGCGTCGGGTCACTTTCGCAACGGGATCCTGCTGGCCCCCGTCACCGGCCAACTCATGGCCGAGCTGCTGCGGGATGAAAAGCCCTCCCTGTCCCTTGCCCCATTCCGCCTGGGTCGATGAAGATCCGACACCTTCACCGTTGGGATGTGTCACCCGCCGAGGCGATCCGGATCCAACAGGCGCTTCGCGGGCGCCTGGATCTGCGTGAGGTTCGGAGGCCCATCGAGACTGTGGCCGGTGTCGATGTGTCCTACGACAAGGGCATCCCCACGGTGTACGCCGCGGTGGTCGTGATGCGCCTCCACGATCAGCACATCCTGGAGACGGCCACGGCGGTGAAGCCGGCCACGTTTCCGTATATTCCGGGTCTCCTCTCATTCCGGGAAGCCCCGGCGGTCTTGCAGGCCTTCACGCGGCTCAAGCGCCGGCCCGATTGCCTGCTCTGCGACGGACAGGGGATCGCGCACCCCCGTCGTTTCGGGCTCGCCTGCCACCTGGGTCTCTTGCTCAATCTGCCCTCGATCGGGTGCGCCAAGAGCCTCCTGGTCGGCGACGATCAGAAGCCGGCCGAGAAACGGGGAAGTTTTCGGATGCTCATCGAAAGGGGTGAACAGGTCGGTATCATCCTGCGGACGAGGGACGGCGTCGAACCGGTCTATGTCTCTCCCGGCTACCGGATGAGCTTCACACAAGCGCGCCGGATCGTGCTGCGCGCCTATGGCGGCTACCGGGTGCCTGAGCCGACCCGCCAGGCCCATCTTGTGGTGAATGCGGTGCGCCGGAATTACACAGAGGAGAAGCCGGTCGCTGCGACTGAAAAGTTGATACATCTGGGAAGATAAGGAGGAAGGAGGGAAGTGATGAGACGAATCGGGATCGCGGCCCTGACCATGATCATCCTTGGGGTAGGGACGGCACCCGCTCAGGAGCCGCCACCGATCCCCCCTGGGGCGAGGCCTCCGACAGTTCAAGCCGGTGGAGTGGGGCGATATGTTTTTTACCCGACCCAGGTCCAGGGGGGATTGGAATATCTCTTGGATACGACGACGGGAGACCTGTGGGTCATCTCCAGAGACCCGGACACGAAGTACGTGTACCTCGGTTTTATCCCCAAGGGTCCGACCTTCACCTTTCAAGATATCCTGCAGCAGAAGCAACTGAAGCGGGTCCCGCCCGAGCAGTGAGCGGGGACAAGGGTATGGCTGAATCCGGAGAGCGAAGGGCATGGGCCTTTGATCAGCCTTTTGCCGATGCCTTTCCCGAAGTCAGGGACGCCGTCGTGAAGTACGAGATCTCTGGCCGAGACCTCGGCGGGGTGACCACCTCGTACGGCCGGACCACGATCAGCGTCCTGGCCGGCACCTTTCAAGGGCGGATCCCCTGTCACCATCCCCAGTGTTACGGAGGCGGGTTTGACATCGAGCGGATCGTGGACCAGATGGTGAAGGCGCGGCAGGAGACCCGGGCAGGAGTGCTCGTCTGCCCTGGCTGGATCGGGGACAGCGACCGGGTCCCGTGCGTCAATAGCCTCAGCTACACCGTCGTCCTCTTCTTTCAACCCCGCCCGCCGCCCAAGAAGCGACACAGCTGAGGAAGCATTAGGACTTCTTCGACGTGCGGCCGCGCCGGGGCCGAGCGACGCCTGAGCGGGAGCGGCGGGGACCCCCGCCTGCCGGTGGCCCGGGAAGCCGAGGCGCGTTCCATGCCTCGTTTGCATGGAACGTGAACACGGAGGGACCCGGGCCGCAAGGCGGCGAAAGGGTCGCCGCGGGAGGTTGGCGGAGCGAGCGCCCTGAGCGGCCACGCACGCCTGCACTCAGCCCGTGCAACAGCGAACACGCGCTCCAATCTGGAAGGTCTCGACACTGCCGGGGTTGTTGAGTATAGTTATGATCCGCGGGGGGTTAGCTCAGTTGGGAGAGCGCTGCCTTCGCAAGGCAGAGGTCGGGGGTTCGACTCCCCTACCCTCCACCATTCGACGCGCGGGGAAAGCTTTCTGGCGAGAGCTTTCCCCGCTTGCTTGTCCCGAGCAGAGCCGAGGTGCTCCCTTCGGGTCTGAGCCTGAGGCTCAGCCTCAGGTTCGAAGACATGGCAGGCCACCTGCGGCTGGAGAGCCGCTTCTCGCGCGTCGAATGGTGCGCACAACAATGGCCGAGGCTCCAAATACACCTTTCTGCGAAGACCCGTGCAACTGGTCTACTCGGAGAGTTACGGCTCGCTTGAGAAAGCCATCGGACGGGAGCGGCAGCTCAAGCGGTGGAGTCGCACCAAGAAGAAGGCTCTGATCGTTGGGGACGCTGCAAGACTGAAGCAACCCAGCAAGCGGCGGTCGTAGCCGGGCGCCATCTCCGCCTTGGGGCCGGAATAGCAGAAACAGGCCCATAGTTAAGTTAAGCAAGCCTCACGCCGATCCATCACCTGGAAAGCCCGGGTTCCCCCGGGGCCGGACCCCCCCTGCAGGGCTTGGCGCTAATTTCGATGGCTAGCTCGAGAATTGTAACTATTTGATAACAAAGGTCTCATTGATTATAACGCATTCTGGGCCCGGCGGTGGCTTGATTTTTGCAAAAAACGCTGTATTATTGTGGATGAAAACAAGCCCAAATTGGTACTGTGCTAACATCTGGCTCCTAATGGGGAGGTTAAAAGGATGCTCTTCGACACTTCAATCCTACGTTGCCTTTAGTGCCGTTATGGCATTTTCGAAGCTGTGGCGAAGAGGGGAGTAATTACGTAAACCGTTAAAGTCTTCGTCGCCATCGACGATTCCACATATATGTTCCTTTAGCGAGCCTAACCTGCCTGTTATTCTTTCGATTGCCGCAATCGCCTTCCTGTAATGTTCGTTCCTTACCAGGGTGTCTGTTTCTGTGTTGCCGCACCTAGCGTAACAACATGCGAGGTTATAATTTGCCACAACATCGAATGTCGCCATACCAATGGCCTCTTCAAGCATCGCAGTAGCTTCCTTGAACTGACCGCGGCGCTTCAACGCAAGGGCATAGGTGGTGAGAGGCGGAACTACGGCAGCAGAATCCGCCCGCAGATTATCGACTGCCTCTTTAGTAAACTCTAATGCTTCTCCTTCAAGTCTCAAATTGACGAGGCAAATTGCAATACCGTGGGCAGCATGCCCGATCGTAAGTCTTCTCTTTCTCCCACTTTCATCCTGGGCAAAGTCCCTGGCACGTTGATATCGCCGAATTGCGTACCGCGCATATCTCTTAAACTCCTCGTCCCTCCCCTGGAACTTCGCCAGACTGGCACGATATCGAAAGTAGTTCCCAATCCGAAGGAAGACGTCTGAAGGAACCGAAGTCAATAAAGAAATGCTCGCCATCTGAATGTCAATCTCCTCTGGTGAGAAAACTCTCCCCATATCCTCCACCGATTGTCTGAACTGTTGCGACACGATAGGATCGTTGAAATTGGAAAATACGCCGACTGGTAGCATCTCTACTGCTCTGAGTACAACTTCCTCCGATCGTGCGAGTGTCCTTTGCCATAACTTCAGCGACTCGAGGATGTGCTTGTGCTGTGCCAACCAATTAAAGAAGTTAAACGTAACTGCTGCGAGCAGGGCGACCGCTACGGCCCCGACCACCCAGACGTAATAGACGAGGTTATGTCCTGTTCGTAGAACCTCTTTCGCCCATTCCTCTGCAGTTTCGACTTTGGCAACTTCGATATTTGAAAGTGCCGGTAATCCTATAAACCGCCGTATGGTATCTGAGTATCCAGGAAATAACAGAAGGGTGGCAAACACGGAACCGAAGATGAATCCGTAAATTATTAGAGGACGCCAGTTGGCCATCGTGTAACTCGCTCCGACAATAATCGACTGTAGAGCCAGGTGTAGCCTTAGTCACTTACACACAACCCGCACAGGAACAAGGCTTCAGACGAAGGGTGTAGCTTACGGTAGATCTTCTTTGCACCAGGACTCCCGACGCGAAAGAGGAAAGCGCCCTTGCGGGCCAAACTTCACCCGGAGGGCATCTCAATGGTTGGTGCGCCATCGATTGCGCCGGAGGTGGGCTATGAGTTATGCCTACCCCGGGTCCATCGCTTACTCCCGTGGAGAGGGCCTAAATATGCCCTACCTGCCCAGGGCTGTCAAGGGGAGTCAGCAGCGGATGAGGTGCAGGACCACGGGCGTCATGTCGTCCCACCGGCCCGTTTTGGTTGCTGCGTCGAGGACTGCCACCGGCACCTCGGCGAAGTGCTGCAAGGCATCGTGTCAGAAATCGACTCTGACCCCAATTTTCCGTGCTAGAGTTCTAACCTGCCCTCGTTAAGGGGAACTGCTTTCCCCAATCAGCGTGTCGCACATCGATAGCCCGAGCCAATAAGTCAATACTCGAGCCAGACCCCCAATTGAGTCCGCTCATAATCGCTACCTCCTGACTCGCATCCGGACAGCCCAACCGAATAAGGCAATCTGAACAGGCACGATAATGCTTTCAATTCGATAGAGCCATGAGCCTAGCTCACTAAACCCGGGCGGAATATCGGGTCGCTGTAATGTCCCGACGGCGAGGCTAAACCGCAAAGCCTTCCACTCGCTGCGGTCGAACGCCCACGCGTCGTTCCACAGGTACCAGCTAGCGAAAAGCAGAAGAAGGCAGGCGAGAACGCTCGCCGCTCGCAGCGGTCGCGTTCCATACCCGTTGGCCAGCCAATACCAGGCCTCTATGCCAAGGCAGCGTGCCCACCAATGCCGATACTCTCTGCGCGTCATCTCCATCTCACCGTAGTGAAAATCTCCAGATGCACGATGATTGCCGATTGTCCTGTACTTCTCTTTCAGCGCCTGGTAAATCTCACGGAGTTTGGTCACAGAAACTGATTCACCACGTCGTAATAGAACTTCGTCGTAGACGACTGACCGCCTTTGCAATTCCGCCCACTGGATGTTGGACAATGTGACCTCCGGTAGGGGCTCGTTAGCGACCAGCCGAAATTGCGAAAGGTCAACGTTCGCCAGCTGCAACTGGCCAGATATGCTAGGAGCAAAACGTTGGGCCCTGACTCTCGGCTTCGCCGTATCTAAGGCTGCAACTATGCGAACCATGCCATGAATTCGCGCTCGGTCGAGCACAATGTCGCTCGGTAATGCCTGGAGGCGATCGACGATAAGATTGCCGTCGATGAGGGTGCTGGTTAAGTCGAGCACGACATTCCCAGAAAGCATGACCCCCTCAAGCGATAGAGCTCCACGAAATATACATTCCGCCAAGTCGAGTACGCCGCTCAGTTCCATGCCAGCAAAGTTCCAAGTTGGTGGCTCGTTCCGGGTAACGGATGGTGTCACCAAGGTGCCACGTAACTGCAGCCCCTTCTTGAGCGTTGCAAGCCTGAGATCGAGAGTACCGATTCGCGGAGCTTCAATTAATACAGAGCCCTCGAAGTGTGCCCGATACGCGCGAACATGAATAAAGGACTCGGTCCCAACACGGATCTCCACATCGCGAAGAACGGCGCTGTTTAGATCGAGCGTGGTGGTTTCTGGCGAGTGTGCGTTGATCCTGAGTGGTCCCTTGACGACCGCCTCGTTGAGTCGAATGTGCCCCAACCTACTTCCGTCGCCGAAGAATGCCCCCTGTTCCAGGGTACAGCGTGAAAGGTCTAACGCTCCCGAGAAGTGAACACCGCGGAAGTCCGCGACCGCACTGAAGACCCTGCCGGAGAATGACGGATTCTGGTAGTCCTCAGGAAACCTGATGTAGCGAAAGTCACCGTGCCCTGCCTCAAGTTTCTCGTTGAGTATCCGTTCAAATTCGCTTCGGCTTTTTCCGGCTCCCGGGGGCAAGTGAAGCACGCAGAAAACGTCTTGACCGACGCGATTCGGCCCCGGAAGTCCACAGGCTTCAGCGTGCTTGCAGGGCTGGCCTTGCACGGCGCTACTCCGTCAACCGCGCCGGGCGTGGTGACGACCCAGGCTCATTCATACCCAGGTAAAGGCCCGGTCTCGATTCTCACAATTAAAATCTCTCACGTGAATGCGCGTCATCACCTAACGGCCTGGGCGGGTGGGCCTGTCCGGTCCCATCACGCTCCCCGTCTGCCGGACAGTATACGGGATACTACCGTTGAAATCGTATCCGAATTGGGTGAGATCGTTCAAGGGATCGATGGCCCGAGCAAATAAGTCAATACTCAAGCCAGACCTCGTTGTTTAAGTTTCAATGTTAAAATTTTAAGCTTCTTCAGACCTCGTCAGCGGAAACCGCGACCGCGAGCGCTTAGTCAGCTCGTAGGCGAAGTATTTGGCGTGATAGTCGGTTAACTGCATTGCGAAGAAGGGTAAGTGGCCAAGTATTGAAAATTAACAACCGGGGGGCGTGAAAAGCCCGCCCGGTGCCGTCATTCTTCCGGGTGCGATTATTCCCATATCGACCTGCCGACAAGCCCCACCCCATTGCGCTAAGTTGCCCATAAGTTAGCCCGTGCGGACCACGGTGTCAACGAACTCCTGGCTATGCCCAATTCCGGCTGGGATCGTCTGCAAGGGGAGGGGCGGAGGGAGGAGAGCCGATTTGGTCCTTCAGTGGGGAGGGGGAGTCCCCCGGTGGGGGACGGCAGCGAGGCCGGCCCGCCGATCCCCGTGGACTCCTTGCACACTTTATCTCCGGGCGACGTCAGTTTTTCTCTTGACAAGACGTCGGAATGTTGGATATACACGGGGCACCTCTCGGCGGCCCTTCGAGTTGTCGCGTCGGTGGCCATTGGTGAGGGGAGCGGCAAGCTTCCCGAGGTAGTACCAAGATGAAACCGGGGTAACGATAACCCTCGGCCCACCTCCGGTAGTACACTGGCGTACTACAAATTCTGACGCCCTCCCGGGCGGAGCACGGCCCGGGAGGGCGCTTTGCTTTTCAGCCCTAAATTCTACCTCGGGCCGGACATGTGTGGCCTCCGTGTCTCAGCGGCTGAGCGACTCTATTACCGGCCTCCATGTGTGTTTAGATATCGCCCGACTCACTCCGGTGAGGCGCTGGAGATTGATTGCGCTGACGTCGTGAAGCTCCTCGCCAGAGGGGCTTCTGAGTTGAAATTCATCGAGGGCTTTGTAGTGATCGAGAGCAAGGACGATATGGCGGCGCGCAGCTATGCAAATGTCAGACGCAGGGATATGGGACCCTAAAGGAATGGACCGCGGCTTCGCTGTGCGTGAAATGCGGAAGCTGACGATTCTATCATGAAACAGCCCCCGCTATAATCGGCTCCGGACCCCACGACGGTGGGGCGGGAAGGGATCCACATCGGAAATGCGGCATAATTCTCCGCGGAACTGACTCTGTAAGGAGTCATCGTCAGGGTGTAAGCCCGGCATTCGATAAGCGGTGAGGCTGAGGCGGTAGGCATGAGTGCCCGTTATAGAGTGCAATTGCGTCTCGGTGCTGTGGTGATGTGCATATTTCTCGGCGTGGGGCAAGATCCTGCGCGCGGCGTCGAGGGCTCAGCTTGTCTCGATAACTCGGATTGCCATTTGGGCGAGGTTTGCACAGATCAGGGCAACGCACAGCAGGGAACGTGCGTGAAACCCTGTTCGTGGCCCACCCTCGTCCTGTCCATTAGCGGCACGGAGGCATACACTACGGACGAAGGTCAGTTCACAAGCTACAAGTTGAGGATTGCGAACTGGAAACAGCTTCCCGATACGCTCTTTCAGCCTGCGCCAGACTTGCCACCGTGCGGGCAGAACGCCAACGCGTCACGAAGCTGGCTGGACATTTTCGACGGAACGACTGACCAAAGGATTTACGGATTTTGTGCTCTGTCGTCGGCTCAGATGCTTGGGCAGGAAACCTGGTTCGGGGTGCAACTGGGCGCACAGCCACCGACAAAGGTTTTCGTGAAGTTGGTAGATCGGCGAACGGGTCGTCTCTACTGCTCGAACATGGCGGATACCGCGACGGTTCCTTGACAGATCCCTTGGGTCGTTCCCTAGTGGCGCTGTCGCGTAAATTCGGGACTTACCTACATGTGCTCGGTGGCATGGGGACATCAAGGAGGAGCGAGCCGGCGGTGTGATACTGCGTGGCCTCTCGCGTCTCACGAGTGCCCAAGGATCCGGTCGCAGTACACATCTACGCAATGGAGGCAGGGATGAATACGGCGCGTCATCTCCTTGCCATCGGACTCGGGGTTTCTCTTCTGGCGACCTCCTGTGTGGCACGCAAGGACACCCCAGCGCCGGCTCAGCCCGGGGCCTCTCAGACGAAGACCGTAGTTACGGATGTACGCCCCGAGCTGACCCGCAAGCTACCACCGCTGCCTGCTCTCAAGGCCATCTCCGCGCACCACTTGGATATCGATCATCGCGAAAGCAGCCTTCTATATGAGGGCGTAGAACTCCGCGTCCCGGCAGGAGCTCTTCGAGAGGGTACCAGCGTTAGCATACAGATCCGCCGCGTTGCGAATCAGTCGCTTCCGCCCCTCCCCCCCGGGCTCATCAACGTCACAGATGGTGAAGGAGGTTACCAATTTCTGCCGGATGGACAGACATTCGAGAAGGACGTACTAGTTTCCCTGCCTCTCAAGCGCGTTAAGACGCCGGGATACTGGAAGTCGCTTGGAGCAAAGATCTATTTTTACGATAAAGCCCGCCGGCGTTGGACTCCAGTCCCCAGGACGGAGTTGTCAGCAGACGGTACTCGACTAGCTGGAGGAACAAGACACTTTACATTGATGATAAGTGCCGTGCTCCAGGCACCGGATCATGCAGGACCCGCGAATTACAACGAAAACGCGATAGCTGGTATTGGGGCAGGCGATCCGAGAAGTAACGTAGACCTGATCCAACCTCCCGAGGCGAACAATCAGGGGGACGCCCGCGTCATATTTCCCATTCGACTCCCTAAGGGGCGCGGTGCTTATAGCCCAGAACTCACCCTCGCCTATTCCTCAGCGCAGGGAAGCGGGCCTGTCGGTGTCGGATGGGATCTCCCAGTTTCAAAGATCTCGATCGACACCAGCCAAGGTGTACCAACCTACGATGGCACGGAACGCTATCTGCTGAACGGAACACCCCCTTTGCAGATTGCTCGTCAGAGTTCGAGCGCCTGCCTCCGATCTCACGAAGGAACAACACCTTCATTAGTTGGCGAGTATGCGTCTCGGATCTACCGCCACGAGCGCATCTTACTGTGCAGTGGACCCACTGGTCGGTACTGGGAGGTGACATACCGCGACGGAACACGGCACGACTATGGTGTCGCCTCGTCGCATCGACTGGAATCAGCAGATGGCACGATGGTCGGTGCCTGGCTCCTCCAGGCCGTGGAAGATCCGAACGGCAATCTGACGACATATTCCTATCTTCTTGATCGCCACTCTTTGGCTGGTACGGAGCCGACGGTTCAGGCGTATTTGCAGGCAATCGACTATACGGGCCATATTTCCGGGAGCCCTGGACCGGCGTACCGAGCGAGCCTGAACTGGGAGTGTGATCAGGGTGACCGGAGTGTTCGGGCAGATGCGGTTGTTTCCGGCAGATACGGCTTTGTGACAAAAGCACGGTGCGTGTTGCGCTCGATCGCGGTTCTTGTCAAGCGCACTTCTGAAGGCACTGCGAGACCAACCGATACCAGCTGTTACGGTGAGCAGAATTGGGGCTCCTTCGACGCGGTACGGTGCGTACGACTCTCCTACAGCCCGTCGCCGCTGGACGCAAGACCTCTTCTGCAGACGGTATCCGTCAAGGGAATTGATGGAAGCACATTCTATGAACATCGGTTCCACTACACAAATCCGGAATTCGGGGCGGTACCGGGTTCTCCGGCGGCGTTCGACGTTGTGCGGGAATGGCCCGTTAATCTGCCGAGCATCACGCACCCTTTGTCCAACTCTAGTTGGCAAACCGACTATACGGACGAGGAGAGCCATGATTACAGCTTAGGTGTTGGGGTCTCCGTAGGAGTTTGTAGCGTCGGCGGATCCATCGGCCTGGGCCTGGAGTCGCCCACTCCCGAATTGCGGCTGGTTGACCTGAATGGCGACGGTGTCGCCGACCGGGTGTGGGTTACCTCGAGTGGTCAAGTCAGAGTGGCGCTCGGGCAAACGACCCCTGACGGGCGTGGACAACATGGTCTCGGCGGAGCGGCTTCCGAGACTCGCACTCAGGTTGCCGGCATCTCTGAAATCGAGTCCCAAGGTGCGATCGGCGGTAGCGTCACCGGAAGTGGCGGCTGCGCACTCGTGCCAGGACTGACTGTCAGTGCTAGCGCCACGCGTGCTCTACGTCTGGCAGCGACAGACGCTACCCTGATCGACGTCGATGGCGATGGCCGCGCCGACCTCCTAGCCGGTGACACCGTCTTTCGCGGACTCCCGAACCTCTGTCGCGATGGAGCGAACCCAGACGCGAATGGTCGCTGTTCCGATGGTCTGCTCGCGTGCGGAGATTCCCAAACGCTATGCTTTGCGCCCGGACAAGACTTGCTTGCACGGGGACCAACACCGACCGGAGCAACGGCTGCCGCTGACGTCCTATTCGGCTCCCCGACGGCTCAGGGGCAAGACAGGCCGATGCTTGCTTCGCTCGGCAGGTCCGCTGTGGAAGTTGCCGCCCTGCCACAGATTGCCCCCGCGGAATCTAATGGCGTGGATGGCGGGGGGGCACTCCCTTCTGTTTCAAGAGCAGCGGGTGTCGCAGATGGCGCTCTTGACCAAACGCACACCGCTGTTTCTGCCCTAGATGCGGTCCCCCCGGTCGTTTGGAAGAGCAGATCTTTCGTCTCTACAGCGGCGCAGGCTGCACTTCTCGAGCCGGAAGACGACTGGGGGCCGTACACCTCCGCCAGGCGCCGCATGGCACAAGAGGGAGACGTTGCCGCCAGTTTCGACGCGATCCGCCCTGTGATTCGGTGGGAGGTCCAACACGACGGGCGTATCCACCTCGAGACTTCCTTTAGCCTGCGAAATGTCTCCAAAACCGATGGAGTACAGATCAGTATCCTCCAAGTCACGGATCCACACAGTCCTGCCGGGACTCAAGTTCTAACGAGCTTTGTACTCGATCGCGATCATCCGAAACAGCTCTGGCGGGAGCAACTCGACGTCAAATTCCGATGGTCGATCATGGTCGTCTTCGACCCACTTGAGGAAACACCGGTTACTGAAAAGGGTGTTCTGTTGGATGAGGTCGACACCAAGATTCACATTCGGTATCAGACAGTATGCACCCCCGGTGTCGGATGTCACGAGCTTACGGGAGGCGAGCTGGATCATCGAGGCCCCACCGGAACCCTCGCTTACGTGTATGACTTTCCGAAGCATTTCAGGATTAGCGAGCTGCCACGGGAACCGTATTGGCACCTCCTGCCGCCGCTTGGACCACCGGTCTCTACATCGTCTGGTGCCAGCGCGAAAAATCAAGTGGTCGTCAATCTGCGGAAAGTTAAGACGACGGATACACCCGTCCATGTCCGAGTACGTTGTGAATCCCTGGGGAGTCAACATGGGACGGATGATCACGTTTGCCCTCTTGGAACCGTCCTTCAGAACGTTGACCTGCCCGCCGAGGCGATCATCGACACCACGTTAACCGTACCGCTCCCGGAACCCTTTCTCTCGAAGCCTGTCGCCCCCCCGACCGGCGCGGACTGCATGCCGTTCGTCCGAACAAGCCTCCGCGTCGACCCACTCGCCGACGGAACCTGGCGGCTAACGGACGGCATTAGCCGCATTATGACGATGACGACCAAAGCAGACGCCGAGCGACTACTCGACGTCGCACGACATCACGCGTCCAGATGCTATGTCGGCCCGCGGCCAGCCCCGCAGTTTGAGGTTCATCATTTCTTTTTCGGCCGCGTTCCAAATCCTAGCACTGATATCAGTTGGGAGACCATACAAGACACGTCGGATTGCATTGCTTACTCGCCGTTCGCGCTATCCGTAGAGCAGCTCCCGAACAATCAATGGTTGTTGCGATCCGGCCCTATCCGGCTCATGGTCGTCTCCACCCAGCAGGATGCAGAGATAGCGAAGCGGTTCGCGAGCCACTACACACGGGCCTGCTTTGTTGGCCGCGGCAACGCTCTCACCGGGACGGAATTCCTCTCTCGCCATCGCGATTACGTCGACGAATACTTTGACGCTCCTATTGATCGCCTGCTCGACCCAACCCGTATCCTCGTCGAGGTGGATGGCGAAGCCGGCTTCGAAGTGCCGCCGTCCGCTGTCTCCCTCACCTCGCATCTCGATGTCGTGTCGCTGCGTCGCATTCAGCAGACCAGCCTTCTCGGGCAACCCCCACTGATCTATGGCTCGAACACTGTTAGAGAATTCGTCCCGCCCGAGAACATGCGGAGCTCGTTGCGCCCCCTCTATCGGGTGCATCCGGCGCGGCAACTGCACGGGTTCCGTGTCGAGCGTCAAGCTCGCCGCCTCGTCGTCCTTGCTACGCTCGTCAAACCCCGGCACCCTTTGCATATCTCATTAACAGGAGATCATTTTGAGGGCGCCGCATGGCAGACGATTCTCAGCCCCTCCGATGCCTCCCCGGGAGCGCCAGCCGTAAGCCGACGCTACGAGCTCACGATTCGAGCGCCAGGAGTCTATTACCTACGGGGCTATACCGAGGCGTCCTTCGATCGCGACGCGTCAGTGCAGCTATCGGCGTTCTTCGAGACGTGCCAAGACCCTGATTTCACGATTAACTGCACGCAAGAGCCGGTGCCCGTCAACTTGCTGCGGGCGGACTTCGGCTATGGCTTCGCTGTGCCGGATCCCCAGGCGGGCGGGACTCGAATCGACACCCTGGGCTTCGGCAGTCTCGTGGGTGAGGTGGCTCACTCCTTCGAGCCGTTTGCGGGGGGCCATCATGGCTTTTTCTACGGTCTCTTCAGAGGTGGTGAGGCCCTGACTTGCATCGACCCGTATGGCTGCGCGACCAAGTACAAACCCCATCCGTTAGAGAAGCATTTCATCAGCCGAGCGGACCCGGCATCGTATGATCGCACCAGGTTTGTCGCAGGTTGCGGGTCATCGACAACGGAGCGCCTGGATCACGCGCTAACGAACAATGTCCTCAGCCCGGACTCCCGAGGCAACGGCCAATCGGTCGTCAGGGTTGCACTGGTGGACCGCCCTCGGGCAGCAGCTGCAACGTCAATCATCGAACCGGGCACTGAATACAGACCCGGTGAGTGTGTGACGACCATTGAAGTTCGGCTTACCACTGGAACAATTCGCCAGAAGGTGAAGACCAGCGACGCTGACGGTGACGGCATCTGCGATATCGACGACACGTGTCCGCTCGTGGCCGAGGACTACGCCACACCGGTGAGAGATGGGTGCCCGGAAGGATGCGCGCGCGACTCAGACGGGGATGGACTGCCGGACTGCGTCGACGTGTGTCCGTTCCAGCGAGGAGATGACGTGTCGGGCTTTGTCGCCGACGGGTGCGCCCGGCGCCATACGGCTCCGGACGATCCACCGCTCATAGCGCCGGATCCGGTGCCATCGAGGGATGAGGGAGATCCTGCGCCCACCGACCAGGCTGGTTGTTATGTTGGCGGCGACTACAGTAGTTGGATTTGTGGAGACGGTACCACGCACGCGTCTCACCGGAATGAGACAGGTGGAGGCGGCACTGACCATTTTGCCCGATTCTCGAGTATCGATGGGTTCAGAAGGACTTGGGTTTTCGGTCTCAGCCTCAATGTGGGCTTCTCGGCCACGGTCGCAGGAGTCAACGCCAGTCTCAGCATCGGCGCACAATACTCTGACCGGGATGTATTCGACTGGAATGGCGATGGACTCGTAGATCGAGTCAGCCCCAATATCATCACCCTCGCGGGGCGCAACCGGGAGGTCAGGCTCGGTGAGGACTGTTACGCTCGCATCCCCTTGACGGGGGACTGCGCCATCCATCCCGGGGTCCACGAATCAATCAGCTCATCCATTGGCTACGGGATTACGGTCGGAGGTGGGTCGGGGGCCATCGTCCTCAAGACCGATCCGGAAGGGGAAGTCAAGGACCAGGCACAGCTTCCCAATGGCAAAGATGCTGGCGTAATTAGCCTTAGCTTTTCATCTGGCGCCAACGCCCACTTCAATCACTCCGCGACGATCTCGCAGCGAATCGACGTGAATGGAGATGGTCTCCCCGACCAGGTGTTCGGCGACGCCAATACCAGGCATCTTAAGGTTCGCCTTAATCTCGGCTCCAAGCTGGGTGCTGAGTTTGAATTCCCGCTGGATGCCGCGATGCCTGACTCGGGCGACACGGCTGTGCGTGACTTGTCTCAGATGATCTCCAATCTCATCGGCCGAAGGGCGATCGCGGCGGCTGACAGTTTTACACGGTCAGAGACGAATGGGGGTGGTGGTGGCATAGACGTTGGCATCGTGGGCGGCAGTGGAAGCTACTACGAGCATGGCGGCCTTACGATCACTCAGAATACACTGGACTTCGCTGATGTGAACGGCGACGGCCTGATCGATCTCTTGATGAAGGAGTCGAATAGTGCGACCATGGGGGTCGCATTCAATCTGGGCGACCATTTCTCCGCACCGAAATCATTCTCTGTCAGGTCTTGGGTCTCGCCTGTCAGCACCGTCGCGCTTGGGAGCGGCCTGAGCTCAGCGGAGCGCGCGCGTTTGCCTGCATCGGCGGATCCTCTCTCCCTTTCCGGGTCTGATGTAGAGGGTTGGTCTGGGAGCGGATCCGTCACGGTCTTCTTCGTAACAGTCTCTGGTAGCTACGCCCACAATACCGGCCGAAGCACGACGGCCTTGGCTCTGCGCGACATCGATGGCGACGGGATCCCCGATCGCTTGCTCCGCACTGGTGGTGAGCCAGGCGGCGCGCTTCAGGTATCCCGCGGCCTCTTCGGGCGTGCCAATTTGCTGTGGAAGATCGAACGCCCGTTCGGCGGGGTGATGGAACTCGATTTTGCCAAGAGCGTTCCCTCGGAGGAGGCCCCGCGAGCCAGATGGAACCTGTCCAAGGTTTCAGTGAGGCAGCTCGAAGGTTTTCCCGAAGGCGCGCAGAGTCCCCCGATGGAGACCACAATCGACTATGAGGATCCGAGCGATCACGCCAACTTCAACGCCTACTACGACCGCTATGAGCGGGAGAGCTTCGGCTACCGCACCGTCCGCGTCGTCCGTCTCGCGGATGGGCGCGTAATCGATCGGGAATTCAACAACCGAGATTATTGGCTTAAGGGGAACTTGGTGGCTGAGCGCGTCAAAGATGCAACTGGCAGACTGTTGATGGAGACGCTGTGGACCTACTCCACGGAGCCCTGGCCGGGACTTACTGCGGCGTTCCGCGATCAGTGCCTGGCGCAGTTGATCCTTCCGGAAAGACACCTCGACACTCCGGAGTTGCGAGGTGCCCAACGTACACCTTGCGATGTACGCGCTCCCCGATTGGTCGAGATGCAGCGGCGCTCCTACGACGGTGGGGACTCCTACGTTCCCTTCGTTCAGCGGTTAGACCAATACGACACGCACAGCAACGTCACGAAAGTGGTCGAAGAGCACGGTGGCGCAAGCCATCCGACGCTAGTCGCCACCATCGCTTATGAGCACCGTCCAGCACTTCTAAACAAGCACATTGTCGATCGAGTACGTGAGATCGCTGTGCGCAGAGATACAGACACCGGTCAACTGCTCCGGCACCGGACCGCTCAATACGACGATCGAGGAAACTTGACTCGCCATGTAGTCACGGCCGAAGTGGACGCAACGGGGAACCCGACGAAGTCAGCGATCTTTGACGTGACGCCCGATGTGACGGGCTTTGTCACATTCGTCAAGGACGCAAACGGATACGAGATTACCTACGTACCCGATCTGCTGACGTACACGGTTCCCGTTACGACATCGGATAGTTTTGGTTTGACGACGACCACCGCTTACGATTTCCGCTTTCAGCAGATCACCGATACGACCGACGCCAACGGGAATGTAATCGAGCGCCGCTATGACAGGTTTGGGCGACTCGAGAAGGTGCGCGGACCCTACGAGCGGGCAGCCAACGTCGACACCATTGACGTGCAATACGGGTCGCTAGCACCAACGCTTCCGGTCCCAGTCCGGTCCCTTACGACGAACCGTTCTGTAGACCCTGACACGCTTCAGGAGGTCTCCACGTTACGCGTCGCGAGGTTTGTGGAAGGCCTCGGGCGTGAAATTCAGGTTCAAACGGAGGCTGAAGTAAACGGTCAGCCGGGACGCACGATTAGCGGGCGCGTGGAATTCGATGCGGCGGGACGAACGGTCACGGCTGGACATCCAGTTTTCCTTCCAGATACGGCGTTCGACTTCCAGGCGATTACCTTAACCGAAAACTGTGCGATTATTGGACCCGTTTACTGCACAAAGACCACCTATGATGCTCTGGATCGTCCGCTCGTCACGAAGGCACCTGGCGACATCACGACAACGCGCCAATACGGGCTTGTCACCCACCCGCGGGATTCAGGGAGGCTCGTTCGCGAAACTCAGTTGACCGACCCCGAAAATAAGGTCCGGCGATTGCTGCACGATGCCGCCGATCGCCTCGTCGGTGTCGTTGAGTTGCTTGACAGTCGTGAACTCAAGACAACTTACGACTACTCAGCCGCCGGAGATCTGCTGGCGATCTCCGATGCGCGCGACAACAACCGGTCATTTGAGTACGACGTCGCCGGTCGGCGCATCGCAATCGTCACTCCGGATACCGGCCGCGTCGAGATGGCTTACGACGCGATGGGTAATCTTGTCCAGCAGACGGATCAGGAACTTTGCTCCGCTGCGCCGCCGCTGCTCTCGGCTGCGGCATGCAGCACCAAGATTGTCCGCCGAACCTATGACAAGAATCGGCTCACTGCTATCGACTACTCAAGCTCGCCGGATGTGACGTTTGCGTACGGTGATACGGACGCCGCGAAGTGCGCAGGATTGGCCAACACCAAGGGACGCGTCTGCTGGGTCCAAGATGGAGCCGGAACAGAGACCCGCTCCTTTGGGGCGTTGGGTGAGCCAGTCCGGCAAGAACGCACGCTGCCTCTGTTTGGCGGTTCGACCGCCACCGCGACATATTCTATCGACTTCCGCTACGAGACCTTCGGCCGCATGCTCTGGGTTCAATACCCGGATAGTGAGAAGGTGACGAATGCGTACAACGTGGGAGGCCGAGTCAAGAAAGTTACCGGCGTTCGCGGCGGAAGTACTACTGAGTACGTGCTGAACCGCGAGTATGACGTTTTCGGCAAACCACTCGCGACCAACTATGGTAACGGGACAGCGGAGGAGAATGTCTATGAGGCCGATACACAGAGGCTCAAAGCCAGGGTCGTTCGTCGCGGCGAATTTTTAATTTCGAGTCTTGACCTCGGGTACGACAAAGCAAGCAACGTCAAGACATCCATCACGCAGAGGAATGAAGGCCATACGGTGGCGGGGCTTGAGCGGTCTTACACGTATGACGATCTGCATCGGCTTCAGACGTTCATTGTGACTGGCAAAGAACCTGCAGGCACCGAAGTGCTTTCGATTAATGGCAACTACGACTATGACGACGTCGGCAACATTACCCTGCAGAAAATGGCTGGGACCGGGTCTTCGGCCGCCGTCTCGCGGAATTGGATCTACACCTACGGCGTGCCTACCCGACCGAACTTGCCGGATACCGTTGGTCCGCAGAGGTTCGACTACAACGGTCGCGGCGCCACTGCGAAGATCAGAAGTAGTGCCGAGGAGACGATGTTCACCTGGGACGAGGAAGGAGACCTCTCCTCGTCTACGTTGACGACTAGCACTGCTGCCGAGCCTCAAGTGCAGAGTATCTACCGCTACGATGCGAATGGTGCTCGTATGTGGCGCCAGACAAACACTAGCGATGCACTAGGTCCAGCCAACGAGTTGCTGCACTATCCGAATCCGTATTACACAGCAGCCACAAAACGGGTACGGCCAGACGCATGTGGCAATGATACTTGCGCGGCTCTCACACTACTGCGCACCAAGCACATTCGCATCGATGGTGGGACGGTAGCAAGCGTTGTCGGGTTCGTAGACCCCGGGTTCAATGGCAGCGAGAGCCTACTGCCTTATCTAACATCCTCAACAAGCTACGTGCACACAGATCAGGTGCGATCCACCGTTACGGTGACTGGCATCAGCGGAATGGCAGAACGCGTTTTTGAGTATCTGCCATTTGGTGAAACCATTAGCGAAGCCAGCATGGCGGCGTCGCAGGGTCCGATTTCATTCCTGTCCTTCAGTGGAATGGAGGGGGAGGACAAAACAGAGCAGTTCTATATCGGCGCGCGATACTACAAGGCCAGTCTGGCCCGTTGGCTCAGTGCGGATCTAACGCCAGTGTCACCGAACTCTGTTCAAGAAGAAAATCGCAGAGGTGAGTCGCTGTACATCTTCAATCACAACAATCCCCTTGCTTACCGTGACCCGGATGGGAAGATGCCGGTGCAGACAAACGGCCCTTTCGCCCCCTCTTTCGTGGGCTTCGTGGAAGAAAGGAGTCGATCGAGTGCAGAAAAGGCCGGCCGGTATCTGCATTCAGGAAATATTCCGGCTGCTGTCTTCTATCTCTTTGGCGGGTTGATGGACTCAATTATAGCCGAGGCGGGCCGCGATCCGGTCGGCTTGGCAATAGCATTGATCCCTGGGCCCGATGCGCCGATGCCTGGACGACCACTAGCGCTCAAACCAGGGCCACCTCAGGTTAGGGGCAGGGGACCTGGTGGGCCAGCTGGACCATTCATCGTAACCCCAGAGGGAACAGCTGTACCGGTCCACCCACTACCCCCTGGCTTTACTCCCATCACCGATATTAAATTAGGCGAAATATATACTCCTGTTGTGAGAGAAGGTGCGCCATCTGCCTATATAGGTGGGAAAGTAATCGCGGGGTCAGAGAAACCCGTCTCAAAGATTTTCAGCTTAGAAAAGCCAGAAAAGTAACCTCCACATGTAGATGTCTCTTACGAAGATTTTGATCGTTGCTGACTACACTGCGCCCCTCGAATACGGAGAGGGCGACCGTAGGCCCCGAGCCAGAACTTTCGTCTTTCTTGAGAGACAGTGGCGAGTTATCAAGGAACCACCTCGATATCCGCAGTATTCGAGCAGTACAGATCGCCCGTCCGCCGACTGGGTGGGTTCGGCTCGGGGGCGGAGCGGAACTCTGGAAGCGGATCGGCAGTACACGACTTGCCGATGATGACTACATCACGCGCAAGCGGAATCCAACCAAAACATCGCGAATTACCCCATGCTGGGGGTGGCCGCAGATTTTCAGGCGGCCTAGCCCACGGTGGAATCCGCTGCGAGGAAATTGGGGTCGGAGTCGAATTTCCGAGCAGCAGAGCGTGATTGAAAGCGGGTAAGGATTTATTACACGCCCCCCCATCTCAACTGGGTTGAAGGATGGGTCATCCAGCGGAAAGAGGAACACAGGCTGACGCTTGAAATGCCATTTCCTGATGCCTAGAAGAGGACTCAATGCCTTAGAGAAAGAGGCTTTCCGTTCGCTGGAACGGCAGGTGTCATGGATTCGATCTTTAAAAAACCAGCTGACCGGAGGTGCTGTTGTGAAACGTTGTCTTCCGCTCCTTTTGGCTCTACTATTGCTGGCTTCGTGCACCCAAAGCGAAGCCAACGAGTTCACCCTTAAGGAAGCTTCTGGTATCACCCGGCAAGGTGATTACCTGCTGATTGTCGGGGATGAGGATCCAGGTGCTTACTATCGATTCCAAATGTTTGGTGATGTGGCACCGATACACCTAATTGAGCCGTGGCGACTAACTCGGGTCGAGCTGCCACAGGCCAATCTTGCGATTGATCTTGAGTCAATCGACATTCTCGCGGATGGCCGAATCGTGGTCCTTTCCGAGCGGCTCCGCACCCTCGTAGGAGAAAAGGGCCTTGTGGCCGAATACGACAAACCGCTGAGTGAGTTCGGGAACATCGGGTTGGAAGGACTAGCGGTGCGCGGACTAGAAGATGGCTCCTCGCGTATCGCGGTTCTGTGGGAGGGAGGGTATCCCGACTACCAGGATGTCCCGGGGCAATTGCAGGGACCTGCCGGGCGGCTTTCGTTCCGTCCGGTCGTCTGGGTTCATGACCTTAAGAAAGACGAAGCTGGAGTTGAGATCAAGATGAAGAACAAGGAGAAGTATGCGTTGCGGGAGATTCTGCTCGATGTGCCAAGACCTGCTGGCCAGGAGCCTCAAGCACAGCGTTTTCGGGCCCCCGACCTCGTGTGGCACCAATGGAAGAATGACGGAGGCGGAAAGGAGCAGTGGGGTTTCATCGTTCTGCTCAGCTCGAGGAACTCCCCGGAGCAAGGGAAACCGGAATTTGTACACCAGTGGCTTCAGCGGTTTACTATTGCAGGGAAACCTGTCGGCAATCCCCTCGATCTGAACACGTTGGTACCTGCACATCTGAAAGGGGCCAACTGGGAGGGGCTTGGTTGGTTCGAAGAGGGCAAGAGTCTTGTGATCATTTACGACAAGTACCCAAAGGACCCACCTGTTGCCATCGTCGTCCCGGTCCCCGCAGATTGGAAATGAGGCCCCCAGGGCTGGACCCCAAGCCACCGAGAGGCCGCCTTCTATTGTCGGTTGCGTATAGGTTGCGTTTTCCGGTCAAGAAATGGTAAATTTTGCCGCGTCCTGCACACCCAAGTGCTTGAAGTTATGTCCAGGAGGGACGGGGGCCACACGGCGTTGGCCGCAGCCCGAGTCGCAGTCCTTTCACTTTGCCCTCAACTTTGCCCGCCAGGGTCCAACTTCACCCTCTGAAACCCCACCAAACCCAAAATGCGAGCTGATCCTTGGGCAGAAGAAAACCGCCGGAAATACTTGACTTTTCCGGCGGTTCTCGTGCTACCTGGCTACTCTATGATGTGTATTCGCAAGGCAGAGGTCGGGGGTTCGACTCCCCTACCCTCCACCAGAAAATAAAAGGCCCGGGGGAACCCGGGCCTTTTATTTTCAGAGCATTGGACCATTAAACAATGGACGTTCGGACTCCCGCCTATGTTCCAGGCGACTCATCCGGAGGCTCAGGGGGGATGCCCTCGGCCCCGGACCCTTGCTGCCCAACGACTGGGGGTGTTTGCCTTCTCTCCTGGCGCCGCCGCCGCTTCTCCTCCTGGCGTGCATGTCGGTTCTTCTCTTTTTGGCGTTTGGCCCCTTGGTAGGCTCCCCTTCGCTTGGCCATCAGTACCTATCCCAGCGGCCGCCGCCGCCGCCGCGCCCAAACCCGCCCCGGCTGGGGGGACCGCCGCCGCCGCGCCGGGGCTCTCGGTCCCGGGCCATGCTGACCGTGAGGGTGCGCCCCCCCACGTCACGCCCGTTGAGGGCCGTGATAACCGCCTGTGCCGCTTCTTGGCTGGCCATCTCCACAAAGGCAAAGCCCCGGGGCCGGCCGGTATCGCGATCGGTGACGATCTTGACGTCCCGCACCTCGTGACCCCCTTCTGCAAAGAGGGTGCGGAGTTGCTCCGCATCCACATCGAAGGGGAGATTGCCTACGTACACTTTCGATCCCATGACTCTGTCTCCTTTGCCTAAGCCGCTGCGCCGGGCTGCCCAGCCGGAGCCCGCGCGGTTACCCGCGTTCCGTCATTCGCCGGAGGTCGCGGGACAGTTGACGGCGGCGCCGGCGCGCCGCCTCGCGGACCTTCCGCCGCTTCCGTTCCCCCGGTTTCTCGTAGCTCTGCCTCCGCCTGAGCTCCCGGAGGATCCCATCTCGCTGCACCAGGCGTTTGAAGGCGCGGAGTGCCGATTCGACCCCTCGATCGTCCACGGTGATCTCGAGGGCACGACGCGCCACGGGCGTCGTCGGGGACTCCCGTCCCGGATCATCGGGCCGCCTATATCCTGGCATCCTCCCTCCGGTAGCCTCACGCCTTCCCGGTGCGCGATGACCCTCGCTTCAACAAGAAGGCCGCGGGACTTCAGTCCTCGCGGCCTCGGCAATTTCAAGAGACAGTCCCGTGAGAATCGACAGTCGGAGAGAGGATAGATCTTTCCTGGTTTACTGTCAATTGAAAAGGCAAACCCCTGATAAGGTGAGTACAGAGGGGTATCCCGTACAGGTGAGCCAGCTAGCCTGCGCTTGCCATCGCAAACCGGTGAGAAAGGTTGGAACGGCACTAGAGATGCTCAAAAGATGGTAATGAGCGCCAAGCTCAGCGCAAAGTAAATAATTACAACGACCCAAAAATACTCGGCAGAATCCTCCTTGGAAACCAGACGAACTCCTGCACCCGCCCTTGCATAGACTTCGCCACGAAAAACAGCATAGATCGCGTAAAGAGCAACAAGGACACCCAGGGCTTTGAACATGATTATTGGCCGCGCCGTCCGAAGTGTTGAACCAGCATCTTTATTAGACCAATGGCTGCGCCAACACCCGCCATGGGCACAGCAACGACAGCCAGGAGACCCAAGCCAATCGGGTTGCCGTCCGCCGGGCCAAACGCAATGTAAAGCAGCAGAGGCAGGACACCCGCGAACCCGATTGCGACGCTCCAAACCATGATCTTCAATCCGGAAAAACGACGCAGCAGTGCTTCCTCGATACGGCTCATGATTGCCTAACCCCGGTGTACCATGCGAACAGACTGGTAACCAGACCGCCTGCAATGGCTCCGGCCAGTGCGCAGACGAAACCCACCACCAGTGCAATGATGACTTCCAGCGGCCATAGGTTGTGCGAGGTGGGATCTTTCAGGCCATCGACGATGACGCGCGCGAGTACGGCAGCGGGTACGGCGGCGCCTGCAACCATTATCGTTTTCACAAACCGTGCTACACCGAATGCGCGAACCAGAAGTGCTGCGATGCCAACCACGAAGAGACTTGGCCCCATCAATGCGTCTGGCAGCGAGACTTTGTTGTAGGGAATTTGCCAATAGGGAAAGCCAACAGCTACGAAGCCCGCCATGAAGGCAGCGATCAACCAGTACTGTGTGGTTCGGCCCATCTTCACTCCGAGACAGGGTGGCGTGAACATTCCGCACCACTGAGGGCGGTCGGACAAAGGCAAGATTCTCGGGGGCTCTAGCGGGGCAGGTTCCGCCCCCGCTTGCAGCGAGGACAGACCCACACGGCCTTCATGGTGCGGGAATGCTGGCCGAGCACCACGTAGGTCCGCGGGCATGTCGAGCATTTCGCGATAATGGCCATCCGCCTCATCTCCTTCTTCCGACCGGTTTAGTTCGGGATCCCCACGGCGCTTGGAACTCCTGA
>JBOHQS010000020.1:0-23518 GCA_050732295.1 Methylomirabilales bacterium (SeqCode)
TCCGTGCAAAGGAAGTCGGGCACGGATCGTGCCTCGGTTTCCCAGGCCGTCGCTCGCCGGGGGACCCCGCCGCTTCCGCCAATGTCGCTCGGGGCCTGCAGGCGCTGTTGCCGTGGCGGGACCCCGGCCCGACGCAAGCCAGTTTCCGCCTTCCCCATTACCTAACACCTAACACCCAACACCCGCATTGACACGTTCGGCCAGACACCGTAGAGTCTTCTTGCGATGACGGCAAGCTACGCGATCAGCGAGCTATTCACTTCGATCCAGGGTGAGGGGGAAGTTATCGGGATCCCTTCCCACTTCATTCGCCTCTACCGGTGCGACCTCACCTGTTCCTGGTGCGATTCCAAGTACACCTGGGTTCGGCAGGATCAGGCGGTTGTGGGGAAGGATTATAGCTCCATGACAACAGGGGAGGTGCTGGAGTGGCTTCGGAAGGAGCCGAAGGCCCCGCTCGTGACGATCACGGGTGGGGAACCGATGCTTCAGCCGCTCCTGCCGCTCGTCGGCGCGCTTGATACGCGGGGCTATCAGGTGGTGGCGGAGACCAACGGTCTGCACACGCCGGAGAAGGCACTGCTCGATCTGGTGCGCCACTGGGCCGTCTCGCCGAAGCTGAAGAATGCGGGGATGACGGATGTTACGTGGGGGCCTCTTGACTGGCTCGGGAAGGCGCAGAATTACTATCTAAAGTTCGTCATCTGCAATCCCGCGATCGATCTCCCCGAAGTCCAGGAATTTGTCGAGGGCCGGGGTCTCCCCAGCAGTAAGGTGATCCTGCAGCCCGATGGCCTCGCTCCCGACTACGAGGCCACCCTTCGCCGTCTCGCCGAGTTCGTGCGCGATCGCGGCTACCCCTATCGCGTCCTGCCCCAGCTCCATCGTCTCCTCTGGGGCCTCCGACGCGGGGTGTGATCGGTTCATGGTTCAGAGTTCATGGTTGACGGTGGAACTCACCCAAATCCGAGTCTAAGAATCCCCCGGGATAGGCCTTCGCTGGTCGTGCGTGCAGGAGGGCTCATATGCACAGGGCAATCTTGGTGGGCGCGGGGTTGTTGTTGCCCGTGCTCATCGTAGAGGGGCTGCGATGGATCTGAGGAGTCAAGCTTTCAAGCCGGGGGGCATGATTCCGGCCAAGTACACCTGTGACGGAGCGGACATCTCGCCGCCACTCACGTGGCCAGATCCGCCAGCCGGGACGAAGAGCTTTGTCCTCATCATGGATGACCCCGATGCGCCGGTGGGCACCTGGGTCCATTGGGTCATCTGGAGTGTTCCGGCGACCGCCCGCGGCCTGGAAGAGAACGTCCCCAAGACGGCGTCGCTCCCGAACGGCGCAAGGCAGGGAACGAACGACTTCAAACGGACCGGCTACGGCGGACCGTGTCCCCCCTCCGGGACCCACCGGTATTTCTTCAAACTCTATGCCCTCGGTACAACGCTCAACCTGTCGCCCGAGACCACCAAGAGTGTCCTCGAGGACACGATGCGGCGCCATATCCTCGCCCAGTCCGAGCTGATCGGCAAATACACCCGCTGATCGGGAGAGAATCGCTCATATGGCAAATGGTGCATCTGAGCCCCCGCTCCGCGTGGTTAGGGGTGCGTGCCGCTCGGTTCTACGTGTGCGAGATGATGGCCTGCTGGTCCGAGGGTGGGAGGGGATGGGGCACCCCGAAGCGGCTCGCCTCCCTTTCCACCAGCGGGATTCCGGGTCGTTATTCGACATCCAGAACAAAGTCGAAGGTGGCGACCTTGCCGTCCGCGGCCTCCTGCACCTTCATCACGAGGTCCGGGTTGAAGAGAAAGTCCCTCTGGTTGCGCGGCTCGCCCGGGAAGTAGAGCTGCGTCGTCAGGATACGGCCGTTCGGCGCCTGTACCTTGACGTGGATGTGGGGGGTGCGACGACCGTACTGTGCCGGAACGATCGTCTCGAGTCGATACCGCCCCTCCTGATACGTAAATTGGTGCCCCCGCAGCTTGTATCCGGCGTTGTCGTAGTCTCCTTTGCTGTCGGAGTGCCAGAAGTCGAGCCTGGCTCCGGCGATCGGCTTGCCGGCTGTCGAGAGCACCCGTCCGGTCAGCACAAGCTTGGTCCCGGTGATTCCCGGTTCCAGGAGCGAAGTGCGTCTCGGAGCGTTCGGCTTGAAGAAAGGCCCCTCGATCGCTGCCGGTGTGGGGTTGGCAGCGTCCGCGGCCGGGCTCTCCGTCTTCATGACCACGAGGAGCCCGGTGAGGATCACGACGCTACTCAAAAGCCAGGCATTCCCTCGCCGTGACGCCTTGCTCTCCGGGAGTTGCCGCTCCGCTGTGACCTGACCTGTTTGTATATCTTCGTCCATGTTCTTTGTTGCTCTCTTCATCGCCCTGCCCGTCTTCACTACTTGGAGGAGATGATGGCCTGGTGCGGGGAGGGCGGCAGGGGATGGAGTTCGTTGCGGGCGAAGCCGGCGTTCAGGAACATCCGATCATACTCCGCGAACGTATACGCGTCCCCGCTCGGCGTCGAACAGAGCATCACCAGGCTGAAAGCCGCCGCATCGGGTGGTGAGATGCGGTCTTCGTCAGGGATGAAATCCAGCGTCACCGCGCGCCCGCCATCGGCCAGCGCCGCGTGGACCTTCTTGAGCACCCGTTCGCACGCCGCTCGATCGAAGTGGTGCAGGAAGTTCGTGAGCAGCACCAGGTCATAACCGCTGCCGTACTCCACGGCAAAGGCGCTGCCCGGAATCGTGCGGTAGCGACTGCTCACGCCGGCCGCCCGCGCGTTCTCTTGCGCCACCTCCAGCACATTCGGCCAGTCCAGGGCGACGACCTCGACATGCGGATACCGCTCTGCGAAGGTGATACCAAAGATCCCGTGTCCGGCGGCGATATCGAGCACCGTGAGCCTGCGCGCCGGGTCGACTTTCACGAGGCTGACGAGCGCCTGTGCGGGGATCTTCATGAGGGGCATCATCGAGCGGGCGAACTCCACCCAGATCGGATGCTCGGGTGCGAGGGTGCCCTCTTCGGAGACCACCGTGCCTCCCCGGCGCACCGCCGCCGCGACATCTTGAAATGCCTCGGTGAGCAGGGACGACAGTAGGAATCGTGCCGTGCCACCCAGGTAGCCTGGTGAGTGCCGATCCAAGAACATCGCCGACTCCGGCGTGAGGCCATACCGGCCATCCTGCTTCGTGAGGAACCCGAGAATCGTCAGGTAGTCACACAGGATGCGCATACCGCGTGGTGATGCGCCGCACCGCTGGGCCAGCCTCTCGGCCGTTTCCTTGCCATCGCCGATGGCCGTGAAGAGGGCCAGGTCCAGCGCGCCCTTGAGCGCTGCGGTCCGCTGGTAGGCGCGGACGGTATCGAGAAACAGCTCAGGGGAAGGCGGACTTGCGTCAGCCATCAGTGCTTCTCCACGTGTCCAGGTCGATCGCGTTCGCGGGGGGTCCTTCGACGCGGGGCTACTGGCGCGTGAAGGTAAGATCCGCCTCGAGCTGGATCTCGTTCGACACTTTGAAGAACAGGAGTTCCGGGACCTTCATGCCGTGATCGGTGAAGGTGGTGAGGAACTTCGCCCGGACCTTGATGTTGTCCGTGGTGAAACCGAAGCGCTTCTGGGACTCCACCTCGGCGGCCGTGAGCTTGATGTAGCTCACGGTCGCATCCGCCACTCGCTCGATCGGCTTCTGCTTGACCGTCAGGATCCCCCGGACCTTGGCGGGGAGGGTCTTGCCAGGCTCGAGCGGCCCCGCAATCTCCACGCTCTTGATCTCGAAGGCCACCCAGCGATTGGCCTCGTTCTCGGTGTCGAGATAGTCCTTGCTCCGCATGTCGGCGTCCCGCTTGTCGATGCCCGTGCTGACCTCGTTCATATTGACCTTGACCACGCCCTTCGCCGCCTGGGGCCGGGCCGGGTCCAGCGTGAGGGTCGCGGTGACCCCCGTATCCGCCGTGTTCCCGACGAAGGTCTCGAGCGGTGCGTCGCTCTTGAATGTGGCCCGTGAGTACTTCGGCAGAAGCGTGAACGTCACCGGCTCCGCCAGCGCCGTCGCCGGCAGGGCTGCACCGAGCAGGACGACCATCATCCACGCGTTCGTCTTCCGTGTCATGCTCCACCTCCGTGTCCGGTCGGGGGTCTCTACGACGGAGAAAATGATTTCGATTTCCGGCATCCTCGCATCTCGGATGAGCATTATACGCCCTCTGAGCTTGTCATCAAGAGCAAAAAGCACCGGGGGTCTGCCTCGGTCCTCCTATCACCTCTTGACAGGGAGGGTTCGGAGAGCGTCATCAATTCTCGGAGCGTCGTCAGGTCCTCATGGGTCAGTTGGTCGGACGCCGCGATCCGCGCATAGGTCCCTTGCGGATCGTGCACCATCAGCTCACTCACCTGCCGCACGACGCCCTGCGCCTTGCTGATCCTGGCATCGACCAATCCGCCGATGAGGGGCGAAAAGATTTGGAGGAACAGCGCGAGCAACGGGTTCTCGATCTTGCCGTAGATCGTGAGCTGCGTGGCGACCCACCGCTGCCCCTGATCGGCGGTCCGGTATTGGAACTCGTGGAGCACCAGCGCCTTGCCTCGCACGGTGAGCAACCCCCCCTGTGCGATTCCTTCCGCGAAGTAGACCCGATGCGCACCATCCCGGTAGAGGATCTCCATCTCGCCGTCAAGGCCTTCGGGGTCACTGGCGTGAAAACGGTCCTTGCCTGTCCCGGTGACGGTGTAGGTGCCGATCGTGAGGATCCGGGCGAGGGTCGCCCCCACATCCGGGCGGTCCAGGAGGAACTGGTGGAGGGGGGGATTCAGGATCGGGTGGTCGAGCCGCGGTGATCGCTTAAGGCTGTAATCGTTCAGCAGAGCCTCGACCTTCTCCCTGGCCCCTTCTCCGAACTCCTCGAGCGGGAGGGGGAATCGCTCGGCGGCGCTGGCCGGTGCCGGGGCGGCAGCGACGATCAGCAGGCTGAGGACGATGCTCGCCGGACGCGGCACAGAGCTTCCCTCACCGGAGCAGGATCAGGCTGAGATCCGGCACGTAGGTGATGATCATCAGGGCGATGAGATAGATGACGAGGAAGGGAACCGACGCCCGGTACAGGGTGATAATCGGCTTGTTGAAGCGCAGGCTGCTCAGGAAGAGGTTCACCCCGATCGGCGGGGTGGAGTAGCCGATCTCCAGATTAGCGAGGAAGATGATGCCGAGATGGATCGGGTCCACGTCGAACACCTTGGCCACCGGCAGGATCAAGGGGACGAAGACGATGGTGGCAGAGAGGATGTCCATCAGGCAGCCGACGATGAGAAGGAAGATGTTCAGCAGGATCAGGAAAAGGATGCGGCTCGTGACCGCCTGCTGGAGAAATCCCAGCAGGCGCATCGGCACCTGCTGATCGATCAGGAAGCTGGTGAGTCCCAGGGCGGTCCCCAGGATAATGAGGATCCCGCCGACGAGCACCGTGCTCTCCACCATGATGCGGGGGACATCGCGGGTCAGGCTGAGGTCCCGGTAGATGAAAACCTCCACGATGAGGATGTAGGCGGCGGCGATGGCGGCGACCTCTCCGGCCGTGAAGAAGCCGCCATAGATGCCGATGAGGATCAGGGGGAGAATGAGGATCTCCCATTTGGCCTCCCACAGGGTCGCCCAGGCGACTTGCGGGTCCCAGGGCCGGCGGGGCAGTCGGGCGCGCAGGCCGACGATCGCGGCGTAGAGCGCCAAGAGCAACATGAGCAACAGTCCGGGGAGGATTCCCGCGATGAAGAGGTGGTCGATGCGGGCCTGCGCCACGAGCCCGTACACGATGAGCGGGAGGCTCGGGGGAAAGAGGATCCCGAGGCTCCCGGAGGTGGTGACGAGCCCCAGGGCGAAGCGCTCGGAGTAGTGATCGCTGAGCAGCATCGGGTAGAGCAAACCTCCCAGGGCGAGGATCGTGATGCCCGAGCCGCCACTCAGCGCGGTGAAGAGGGCCGAGGCGGTCAGGGCGACGATGGCAAGTCCCCCGGGAAGCCACCCGAACCAGGCCTGGCTCAGGGCCACCAGCCGGGTGGCGCTCCGGCTCTCGGCCAGGAGCGAGCCGGCAAAGGCGAAGAGTGGCAGGGCGATGAGGGCGGGGGAGCTCACGAGGCGGTACATCTCGATCATGACGGCGGTGAGGGAGATACCGGCCGCCGCGAAGAGGGCCAGGGCCATCCCTCCGAGACCGACAAAGAGCGGCGTGCCCAGGAGGGTCGTGATCGTGCCGAGACCTGCGATGATCCAGATCACCGGTCTGCTCCTCCGCCTCCGGTCCCCGCCGCCGGCTCATTCGGGAGGATCGTCTGGAGCCCGAAGCGGAAGGCGACGATGGCGAAACCAACGGGGAGGACGAGCTGGAGCATCCAGGTGGGGACGGGGCCGAACGCCATCGACCCCGCGGCCTGCTCCTGCCGAACCAGGTCCACCGCCGCCACTCCGAGGAGGGTGGAGACGGCCGCCGCGAAGAGCAGGACACCTCGCGCCACGAGCCGTTGATGCCGCGCAGGCAGGAAGCGTGGGAGGGCCTCGATCCGGATGTGCCGGTTCATCCGCGTCGCGAGGGAGGCCCCCATGATCCCGAGCCACAACACCAGGTGCCTCAGGAGGATGTCGACCCAGGGCAGGCCGGAGTCCCAGACGTTCCGGAGCAGGACCTGAAGGACGGCGAGCAGGAGCATGGCGGTGAGGACGATGACGATCAGGACCTCTTCTGCCTGCGCGAGGAACGCGTCGATCCGCCGGAGGCCCCTCACGGCCGGGGCCCCCGGTGCTGCTGGAGGAGCGCGAGGACCTCGTCGAGGAGCGCGCGCGGGTAGAGCTTCCCCGCCTCTCGCTCCCAGAGCTGGCGACTGAGTTCCGTCAGGCGGCCCTGCTCCGCCTGGTCGAGGCTCACGGTCTGGATGCCGGATCGCTTGAGGACCTGGAGGGCCTCCTGGTTTTCCTGGCGGGTCTTCAGCACCACCTGTCGCGCATGTTTCCGGGCCGTCTCCCTGAGGACGGCATGGAGATCGGTGGGGATCGTGTCCCAGCGGGAGCGCGAGACGAGCATCCCGCCGATCGCATAGGTCAGCTCCGGCGTGGACATGTGGGACACCTGGTTGAACCACTGGAGCGCGATGGCAGCCGCCGGCGGGGCGTAGAAGGCGTTGATGAGACCGGTCTGCAGGGAGGGCAGGACCTCGGGCAGGGCGAGGGGTACGGGCGCGACCTGATAGCGCTCGAAGAGGGCGGCAGCCAGCGGGTCCCCCTGCCAGGCCCAGATCTTGACCCCTTCCAGGTCTTCGCGGCGCCGGATCGGCTTCTTGGAAAAGATGTGGACGGCGCCGGCTTCGGCGAGGGCCAAGAGGACGAACCCTCGCTCCTCGAAGGCGCGGGCGAATTGCGCTTCGAGCCGTCCGGTGACGAACTCGATCTCGCCGGTGTCCCGGAAGAGGAGGGGGAGTTCGAGGACCCGGATCGACGGGACCACGGACCCCAGCCCGACGCCCGAGAAGGCGCCGGCGTGTAGCTGCCCCACCCGGATCTTGCGGAGCACGTCGATCTCGTCTCCGAGGACGCCGCCGGGATAGAACAGGAAACGGACGCGGCCGTTGCTTTGCTTTTGCACCTCCGCATCCATCTCCCGGAGGAGCCGCATCCAGGTCGAGCCTTCGGGCGCCAGCGTCGCAAACTTTATCGGGATGGGGTCGGGGGCCGCTGCCGCGCGGGGGCTGAGGAGCAGGAGCACCAACAGGACAGCCGCCATTCGCCGACCCATCCTCGATGACCGACGACCGTTGTCCGATGACGGTAAGAACCCGATGACCGATGACCGGTGTCCGATGACCGTAAGGGAACAAAAGGGCTTTCTGTCGTCGGTCGTCGGTCGTCGGTCGTCGGTTTTACAGGAACAGCTCGCCATTCTTCTCCAGCAGCAGCCGCGCGCGGGCCTTGGCCACCTGGTTGAGCAGCCGATAATCGGGGGAGAGATCCTCCGGAGCGTCGAGGATCAGCCGAAGCTGGGTCGCAAAGAGTGTCCGATCCTGGATCTGGATCGCATACGGATCCGCGAGGAACAGGTGCCCCACGAGGATGGTTGGTCCCGCCAGCTGCAGGGCCCGGTCGAGATGCAACCTGGCGCGCTCCGGGTTCCCGCCGAGCGCCCGCGATCTCGACGCGTAGTAGGCGCCGAAGAAGAGGTGGGCCCCGGCGAAGAAGTACCCCTCGTCGAGCTCCAAGACCCGGTCCATCATCGCGAGGACGCGGGGGAGATCCGCGAGCATCTCCGGCCGGTCGAGGCTCCAGTGGATGGATCCGGCCCATCCGTAGGCCGTCCAGAAGAGGGCGGGGACGTCTTCTCTTCGGAGCAGCGCAAGGTTGGCGCGAAGCGAGGGCAGATCCGCGTTCAAGGAGGCCGCGAGGGCCTCGTGTTGAAGCGTGAGGAGGCGGAGGCCGTAGTCGCGGCCCCTGAGGTACAGCCGGCGGGCGCGCCCCCGATCCACCTCGGTCAGATGCGGATCGCGGTGGTGCCGCGCGATCTTATCCTCGACGAAGGCGAAGGTGTAGGTACTGAAGCCCTGGGAGGCCTGGAGCAGCAGGTCCGGGTTGTTGGGGGAGGCCTCGAGGAAGATCTCCAGGAGCTTGAGGTTCGAGGCCAGGGCCTGTTCCGCGATGGGGAGGTCCCCCTCGCGGTAAAAGGCGGCCATGCCGTCGCGAAAGATCTCCGTCGCGGAGGCCACGGTGACCTGTTTCAGGACCGGGCCGCAGCCTGACGCGAGGATGCTCATGATGGCGACTGTGACGAGGGACCGCAGACTTGGCACCTCCGCTCGTGAGCGCGCGAAAATCGTGCCACGATACCATAATTTTCACTTCACGGCGATGGCGATGTCGGTGATGATCTTCCATATCTTCGATGATCTCTGGAGCACGGTGTCCTCCCTTTACCGGTCGCGCCCGATCTCGAGCTCGAGCGTCTTCTTGCGGGCCTCGTCGTCTCGTCTCCGCTTCAGGACCTCTTCGAGTCTCTGATTCTCCTCCTCGATCCGCTTGAGTTCAAGACCCAGATCCTTATTTTCCTGCTGCACCTCGAGCTGCAGCGATTCCGCTCGGACGTAGCGCACCTGCACCGAGGCCGACTCCTTCGTCCCGTCGGTGGCCAGGACCATCACCGCGATCTGGTTGACGCCGGACGCGAGGGGGACGGTTGCCTGAAATCGGCCATCGGGACCCACCGTGAGATCGCTGGCCGGGTGACCGGTGGTCGTGTTGGTGACGAGCACCATATCCAAGTCGGCGAAGGAGGTCCGGGGTAACACCTCGATGATGTCCCCGGGCCTTTTCAGCGGCGTAAAGGTCCCTCCGGTCATCCGGGCGATCTGGGTGCAGGCATAGGGGGCCGAGAGGGCCTCCATCCCCAGGGCGAAGGTGTGAACAGTGATCGCGGCCTTTGCCGCCACACCTGCCGCGCGGACGGCGACCTCGATGTCCCCTGGGTCCATGCTGTTGACGTGGCCGAAGGGGAGCGTAGGAATGCCGTCGGTGAGGAGAAAGGCGACCTTGCGGCTCTCCGGCCGGGGGCGGCTGATGGCCCCCTCGAGTCCGGCCAGCTCCCGCACAGCCAGGCGGACGCCGGCCGCCATATCGGTCCCCCCGTTCGGACCCCGATCGAGGATCCGCCGGAGCGCCATCCGGACCTCGGGGTAGTTGGTCGTCAGGGGCTGTTCCAGTACGGCTCCGGGCTGATTGGGGATCGCCTGGCCCGTCATGAAATTGAACTCACCGGCGAAGGTGACGACTCCCACCAGGGTGTTCCCGGGGTCCAGTCGCGCGAGGAGTCGCTCCGCGGCCGCCACCTCCGCCGCCAGGATACTGAGGTCGTGGGGGAGGGCTGCGGTGGGCTGCACGCCGGCGGGGGCCCGGGTGCTTCCCGAGGTGTCCAGGATCAGCATCAGGTCGAAGTGGCCGGGTTTGTACTCCCGGAAGGCGCGCGCCTGTCCTCGCACCGTCACCTGGCTCGGTCCCGAGATCGTGGCTCCCTCCTGGGGAGCCTCGATCCCGATCTCGACCCGCGTGCCGTTCTCGATGGCCGAGGCGGTGGCGACGCTCGAGAAGAAGCAGGAAGACAAGAGGAGGGCCATGCCGTACCGACTCATGGCGCCTCCTGAGGGAGGAGCATGGGGGATGCAGAGAGCTGGCGCGTGAGAGCAGCGACCTCCGGCAGGTCAAAGAACTCCCGCCGGATCAGACGGCCCTGCTGGTAATATGAGATGATGTCGATGCGGCCGTCCCCATTGAGATCCTCCTCCTCTCCAAGGATCTCTCCGGTCTTTGGCTGGTAATGGGCAACGAGCCCGTAGGACCCCGCCTTCACCGGATTCCGGGAAACTTTGGTGACACGGCCTGAGCCATCGTACTCGGTCAGGCGATCCATCCGACCGTCGCCGTCGGTATCCTCTTCCTTCCGGGGCGGCTGGCCGCCGGCATATGTGATGATTGCTCGGGCCGGATCCAGGCCGGGACTGTAGTGTTGCTCTTGTGTCACTTCGCCCTTGGCGTATAGGGTCACGCGGTCACGATGGCCATCGTGGTCGGTGTCGGCCTCGGTGCGGACGACGTCGCCTGAGCTGTCATAAAAGGCCCAGAAATCGACTTTCCCATCGCCGTTGGTATCGGATTCCTTTCGGACGGGGCGACCGTCCTCATAGAAGGTCCAGGTGTCCACCCGGCCGGTGAGCCGACTGTCCTCCTCTTGTCGGGTGAGCCTGCCGGTCCCGTTGTAGTATCGAAGGATGTCCGGCTTTCCGTCCCCATTGACATCCCGCTCCCTCCGGACGAGCCTCCCCCCCTCGGTGATCGGACGAAATCCCCCGGCATCGACCGTCGCGCGAGACTCGGGATCTGAGCTGGCTGCGACTGTGGTGGTCTCCGTCGAGGGGGGACTGCCGCGGAGCGCTTCCTGAAGCTTCCGCTGCCGCTCCCGGGCGGCCGCGATCCGCTCGTCGAGTTGCTGACGGGACTCCAGGGGCTCGCCGGGTCCCTCTCCGGCAGCCGTTACTGTGGGTGAGGGTCTGGCGGCTGGTGCCGGGGGGGCCGCGGTTGAGGTGGCCGGAGAGCCGACGTGGTTCGTGACCAGGACGAGGCCCTCCCCGGATGCAGACGGAGCGGCGGTTGCAATCGTCGAAGGGACCTCGCGAGCTGGGGCCAGGTGATCCTCAACGAGGATGAGTCCGGAGCCCGCCCCCGCTCCGTGCTGGGCGACCGTGTCCCGCTTGGTCTCTATCTGTCGCTCGAGTTCATTGTCGATCTTGGCCTGTCGGGTCATCTCTGACTCGGCCCGTTTTTCGGTCCGATCTCGCTCGAAAAGGCCATAGATCAACCCCGCGACCGCACCGGCCCCTAACCCAATCGGCCCCCCAATCGCCCCGATTGCAGCGCCCTTCAGCAGGAAGTCGAGCACCGGATCGGAGCCCGGAGGAATCTGCACGCTGGAGGAAACGCCGACGCCGCTCTTACCCCCGCTGACACCTACGCCCGCCGAAGGACCTCCGGAGTGTGACGGCGTTTGCGCAGTGCCCCCGGTGGCGCATCCAGAGATGAGCAACCCCACCATCGGCGGAAGCCAGATCAATCGACCCCTCGACATCGGGCCTCCTCGCTCTGGGAAGCTGTCAACTGTCAGCTATCGACACCCAACACCCAACACTGAAACGGTTTCCACTCACTGGTTCCTGACTGCTGCTTGCTGACTGCTTTCTTTCGCGGTCGCCCCCCGATCTACTTCTTGATAACCTCTTGGCGCTGGAGGTCGGCGGGGAGGTCGCCCAGGATCTCCTTGGTGGAGAGTTTCCCATTCTGGAATGTGTACCGGACTCGGGCTTTTCCCTCAGCGTCCAGCAGCTCCTCCTGCGTCGCCTTCTCGCCATTCGTATAGGTGATCCACACGTCCGGCTTGCCGGTCCCGCGGGTATCCGCCTCCTGCCGGATCAGCGCTCCGTTCTCGTAGAAACTCACCAGGTCTCTCCGGCCCGTCCGCTTGGTGTCCTCCTCCACCCGCGTGATCTGCCCGTTCTTGTAGGAGGTCACCTTGTCGAAGACCCCGGTCTTGCCCGTGTCCTCCTCCGTACGGACCACCTGCTCACTGGCGTCGAAGGTGTAGACGACGGTGACCCGACCGACGAAGGCCGCATCTTCCTCCTGCTTCACCTTCTTCCCATCCTGGAAGGTCACCCAGAGGTCCTTCTTCCCGTCCCCGTTCCGGTCCTCCTCGAGCCTGGCCAGCTTGCCGTTCTCGAAGACCGACCAGCGGTTGATGCGGCCATCGTGCTTGGTGGCCTCCTCTTTCCGCACGAGCTGCCCGTTGGCGAAGTGCGAGATGAGATCGGGCCGCCCAACGCCCGCGGTGTCCCGCTCCTCCCGGACCAGCTCCCCCTTGGCGTCATAGAAGGCCCAGAGGTTGATCTTGCCGTTTCGCTGCGTGGACTCTTCCGCCCGCTGGAGCTTGCCTTCCTGAAAATGGAGAAAACGGTCGGGCGAGCCTTCGCCGTTCAGATCGTGCTCGGACCGGACCACCTTCCCCTCGTCGTAGTACACCCAGACATCCGGCTTCCCCGTCCCCTTGGTGTCCAGCCACTTCCGGGCAACCTGGCCCTTGGTATCCACGAAGTACCAGGTGTCCGGGTGTCCGCTCCCTTTCGTGTCCACGGCCTGCTTGTCCAGCCGTCCCTTCAAGAAGTAGGACCAGACGTGAGGACGGCCATCACCGACCGTGTCCTCTTCCTGCCGATCGATCTGCCCATCCACGTAGTAGATCCAGAGGTCCACCTTGCCGGTTCCCTTGGTGTCCAGCTCCTGGCGGCTCACCTGGCCCTTCTCGTCGTAGTGGAAGACCGCTCGGGGCTTCGACTGTGCCAGTGCCCCATCCGGGCTCGCCAACAGGGCGGCCGAGGTCAATAAACAAGATAGACCCCATGGACTCAAGGAACCCAACAGACGCAATGGACTGAATCGCGTCAGGACGCGAGAAGCGGCCACGCCGTCCTCCAGGCGCAGGTCTTCCCCTCCGCTCCACCGCCGCCACCGTGTGATCCATCGACGGGTTCCCATCATTTCACTGTCACCGTGAAAATCATCGTCAGAGGCTCGCCGGCAAGCTTTCGGAACTTCTCCGGGATGGGCGGGAAGGGTGAGGCCCGCTCCATGGCTGCCAGGGCGCTGTCGTTGAGAGCCGCATTGCTGGAGCTGACGACGCGGATCGACTGGACCACCCCATCCCGCTTGAGCGTGAAGCTCAGTGAGAGCTTGTGCGTCCCCGTCACACCTTTCGGATATCGCCAGGCAGCGTTGACCCGATCCTTGATCAGTTGGAAGTATTGACTGAAGTCCGGGTCTGCCGTGTTGATGGAGGCGATGCCCGGACCATGTCCAGGCCCGGTACCGGACCCGACCCCGGAGCCGCGGCCCGTTCCCGAGCCGGTCCCAACACCGGAGCCGGTCCCCGTCCCCAACCCGGTCCCGGATCCCTCTCCTCCGCGCGTGAACTTCTCAGGGATCACCACGGGCGCCACCAGCCCTCCCCCACCTCCTCCCGACGTCACTGCCCGAGCGGTCTCCATGAGCTGGGTCCCGCCGCCACCCCCCCCTGCATCCCCCCCGGATGGTCGGGGCACGTCCACCTTCGTGGGCCCTCTCGGTCCCGCCGCGCCCCCCTGAGAAGCGCCAGGGGAACCGATGGTCTGCGGCCCGGCCGCAACGGTCCCAGGGAGAGGAGCGGCGCTCGGGGCGAGGACCCTCGGGCCGTCCCCCTCGACGATCTTGGCCACCTCACCTGCCGAGGGCGGAGACATCGCAGACTTCTCGCGGGACGGCGCTGTCCCATCGACCTGCGTAGGAGCCGGCGCCGGCCCCGCGCTCCTCACGACAGGTCCCCCGATGGTCTTGGGCGCGGGGATCTCGAGGCCCGGAACCGGCGACGCTGGCGGTGGCGAGGACTCGACAGCACTCGGACTGACTGAGGCGGGGGATGGCGCCGTGGGCGCATTCGCCTTGGGCGCCGATGCGCCGGCGGAAGAGGCCTTCGCAACGGTCTTGGGAGCGCTCTTGGTGGCTTCGGGGGCCCGCGACCGGCCGCCCCCTCCCCCCGCGTCGACCACGCGGAGTGGTTGGGCGGTCTCGACGAAGTCGATGTCGCGAATGACGAGAGCCTCCTGCTGCTTCGAAAGACCGAACGGGAATCCAGCCCAGACCAAGAGCAGGACGCACAGGCAGTGCCAGGCCGTCGAGAGCGCCATGAACCGCGGGAGCGCCGCGGGCAGGGCGATGCTCGGTCCCGCGTACGCCAGCTCCGTCGGCGGCTCCCAGTAGAGGCCGTACATCCCCCGCGTCATGATCGTCCTTTCCTAGCCTCCCGCATGGCACATGGCTCTTGCCATACGCCATACGCGACATGCCATCGGTCCTCAGTCCCCGGTCCTCTCTCGGCTCATCGCTCCACGGGGCGGGTGGCCACGCCGATCTTCTCCGCGCCGGATCGCCTGGCGATGTCCATGATCTCCACCAGGGATCCCAGGATCACCCGTTCATCCCCTCGGATCGTCACCACGGGGTCCTTCCCGGAGGCAAAGGCGGCCCGGAGTCGCTCGCCGAGACCCGCGAGATCGGTGCGCTGGTCGTTGACAGCCATCTGCCCGTCAGCCGCCACCGTGATGGTGACCCCTTGGGGTTGGGTCCCGGCCGCCCGAGACCGCGGCAGGTTCACGTTGAGCCCCGACTGGATGAGCGCCGTGCTGGTCACCATGAAGATGATCAACAGGACGAGGAACACGTCCGTGAGAGGTGTGATGTTGATTTCGGCGACGACCTCGTCGCTAGGCGGTTCGGCGATCCGCGAGAGCGCCATGATCGACCTCCTTCGCTTTCAGCGCCGCGGCCATCTCTTCGATCCGGAACCGAAGGAAGGCGCCGAAGTTATTCACGACCGTGACGAAGCTGTTGTACATGACGAGGGAGATGACCGCCACCACGAGGCCGACCGCGGTGGCGATGAGCGCCTCCGAGATTCCGGCGGCCACGACTGCGAATCCACCGGTCCCCGTCACGGCCATGCTGTGGAAGCTCCGGACGATTCCCACGACGGTCCCGAGGAGGCCGATGAACGGGGCGCTGGATCCGATGGTTCCCAGGATCCAGAGGTGGCGCTTGAGGCCCTGCACCAACTCCTGCCGCTTCCGGTCCATGAGGTCAGCCATCCCCTCCGGCGGGAGGTTCGGCGTCCCCAGACCCGCCAGGAAGATCTCCGCCACGGGTGTACCGGAGGTCTTACACGCATACCGCGCCTCCTGCAGTTCTTGCCGACGCAGGAATCCCAGGACCGAGGCGGCTATCGCCCTCCCCGGCCGGATCACCTTCCACAGGATCCAGGTCCGCTCCCCGATCACGGCCAGGCTGAGAACGGAACAGACCAGGAGAGGATAGATCGTGATCCCGCCCTGGCGGATCAGGTCCAGGACGTTGAATTGTTCAGGCATCGGGTGGCCTCCTTTCGTTGGAAACCCCAGAAGAGACTACTTCGTGCTCGGGGCCTGATCTCGGCGGGAGCCCGAGAGAGAAGAAGACATACGTGGCCATGGCCGATGATCCCTACCGGAAATCGGTCTCGGTAAAGCGCAGGGTCCACCCGCTGCCGCGGGGATCCACCTGGATGGTTCGGTCGTAGCGTCCCACCGTTCGTGTGCCGAACTGGGTGTCCACCAGGGCCCTGGCGACCACGCGATGGGGACCCAGGTCCAGGGAGTATTGCCGGGACTCTTGGGGAGTCAACAGAATGGTAGTCCCGCCGGGGGTGACCTGGGGATCGGTGTCGACAAAGACCTCCAGGCGCCATCGTGTGCTGTTGAGGAACTGTCCCGAGGTGGGATCGATGGTGGGCCCCGTCGCGGTGGGGTACCCCGCCTGCGGCGGCGTCGGGGCGGGTGACGGGGTCGATGCAACAGGACGTGCAGGTGGCATGGGGGCTGCTTCCCCTCGCTCGTTCTCGATGGCCCCGCCGATGAGTGCACCAGTCAGGAGGCCCAGGCTGGCCCCGATGGCGGCGCCGGCCCCGGCGCTGCCGGTAGCGCCTCCGATAATGGCGCCTGTCCCTGCCCCCAGGGCGGCGCCGGTCACGGCCCCCTTCTCCTGGGTGGTGAGAGGTCGCTGGGCACAGGCGCTGAGGAGGGCGACGGTAGCGATGACAACGGTGAGCCTTCGCATCACATTCCCCTCCTTACCTATTTCTCCGTCTCGTCCTTGGCACCGGTCGTGGCCAAGTCCCAAAGGACTCCGTAGGCTTCCCCCGTCGGATCTTCGCGACGGGCTGGCCGCTGTTCGCTTACCCATTTTGACGGGTGTACGCCGGCTTTATTCCGCGCGAGAGTATCCTTTCAGCGGCTGGCCCTGAGCTCTTTCGAATTCGACGGAAGGCTCTCCCCCCGGTCCCGATGGAACCGTGGTGCCGAAGGGGGGACTCGAACCCCCACGGGTTACCCCACACGCCCCTCAAACGTGCGCGTCTACCATTCCGCCACTTCGGCACGTCTTCGCGGATTGTCAAGGCAGATGTAATAATTGTAGGCTGGGAAGTCGGGATGTCAACGGGAATTTCGGGAGGTGCTTTGAGCGAGCAGCCGTGAGCAGCCAGAGACATGAGACCAGAGACATGAGACCGGAGGCGGGAGACCCTAGTCTCAAGTCTCCAGTCTCTCGTCTAGTTGCGGACAGCGGACAGCCGACAGCTAGGGATGTCTCAGGGGAGCCGCTGCCTTCCCCGCGGGCAGGAGTCGGGCAACCTCCCGGCTCAGCGCCCGGGTGTCGATCGGTTTCGCGATGTAACCGCTGCAGCCGGCCTCGAGGATCCGCTCGCGGTCCCCTTTCATGGCATGGGCGGTCATGGCGACGACGATGATGTCCTTCGTGTCCGCGTCCTGCTTCAAGGTCCGGGTGAGCTCGAGTCCGTCGAGTCCGGGGAGCTGGATATCCATAAGGATGAGATCGGGCAGGCTCTCTTGCAGGGCCTCTAGCGCCTCTCCCGCCGAGGCCGCCCCTCGGACGCGGTATCCGTTGGCTTCGAGGACATCCCGGGCCAGCTCCATATTCATGGGGTTGTCTTCCACGATCAGGATCGTCCTCATGGATCCCTCCTGGGGTGCGACCCTGTGGCTTGCAACCCTTATGCCAGGGGAGGTCTTTCTCTCGGGCCGGATCCCTGGTCAAATATGTGATTGACATTTATCCGGAGCGCTGATATGAAAAAAACCCCGTTTTGGAATACGTTTGAAAGGAGCCTGGGGCGATGTCCCACGAAGAGAAACTCAAGGAGCTTCATCGACGAAAGGAAGCAGCGCTCGCGGGTGGAGGTCCCGAACGGATCGAGCGGCAGCACCAAGCCGGCAAACTCACCGCGCGGGAACGGCTCAATGTGCTGCTCGATCCGGGAAGCTTCACGGAAATGGACATGCTGGTCACCCACCGCTGCACCGATTTCGGGATGGAGAAGCAGAAGCTCCCCGGCGATGGCGTCGTGATCGGGCATGGCACGATCGACGGGCGGCCGGTGTACGTCTTCGCCTACGATTTCACCAGCCTCGGTGGATCGCTCAGCGTGACCAACGCACAGAAGATCTGCAAGGTCATGGACCTGGCGGTCAAGATGGGTGTTCCCCTCGTCAGTCTCAACGATTCGGGGGGCGCCAGGATCCAGGAGGGGGTGGACTCCCTCGCCGGCTATGCCGATATCTTCTTGCGGAACGTCCTGGCCTCGGGGGTCATCCCCCAGGTCACGGCGATCATGGGACCCTGCGCCGGGGGGGCGGTCTATTCGCCGGCCCTGATGGACTTCGTCGTCATGGTGAAGGGGACGAGCTACATGTTCGTCACCGGCCCCGATGTGGTCAAGACGGTCCTGCAAGAAGAGGTCACCCTTGAGGAGCTCGGAGGGGCGATGACCCACAACGCGACTTCCGGGGTGGCCCACTTCGCGGTGGATTCGGAAGAGGAGTGCCTGCTCACCATTCGGGAGCTCCTGAGCTTCCTCCCGCAGAATAATGTGGAAAGCCCGCCCTGGCGGCAGCCGACCGACGATCCCCAGCGGATGGAAGAGGGCCTCAACAGGCTGATCCCCGAGAATCCCAACAAGCCATACGATATGAAGGAGCTGATTCGGTTGGTCGTGGACGATGGGTACTTCTTCGAGGTGCAAGAGCATCTCGCCCAGAACGTCATCGTTGGCTTTGCCCGGCTCGATGGCCATCCGGTGGGCATCGTGGCCAACCAACCGATGGTGCTCGCAGGATGCCTCGACATCAACTCCTCGATCAAAGCAGCCCGGTTTATCCGCTTCTGCGACTGCTTCAATCTCCCGATTATCACCCTGGAAGATGTCCCGGGGTATCTCCCCGGGACGGCCCAGGAACACGGCGGGATCATCAAGCATGGGGCAAAGCTCCTCTTCGCCTACGGCGAGGCCACGGTCCCAAAGCTCACGGTGATCACCCGCAAGTCCTACGGCGGCGCCTATTGCGTCATGGGGTCCAAGCACATGCGGGCCGATTACAATCTGGCCTATCCGACAGCGGAGATCGCCGTGATGGGGCCTGAGGGGGCGGTGAATATCCTCTATCGCCGGGAGCTCGCCAAGGCGACCGACGTGGAGGCCTTCCGGGCCGAGCGGGTCAAGGAATTCAAGGACAAGTTCGCCAACCCCTATGTGGCGGCCGAGAAAGGCTACATCGACGAGGTGATCGAGCCGAAAGAGACGCGACCCAAGCTCATCAGGGCCCTGAAGATTCTGGCCAACAAGCGTGACACGAACCCTCCGAAAAAGCACGGGAATATCCCCCTCTAGCGCGCTGTGCGCGCTCGTTCACCGTTCATAGTTCACCGTTCATGGTCGAGCGGGAACAGGCGATGTGGGCCGATTCGAGGCCAGACGATGTGATGTTGCTGCCAAGAAAGAGAGACCCGGTATCATCCGTGAACCCTGAACCCTGAACCCTGAACCCTGAACTATGTTTCAAAAGATTTTGATCGCCAACCGAGGGGAAATCGCGCTGCGGGTCATCCGGGCCTGCCGGGAGTCGGGGATCCGGACTGTGGCGATTTACTCCGACGCTGACCGCTCGGCGCTCCACGTGCGGAAGGCGGACGAGGCGTACTGTGTCGGGCCTGCCCCCTCGGCCCAGAGCTATCTTCGCGCGGATCGCATCCTCGAGGTGGCCCGGCAGAGCCGGGCAGACGCCATTCACCCCGGCTACGGCTTCCTCTCGGAGAATCCCGTCTTTGCCGAGGCCTGCGAAAAGGCAGGCATCGTCTTCATCGGTCCCTCCTCGGAAACCATGAAACTGTGCGGGTCGAAGACCGCCTCGCGGCGTCTTGCCAAGCAGATGGGCGTGCCGGCCGTTCCCGGGATCGACCAGGATCTGACCGATGAAGAGATCCTCCGCCGGGGGCCCGAGATCGGCTTTCCCATCCTCATCAAGGCGGCGGCGGGCGGCGGGGGCAAAGGTATGCGGGTCGTCCGAGAGTCGGCCGAGCTGGCTTCGGCCATTCGGGCCTCCCGCTCGGAGGGGCAATCCTCATTCGGTGATCCCGCCGTCTTCATCGAGAAATATTTGATTCGTCCCCGCCACATCGAGATGCAGATCCTGGCCGATGCGACCGGCCACACCCTGTATCTGGGCGAACGCGAGTGTTCCCTGCAGCGCCGCCATCAGAAGGTGGTGGAGGAGGCCCCGTCTCCCGTCATGACCGCGGAGCTCCGCCAGCGGATGGGAGAAGCCGCCGTGGCGCTTGCTCGCGGATGCCGCTACCGGAACGCGGGAACCGCCGAGTTCCTGGTCGATGCCGACCGCAACTTTTTCTTCCTGGAGATCAACGCGCGGCTGCAGGTGGAACATCCGGTGACCGAGCTCATTACGGGGATCGACCTGGTCAAGAGCCAGATCAGGATCGCCGCTGGCGAACCCCTTGCGCTGCGGCAGGAGGAGGTCGAGCGGCGGGGCCACGCGATCGAGTGCCGCATCTATGCCGAAGACCCGGCGAACAACTTCGCTCCGTCCCCCGGAAAGCTCATCCGCTATCGCGCTCCTTCTGGACCAGGCATTCGGAATGATAGCGGGGTCTATGAGGGATATGAGGTCCCGATCTACTACGATCCGATGATCTCCAAGCTCATCGCCTGGGGGAAGGATCGCGGCGAGGCCATCGGCCGGATGCGGCAGGCGCTTGGCGATTATCTCATCGCCGGCATCAAGACGACCATCCCGTTCCTGTTCGAGGTGATGGCGGACCCCGCCTTCCTCAAGGGAGATGTGGACACCACCTTCATTGACGCCTTTGTGAAGCGGAAGAAGATAGACGAGCCGAGGCACCGCGAGGTGGGGATTGTCGCGGCCGCGATTCATGCGTACCTCATGGAGAAAGAGCGAAGGCCTCCGGCCCCGGCGGCTGCCGCCGGCGCGGTCTCCCCGTGGACACTGGCGGCCCGCCACGAGGCCCTGAGAAGGCGATGACCGACCAGAGGCCGTAGACATGAGACCGGAGACGGGAGACTGGAGTTGATGAGACCGCTCGGCTCCTCTCTCAGGACTCTCGTCTCTAGTCTCCGGTCTCCAGTCTTCCTGGAGTGAACGGTCATCGAATAGCGGTCATCGGTCAAGGGATAAGCGATGGAGTTTTTTGCTCGGATCGGAGATCAGGAGCACCGCATCGAGGTGACCGACCTGGAAGGCTCACATTACCGGCTCTCCGTGGACGGGGTGACCCGGGACGTGGACTGCGTCAGGATCTCGGAGAGCTGCTACTCCCTGATTCTGGATGGCACCTCCTATGAGGTGGACATCATCAGGGGTGTGAATCCCTACGCGGTGTGGGTGAAAGGGGAGGTCCACGATGTGGAGGTCCTCACCGATCGGGAGAAGCGCCTGAGGGCGGTCACGCGCAAAGCGGCAGCGGCTCAGGAGGGACGGCAGGTGATCACCGCCCCGATGCCGAGCAAGGTGGTGCGCCTCCTGGTGGCCGTGGGGGAGCAGGTGAATCCCGGCAACGGGGTCATCGTGGTCGAGGCGATGAAGATGGAGAACGAGCTCCGGTCCACGGGAGCGGGCACCGTGCGAGAGATTCGCGTCAAGGAGGGTGAGGCGGTGGTCGGTGGCCATCCTCTCGTCATCATCGAATGAATCGACGACCTGGTTCACACTTCACGGTTCGCGGTGAGTTCGGGCTCTCCATCTGGGAACCGTGAACCCTTTCGTCGGTGACTGAGGAATACAATGATGTCTCATGAAGATCAGGAACGACTCAAACAAGCCCTCCGGGAGTGGGAAGAGGGGACGTTGAAGAAGGCCCTGGCGAGGGCCGCCGAGCGGCAGGCGGACTTTCAGACCCATTCGCGGATCCCGGTCGAGCGCCTCTACACCCCCCTTGATCTCACCGCGTGCGACTACCGGGCAAAGGTCGGCTTTCCCGGGGAGTATCCGTTCACCCGGGGCATCCAGCCCACCATGTATCGAGGCCGGGTCTGGACCATGCGGCAATACGCCGGCTTCGGCACCGCGGAGGAGACCAATCGTCGATTCCGGTATCTTCTGGAGCAGGGCCAGACCGGCCTCAGCGTCGCCTTCGACCTCCCCACCCAGATCGGCTACGACTCCGATGCCCCCGAGGCCCATGGGGAGGTGGGCAAGGTGGGGGTCGCCATTGATTCGCTCGAGGACATGGAGCGTCTCCTGGACGGCATCCCACTGGACCGGGTGAGCACGTCGATGACCATCAACGCCACCGCCACGATTCTACTCTGCATGTATGTGGCGGTCGCAGAGAAACAGGGGGTTCCGCCGGACAAGGTCAGCGGGACGGTGCAGAACGACATCCTGAAGGAGTACATCGCACGCGGGACCTATATCTTTCCGCCGGGGCCCTCCATGCGTCTCATCACCGACCTCTTTGCCTTCTGCGCGCGGCGGATGCCCCGATGGTACCCGATCAGCATCAGCGGCTATCACATTCGGGAGGCGGGGGCCACGGCGGCGCAGGAGCTCAGCTTCACGCTCGCCGACGGGGTCGCCTACGTCGAGGCCGCGGTGAAGGCCGGTCTCGATGTGGACGCCTTCGCCTGCCAACTCTCTTTCTTTTTCGCCTGCCACAACAACCTCTTTGAGGAGGTGGCCAAGTTCCGGGCCGCCCGGCGCCTCTGGGCCTCCCTGATGCGAGAGCGCTTCGGCGCCAAGAATCCCCAATCCTGGATGCTCCGGTTTCATACCCAGACGGCCGGCGTCACGTTGACCGCCCAGCAACCGGAGAACAATATTATCCGGGTGGCCCTGCAGGCGCTTGCCGCGGTCCTCGGGGGGACGCAGTCGCTCCACACCAATTCCCGGGACGAGGCGCTCGGGTTGCCCACCGAGGAGTCGGCCCGTATTGCGCTCCGGACCCAGCAGGTCATCGCGTACGAGAGCGGGGCCGCCGATGCGGTCGATCCGTTAGGGGGCTCGTACTATGTGGAGAGCCTGACCGATCGACTGGAGGAGGAGGCGCGCCGGTATCTGGCCAGGATCGACGCGCTGGGGGGGATGCTGCGGGCGATCGAAATCGGCTACGTCCAGAAAGAGATCCAGGAGGCCGCCTATCGGGAACAGGCGCAGGTGGAGCGCAAGGCCAGAATCGTGGTCGGCCTCAATGAATATGCAACGGCGCAGGAGGCCAAGATCCCCGTCTTCCGGGTGGACCCGCGGATCGAGGAGGAGCGGCGGCGGCATGTCCAAGAGCTGCGCCGCCGGCGGGATAACAGCGCGGTGGAGCGGACGTTAGCCGAGCTCGAGGCGTCGGCTCGAGGCGACGTCAATCTCCTCCCCGCCCTTCTGGCGGCGGTCAAGGCGTATGCGACGATCGGCGAGATGTGCACGCGGCTGCGACGGGTCTTCGGGGAACATCGCGAAATCATCACCGTCTAACGGTCCCTCGTTCAGGGTTCGTGGTTCAGGGTTCATGGTAGAAAAATGGCCTTCGATTTTGAAAGACTCGATGTGTATAAGGAGGCGCTGAATTTCGCTGATTCGGTTTACAGGGTGTCAGCCGAATTTCCCAAAGATGAGCTTTATGGGCTTACGGGATAGCTTCGCAGGGCTGCTGTCTCTGTGGCGCTGAACATCGCGGAGGGGAGCGGGAAATCAAAGAAGGAGTTTATCCACTATCTCAAAATGGCGCGCGCCTCTATTCACGAGTGTGTTCCGTTATTGACCATCGCGGATCGCCATAAACCCTGAACCATGAACCCTGAACCAGTCTTAACTGAACCATGCACCCTGAACCCTGAACCATGATCAAGCGGATTGCACACATTGCCATCGCCGTGCGGAGCGTGGACGAGGCCTCCCGGTTCTTTGAGCAGGTCCTCGGCCTTCGCCGTGAGCGGACCGAGGTGGTCGAGACAGAGAGGGCAAAGGTCGCCTTCTTTCCCGTCGGGGGGACCGAGATCGAACTCGTAGAGGGGACAGAGC
>JBOHQS010000021.1:0-23458 GCA_050732295.1 Methylomirabilales bacterium (SeqCode)
ACACCCGCATCTCGCAGTGGAACTACTGCGTGGACCTGGGGTTCTACCCGCTGGGCTCCTGCACGATGAAGTACAATCCCCGGATCAACGAGGACATGGCACGCCTCCCCGGGTTCGCCAAGGCGCACCCGTACCAGCCCGAGGAGCTCACTCAGGGCGCCCTCCAGCTCATGTGGGAGCTGGAGCAGTACCTGGCCGATATCAGCGGCTTGGACCGGGTCACGCTGCAGCCCTCGGCAGGCGCCCATGGTGAGCTCACCGGCCTCATGATGATCCGGGCCTATCACACCTCGCGGGGCAATCCGCGGGCGAAGGTCCTGATTCCCGATTCGGCCCACGGGACCAACCCGGCGACTTCGGCGCTGTGCGGCTACCGCGTGGTGCCCGTCAAGGAGGGACCTCGGGGCGTCGTGGAGGCTAAGGCGGTGGCCGAGGCGATGGACGACGAGGTTGCCGCCATCATGCTCACCAATCCCAACACCCTGGGGCTCTTCGAGGAAAACATCATCGACGTCGCCAAGATCGTCCACGCCAAGGGGGGCCAGGTCTACTGCGATGGGGCCAACCTGAACAGTGTGATGGGGATCAGCCGTCCGGGCGATTGGGGGGTCGATGTCATCCAGATCAATCTGCACAAGACCTTCTCCCAGCCGCACGGCGGGGGTGGGCCGGGGGCGGGCCCCGTCGCCCTGAGGAAACACCTGGCGCCGTTCATGCCGGTCCCGACGGTGGAGAAGAAGGGGAACGGTTTCATCCTCGATTACCAGCGGCCGAAGTCGATCGGGAAGGTGCGCGCCTTTGCCGCGAGCTTCGGGGTGCTGGTGCGCTCCTATACGTACATCCGGTCGATGGGGGCCGCCGGGCTCCGGCGCGCGGCCGAGGTCGCGATCCTCAATGCCAACTACATCCTCAGCCAGCTCAAGGGAGTCTACCACCTCCCGTATGATCGCCACTGCATGCACGAGTGCGTCTTCTCCGATGCCGTGCAGGCCCGGAACGATATCCACACCCTCGACATCGCCAAGCGGCTCATCGACTACGGCTTTCATCCCCCGACCATCTACTTCCCGCTGATCGTCAAGGGGGCGCTGATGATCGAGCCGACGGAGACCGAGAGTAAGGAGACATTGGATCAGTTCATCGCGGCCATGAGACGGATCGCCCAGGAGGCCCAGGAGAACCCGGAGATGCTCAGGCTGGCGCCCCACAATCCCAAGGTAACGCGGATGAACGAAACCAAGGCCGCCCGGGAGCCCAAACTGCGTTGGCAACCGACCCGTTGAGCTCGTTCATGGTTCATAGTTCAGGGTGTGGGGCGAAGGGTTCAGGCGTCGATGAACTAAGAACCGTGAACTGAGAACTGTGGAAAGAAGGCGAGACAGGCGATGATTACGGTGCCCGCCCACAAGGTCAAGCAGTTCGGCGTCGAATTCTATCAGGCCTCTTTCTCGGCGGCGGACATTAACCGGCTGGTGCGATTCGAAGTCCTGGGGTACGCCTCGGCCGAGGAACCCCCGGGCAAGAGGCCCCGCCGGCCCTCGCGCATTAACTGGGCGCTGCTGGAGAAGCGGATCGCCCGGGGCGAGGCCGCCTTTCAGCGCCCCCTGATCCGTCGGAAGGTCGAGGAGCTCCTGAAGTACTACCGGGAGTGCCAGGAGGCGGGAAATCTCCCGGCGATCCCCGGGGCGGTGATCATCATTGCCGAGCGGCGACTGCAGTTTGTGCCCGGGGGAGGCAGTCGAAGCCTGGGGATGCTGCAGATCCCGGAAGAGCCTGGCATCCTGCGGGCCCTGGATGGCCAGCATCGGCTGTTGGCGCTACATGCCGCGGCAGACGAGCTCAAGGGGATGGAGGTCCCGGCCGTCGTCTTTGATAACCTGGATGACCGACAGGTCGTGGAGCTCTTTGTCACCATCAACGCCAAGCATACCCGCCTGAATCCATCTCACCTGATCAGCCTGGCCGGACGACGGCTGTATGCGAACGAGAACCAGGCCCTGGCCCACGACGTGATCCGGGCGCTGAACGAGACAGAGTCATCTCCACTGGCGGGAGAGATCCGCATCCTGGGGGTGGGGCGGGGGAAGGTCTCCCAGGCCCCCCTGGCCGAAGAGATGGTGGAGCTCTTTGAGGCGGTCCGGAAGATCGGCGGAGAGCAACGGGCCAAGGAGCTGCGCGAAGGGGCGCGCCGGTTCTTCCTGAATTATTTCAAGGCGATCGCGGCGGCCTTTCCCAAGGCCTGGGCAGGCCGGAAGTACAGCATAAAGACGGGGACGGCGCTCAGGGCGTTTATCCGCGTCTCGCCCGATGTGATGGTGGCCGCCCGGGAGAGCAAGAAAGACTCCTTTGATGCCGCTGGCATCCGGGAGGCGGTCGCCCCGTGGAGTGACCGCATCGGGGACGGCCGCTTCGAGACCGAAGGGGCCTGGCGGCAGAAGCAGGCCGGGGGGACGCGAGGCACGGTCGAGATCCTGGTCCGCGAGCTCAAGGATGCCCTCCGCAGCCGCTGACCGCAGGACCGCCCACCCGAGTCGATTCCCCCTCACACGGGCGATCCTGGAGGCCCTGAGAGATCGGACGTTTCATCGCCTTCCGCACCTCAGGGTGCGGAACGAACGGGATGCCCTTCGTTTCGTCCGCCAGGTCGGCTACTCCTTTACTTTCAGCACCTTTGGCCTCTCCGCCCCTTGCCTCTGGGTCGCCGTCTCTGGCCGTCGTCATCCCCGCTGGCCCAAGCATACCCACCATGATCCCGCCGTGCTCCTCACCTGGGAGCTGAAGGATGTCCTCCCGGCCAAGCGCCTCGTCTATTATGGCAAGCTCCTCAAGGGAAGGCCGACGCTCGTCTCGCTCGAGCTTCTTCCCGCGTTCGTGGCCTTGATCCGAGAGGGAAGGCGGAGCGGCGACTCCCTGGCGGACTATCGAGACGGCCGCCTCGGCCGGATCGCCTTGCGCATCATGGATGCCTTGATAGAAACAAGCCCCACGGACACCCCTGAGCTTCGCCGCCGGACCGGCCTCCAGGCGTCGGGCCGGACGCGGGAATTCGAGCGGGCCATGACCGAGCTGCAACGGAAGCTGTGGGTGGTCAAGACCGAAGAGATCTACGAGCCCTCCTTCTGCTACCGCTGGGACCTGCTTGAGAACTGGCTGCCCGAGCAGGTGACGAAGGGAGACGCGCTTTCCCGGGGCGAGGCGCTTGTCCAGGTCGTGAGGGCCCACCTCACGCATGGCATCGCGAGTCAGGAGCGGATCATGACTCGGCTTTTTGACGTATCCCTCCCCGAGGTGGAACAGGCGCTCGGCGTCCTCGCTGCCGAAGGGCTGATCACCCGGGGGGTGTCGATCCGGGGCCTGCCGGGTCTCTGGGTGCTGTGGAGTGGGGGGAGTGTCACGCCTCGAAAACCGGGAGGAGCACTTGAAAAAAGAGGCAAAAGTGCGTATCCTTGAAGAGTCGGCGGCCGCGCGGGCAGGAGTAAGGAGGGATGGCGCAGGGCAGGGTGCTCGCCACGAATCGGAGGGCGCGCTACGACTACCACATCGAAGAGGTCTTCGAGGCCGGCATCGCATTGACCGGGAGCGAGGTGAAGTCGCTCAGGGAGGGGCGCGCGAATCTCAAGGACAGCTATGCGGCTCTGGAGCGGGATGGGGTGTACCTGCTCAACTGTCACGTGAGCCCGTACGCCCCGGCCAATCGGCTCAATCATGACCCGCTGCGCCCCAGAAAGCTGCTGTTGCATCGGCATGAGATACGGGGCCTGATCGGGAAAGTCCAGGAGAAGGGACTCACCCTCGTGCCGTTGAGCCTCTATCTCAAGAATGGCCGGGTGAAAGTAGAGCTGGCGCTGGCGCGGGGGAAAAAGCAGTACGATCGGCGGGAAGATGTCAAGCGACGGGTCCAGGAACGGGAAGTCGCAGACGCTTTGAAGAAAGTTCAGCGTTCATAGTGAACCCTGAACCCTGAACCATTAACCACGAACGGCGGCGCTGCGCGCCGCAGGGGGGCGAAACGGTTTCGACGGGGACGCGGTTGGTAGAGGTGGCATGCCGAGGTCCCATCACCCTCGTAAAACCGGTGGGAAAAACACAACTGCCAACGCTGAATTGGCACTGGCTGCCTAACTAGCAGCCACGCCTCCCTGGCCTCGCTTACTGGGTAGGGTAAGGCGTCATACAGGTGAGCTGGCCTCCCTTCTCCGGCCCGGGGGAGGGGGGGCGAGAACCAAAGGGCTGGTTGGTGAGCGACCCTGCCTGTGGGGGCGCTGACCGACGACAACAAAACACAGGCTAAGCATGTAGAGGCTTCTATGGGCTCGTTCTCGGACGCGGGTTCAATTCCCGCCGCCTCCACCATTCGACGCGCGGGGAAAGCTCTCTCACGAGGGCTTTCCCCGCTTGTTTATCCCGAGCCCGCCGAGGGGCTCATGGCAGGCCATTAGGTAGAAGAGACTGTGTATCACGCGTCGAATGGTACAAGACTGAAGCGACTCAGGAAGCGACGCTCATAGCCGGGCGCATTTGGCTCCGCGGGCCTGCCTTGCCGCCGTCCCCCCACGGGGGACTCCCCCTCCCCCATCAAAGACTAAACCAGCTCACCTCCCTACGCCCCTCCCTCCCTAGGCCCTGTCCTTCCTAAGCTTATAAAGGCCGGGCCTAATTCAAACGCGACTGCTACCTGGGGACCGGCTCTAGCCGTGGCTCACTTACGAGGCGCCACAGCGTATTGGCCAGGTCAACCCAGTAGCTATGGACGTCTGGAGGCCGGCCGCGTTTCGGTTAGCCATTAGTAACCCATCTAGGAGCCTAACGGCTTGCGAACTCAGCGGCGGCACCCTGAGATGCCGGCCGCAAGTGGCGCAACGGTGAGACCAGCCCAGCGGATCATCCGGGAGCGCACCACGTGGCGCCCGCTGGAGCGCGAGGTTCGGGCGGCACCTAAACCCTACTCTCCCGTTTACGGCTCCTCCCACACATCGAGCATCGTGGATAGCCAGGACCGAGCCACAGCCTCTCGCCACGGAGCATCTACACTGTGGATGCCCGGCTGGAAAGTTCCCCCTACCAGAATCCTATATGCGACGAGCATTTCAGCTCGAACGAGGTGAATGAAGTCACCGAGCACAGCTTTGTGTAGAAAGTTGACCGCATTTCCACTGTTCACCAGATAGAAGTAGTTGCTGAAGCTCCAGTACTTCTGGACATATGGGGCGACCTCCTGACGTTGGTACTCTGCATTCACATAGCTAAGATCGAACTCATCATCAGAAGACGTCACCGAGAAGACGAAGCACCCATTCTTTAGAGACCGAAAGTCGATGATGTTTGCGGCCTGGCTGCCTGTGGCGCTGAAGATCACATCCGACGACCCGAGCAGTTCGCCCCGCGAGGGTATGTTGCACAATCGATTATAGGCGGCAATTCTTCTAACTGGATTGGTGTCGAATACGTTTGGTTTTACACCACGAAGCAGAAGGTGGTCGGCGATGGAGCTCCCGATCTTCCCGTACCCCAGGACTGAACAGTTCAAGTATTGGATTAAGCGCCCGCACTCCCTTAGTATCGCATCTGCCGAAAAGAGCACCGACTGGCCAACAAGAAGATCTTCGTTGTCCTTAAGGGGGCTGCGGGCGACGGAGACCACAGGGACCTTTACCTCCTGCAGCTCCGCGTACTTTCGATGCCCGTTCTCCGTGTCTTCAATCACACCAAGTACCTTTCCTGGTCGACTGGTCGCGAGTTCGTTGATTACAGGTGCGAACCAACCCCCTATATCAAAGATGACGATGCGGTCGTTATGTGAGCGGTCGACCAATGAGGTGGCGACTTCGATGTTGCGTAACTCGTCTCTAGTTAGGTGCAGAATATCAAACTTCGTCTGCATCTTCTGTAGCACTTCGCGCACGATGGATTTTGGCTTGGGAATTACGGCAATCACATCGGCGATATTGTTTATTGCAGAAAGATACTCGGGCACATCAGGAAGAATGTGAGTAATTACAATTGCTTTAGCTCGCTCCACGGGCTGCAGCGCCTGGCAGATCTTGTCATAGAAGCGCCGCTGGCGGAGTTCCCGCCCTAGAACTCTCTCGATTTTGTCCGCGATCGAGGTGAATGTCTGCAGGCGCTGAAGCTCCCTGATCTCGTCCCAATCATAGGCGAATGCTTCACTCTCTTGGATTGCGGGCGCGTCTTCATCCGCCTCGGTGAGGAAAAGGTAGCGAAAATCATGATGATAGTGTTCCGGCTCATTCTTCTGCGCATCTGCAGGTATGTAATGAGAATCAATATCGATGGGAACGTCCGAATTGTAGTGGTATGGCACGTGAACGAGATCGCCTAAGGAGGTTTCCTCCTTCACCTCCCTAAGGGCCACCGCAAGTGGGTTCATCTCACCAGCTTGGAAGTGGCCGCCTGGCTGTAAGTACATCCGGAGCTGCTTATGGAGAATGCGGAGAACTTTGCGTGTCTTTCGGTGCACTACAAACGCGCTTGCTGTTATGTGGCCGACGAAATTCTTTCGAGAGCGAAGCGCGCTCTCGTCGGGCGTATTGTTGAGGAGGTCGTGCAGTTGGCGTAGCCGATCGTTCTCCTCAGGGAACCCTTGGAGGTAGTAAGTAACAAGATCCCGTATTGCGAACATGGGTGATCCCTCCTGAAGGTAATAAGGAAGCGGCAACCTTCGTTCGGTGCCGCCGAAGTGGAATTAGGCAGAACTCCCTAATACCGGAAACACTGCAGTTTCTCGGAGTCTATTTCCCTAAACGGTCATCGAGATTTCTCTCGCATTCATTCAAGTCCAGGAGTCTTGCCGGACCAAGATAGATTTTTGCCGTGATAGCGCTAGGCTGCAGGCGTCTGCATTCTATTCACCCCATGTAGAGACCTGCGCAGCCATGCCGAGTTACCTCCGCATGCACCCAGTAAACGGCCGGTGGGACTCTGGACGGCTGTACGCGCGAGTAATCGTCGTGGTCAGGTTCCTGTGGCCGAAAAGTTCCTGGATACGTTCCTCCTTCCACCAAACGGGTCGGCGTAACCCACCTCGGAAAAAAACGCCCTCCCGGGCCGTGGTTCGCCCGGGAGGGCGTCTGAATGAGCGGTGCGCCGTCGATTGTGCCAGAGGTGGGCTAGGAGTTATGCCTACCCCGGGCTCCATCACTTACTCCGTGGAGAGGGCCTCAGCATCCTCTGCTCCTACCCGGTGACCTCGAACCCGGCGAGTTTCGGAATTGCAGACTTGGCCATACTAAAATATCTCGCATCCAATTCCACCCCGACGCTCTTTAGGCCGAGGTACGTCGCGGCGGCGATAGTTGACCCTGCTCCCATGAAGGGGTCGAGAACAACGCCCTTCCCGAGGGGCAGTGAGGCCCGCACCAAAAACCGCATCAACGCTTGCGGCTTTAGCGACGGATGCTTCGCAAGAGCGCGCTCGCGTGGGCGCGCCGGCGGAACTTCTACGAGGTCGGGAAACGGTGTGTTTTCGGAAGGGCGGCGAAGAGCACCGGTGCCAAACCGCCTGAGATTCTCAATAACGCGCCCTTCGTATGGCTTTCGGAACAGAAGCCAGGGCTCAAAGCATGAACGTGGAATTACGGACACATCCCGGTATTGTTTGTCCCCGAATTTGGGACGATCACCGCCCCGAAGTGTCTTAACCACGCGGATTATCTGCCCACGGGCCTCGAAGCCAGCCATGCAGAATGCCTGGGCCACAAGATGAGAAACCAAGCACTGGGATGACAGCATGACGTGTCCTCCCGGCAGGAGGATGCGGAACAGCTCTGGAGCCAGGCGAAGATGTAAAGCCAGCAGCCCCATACGACCGTGATCATTGAGTACCGTGAATCGCGGGGTTGGCTGCCGCTTTGCACCATCGAATGCTTTGGGCAACCGCCAAATGCCGCCGCGCCCCCTTCGCCGTTTGTTCAGTTCCTCTGCAGTATACTCAACAACGCCAAACGGCGGATCGGTGACCACTGCGTGGAACAAATTCGCCCGTTGCGACCGAAGCCATTGCAAGGCGTCCGCATTATAGATTGTGTACTGTGACGTGCGATACCATTTCCTCATTTCTTCTACCTGATCTTCTTCCTAAGGTACGGTGTAATGATTTCGATGAGCGCCTCGTGCCGATCGATCCGTCGAGCTTTGTCGTTCACCCCCTTTTCTATGGCTCTCGCATACTTTTTTGACGCACTACTCGTCTTAGCCGTGGGTTTCACGAGGCGTAGATTGACCTCTTTGGCGAACTCGATAAGTTTTGTGGCCAATGCATTCTCAGACTTTCGCGAGAGGCTGTCATCCTTGAGAAGATTACCCAGTGCGACAAACAGACTATAGTAGTCAGCCCGATTGCCCCAACGTGGGACATCTGAAATCACTGGGAACAGGCGCTGAATCGTAGTCAACGTCTTGGCGAACTGGCGTTTGACCCTGCCTTGCTCTGGAAACTCATCCTCATATCGCTCGAACTGTTCATAGTACTCGTCGATGATCTTGGCTGAGCCACCCTGTGGTCCATGGAGGAGACCGATCAAGAGCTCGCTCATCATCTCGATGTCGGCCATCCGGCGAATGGCTGCCGGGGACACGATCCTGTTTACGGCCCAGTATTCGTCGTCTGCTAGGCGTTCCGAAAGCTTCGCGAAAGCACCGTGGAACGTCGCATTTCGAAGTTCCTGCGGTTTTAGCGGAAGTGTGAATTTATTCAGCCTCTTAAACACATCTTCCACTACCTTGAGGTCGTCGGTGTAAAGAAACCGGACACAGATTTCGTACTGAAAGAAACGCTTTCGTTCTTCGGGGGTCACATCAGCAAACGTCTTGTCTTTGTGAATAGATCCTTCCGGCAAAGCTTCCAGCCCAAAGAGATTATTGTTCACTTCCCCTTGGTCTCCATCGCGCTCAATTCCTATAAACTGTAGGATCGTGCGTAATCGCTGTTGACCGTCAACGACACCGTAATGTTCCGTACCATCTTCCGTTGGCGTGACGTGGACGTAAACCTCGGGTATTGGGATGTCCATGAGTATGGATTCGATCAAAAAGCTCCGTTGCTTAGTCCAGACAGGTTTGCGCTGAAATGGGGGCCGCAGTTGAAGGCGACCGGCCTTGTAATGTTCCTGAAACCAAGAAATGATCTGCGGACGAGAAAAGTGTTTCATCTAAGCCCCCCTCATTCGGCCAACGCCCTTCGCAAGTCTGACAGGCTGTTGAGGTGGTAGAGTTCGGCGTGCCGCCAAGTCCGATACAGGCGCCCGGTGATATCCTCATGCCTTCGGGGAGGGTGGCGTGCCGCGCGTTTTAGGGCATCAAACCACAGCGTGCTGAATTCCAACACGGGCCTGGCCTTCAACCCGACAATTCTGTAATCTAGCTTGATTTTCAAGGGCGTCAGCCATCCCGTGTAGAGCTCGTTTCTTCGTTTTTCTAACCATCCGCCAAGCTTGTCGGTAATCGGCGGCCTCGGGTACGCCGCATCGAGAAGGGCCAGCCACAGCTCGTCAAACAAGTTTGCATTGACTATTACCACGTCAATGTCCGATTTGTCGCCAAATCTCTTGAAGTTGTTCCAAGGCTTAATGCTGAAGCCGAACCGACCACTTCCAACAACCCTGACTTCGTCACGGGAGACCCCAAGGAGTGCAACAAGTTCATCCCGGAACGAGTCCCAGGCTGCCGGTTTGGGCTGAAAGACGTAGGGTGCCTGGTCGTCACGCAAGCACGGATCGAGCAACTCTACGTCGCTGTGTTGTTGAAGGAGCTCTCTGAACTCCTCACGGGTCATGTCTAAAGGCCGTACGTATAGAACATTCTAGTTTTTTTGGCATGAGTGCATTGTACAACGTACGCTCAGTTCCCCCTTCAATGCATCACATCCCGCCAGAGCGGAATCACGACAACCCTTTGGCCCCCTGGAAACGATCAAATTCCTTGTTGTCCAATCCTCGCCTGGATCATTAGGACCCCAAAACGAAGGGCACCGGGGGGCGAACAAGGCCAGCACGGTGCTGTTCCGATTAATCCCATACCGACCTGCCAACAAGCCTTACCTTACTGGCCTAAGCTGCCCATAATCTAGCCCGTCGGCAGCAGGGTGTCAACGAGGTCGTGACGGCGAAAAACTGCGCCTGGGATCGTTCCCCGGGGAGGGGCGTAGGGAAGTGGGCCGGGCTGGTTTTCAGGGGGGAGGGGGAGGCCCCGTGGGGGCGAGGGAGGCGAGGCGGGGCCGGGCGAGGGGAAGAGAGGCTTGTCAAAGGCAGGGGGAATCCCGTATATTGGCATACGCGTTGCTAGAGGTGGTGTGGGGGAGCGCGTGGCCAAGGAAATTCTGATCGTCGATAACGACGAAATCATCCTTGCCGGCGTGGGGGATGCGCTGGGGGAAGCGGGCTTTATCGTCTCGAAGGCCCGGAACGGCCTCGAGGCGCTGGAGCAAGCTCGGCGCCATCCACCGGATCTCATCGTCACAGATCTGATCATGCCCGTGATGGACGGGCGCCAACTCTGCCGTCACCTGTCGCAAGATCCCCAGCTCTCCCACATCCCCGTCGTCGTCCTGACCGCGACCATAGCCGAGGGCCTTCCCAGCATGCAGGACCTGCAGGAGATGGGCGCGAAGGCCTATGTGGCCAAGCGCCGCATGGATGCCATGGTGGTGGACATTCTGGATATCGTCCAACGCCTGGATAGGGCGGAAGTGGACGCGGGGCCCCCGGTCATGGTGGGGCTTGAGGACGTGCGGCCCCGCGTCATCGCGCGCGAGCTCCTCTCGATCAAGCGACACCTGGACACCTTGCTGGCCGCGCTGGGAGAGGCGGTCATCGAGTTCAACGAGGCCCATCAGGTCGTCTACATCAATCCGGCCGGGGTCCGGCTGCTCGGGCGATCAGAGACAGAGCTCGTCGCCGTCCCCATCGGGTCCGTGTTCGGCGACCCCATCCCGGCGGCGATTCGGCGGATGGAACAGTCCGGCGGGCGGGAAGAGTTCGAGTTTCGATACGGTGGACGGGTCCTGAAGGTGACGATGACCGGTTTGACCGAGGAAAACAGGCCGGCAGGCGGCGTCATGATCCTCCAGGACATCAGCCACGTGCACCAACGGCTCCAGGAGATGAGCGTACTGAACCAGGTGACGGCGGCCTTTACCTCGACGCTCGATTTCCCCCTGCTCCTGCGGTTGGTGATGGAGCAGGTGGTGGAGTTGATGAAGGTCGAGGCCGGCTCGCTGCTCCTCAAGGAGGAGACCGGGGAGCTCACCTTCGCGGTAGTCCTGGGGGAGCGGCGGGAATTGCTTCAGGGGCTGCGCGTCGCGACGGAGGAGGGGATCGCCGGCTGGGTGGCCTCGACCGGAGAGGCGCTCGTCATCCCCGATGTCAGGAAGCACCCCATGTTTTCCGCTCGGGTCGATGCCCTGATCGGTGCTGAGACCCGGTCCGTGCTCTGCGTCCCGGTGAAGACCGCGGAGAAGGTTCTCGGCGTGATTCAGCTCATTAATCGGACCGACCGGACCCCGTTTGGGGAGGCAGATCTTGCCCTCCTCTCCGCCATCGCGAATCATGCGGCCACGGCCCTGGAAAGCGCCCAGCTCCACGATCAACTCCTCCAGACGCACCAGCAGCTCCTCGAGGCCCATAACCAGAAAAACAAATTTCTCTCTCAGCTCTCCCAGGAAGTGCGGACGCCGCTCACGGGGATTCTGGGGTACGCCGAGCTCCTCCAGGACAAGCGGGTCGGCCCCCTGTCGACGCGTCAGCAACAGTACATGCAGAACATCTACGGCAGCGCGCAGCACATCCTGAAATTGGCCAATGACCTGCTGGAGCTCGCCCAGGACGACGTGGGTCGGAGAACGTTCTTCGCGGAGGAGTTCAGCCCCCTCGCTGTCCTCGAGGAGGTCAGTGCCCTGATGGCCCCCCAGGCGGAGAACAAGGGGATCGCATTCTCAGTCCAGGGCGAGCCGGGGCTTCCCCCGATGCGGGGTGACCTGCATCAGTTCCGGCAGATCCTCCTGAACCTGGTCTCCAATGCGCTCAAGTTCACCGCCGATAGAGGCGAGGTCACCGTGGCCGCCCGTCTCCGCGACCCGGGCACCCTTGCCGTCTCCGTGAGGGATAACGGGATCGGGATTCGGCCGGAGGATCGGCAGCGGATCTTTGATCCCTTTGGCCGAGGCCAGAATGCCGTGGCGAGCCGGATCCCGGGCGTCGGTCTCGGGCTGACGCTGGCCAAGCGGCTCGTCGAGCTTCAGGGCGGGGAGATCTCGGTCGAGAGTGAGGGGGAGGATCGGGGGAGCACCTTTACCGTTACGCTGCCCGTCACCCCTCCTGCCCCTGTCTTCCCCTCGGGGGGGATCGGTCCGGGAACCCCCACCCCTCCGCGATCCGGTTCTCGGCCCGCTCCGTCTTGACGATGGCGGGCACCTTCCTCGACGACGGCCACCTCCGACGCCCCCTTCCCCGTGGCGCACCAGAGTCCTTCGGCGACGCCGAAAATCGCAAAGAAACGCTGGGCACGGCCTTTTCGATACGTGAAACAACCCTACCATGCGATACGTCTCTATAGGGTAGTGGGACATGGGTGAGGGGCAACCCGATCTCGGAGGCCAGGCCTCGGATGGAGATCTGGTCCGTCGGACCCTGGCAGGGGAGCAGCAGGCCTTTGAAGTTCTGGTTCACCGGTATAGTCGGTTGGTGTTTCGCGTTATTCGGGGGATGGTACCGGGCGCCGAGGTGGAGGATATCGGGCAGGAGGCATTCCTCCGGGCCTATCGATCGTTGGGGCAAGTCCAGCAGGGTTCGTCTGTGGGCCCGTGGCTGGCCCGGATTGCGGTCAATTTGTGCTACGACCACCTCCGCCGTCTTCGCGGGCGGCAGGAGCGATTCTTTTCCGAGCTGGGTCCGGACGAGACGACGGTACTCGATCGGTTGGCGCGGGATGAAAGGGCCCTTGGTGACATCGATCGCCTCTTCCTCCGGAACCTGGCGGAAAAGCTGTTGGGCCAGCTGGCCCCGCAGGATCGGGCTGTCCTCCTATTGAAGGAGCGAGAGGGCATGGAAACAAAGGAGGTGGCGAAAGTTCTCGGATGCTCAGAGGTGGCAGTGCGCCTCCGCCTGTTCCGGGCCCGGCGCGCTTTGCGCAAGCTCCTTGGCAAAGAGAGTCATCCGGGCGGGAGGGAAACATGAAGTGCCGCGAGGCGAAAGAGGCGCTCGACCGGCGGACGGCCCTCGCATCTGCAGAGGCCGACGCCCTTACCCTGCATCTCCGCGCGTGTCCGGACTGCGCGGCGGTCACTCGGACCCGGCGACTGACCCGACTGCTGCTCGAGGTTGTGACGGCTGGCGACGAGCCATCCCCCTATTTTATGGCTCGGCTTCGAGCCCGGATGCGTGAGGCCGCGGTTTCACCCGTCGCCCCGCGATTCGGGGTCAGGCTCCTCGTCCCGACCCTGGCCAGCCTGACGTTGATGCTGGCGAGCGGAGCCTATCTCCTCTCCCCGCCTCCTCCCTCGCCGGTCCTGTCCTTCCTGGACTCTCCGGCGGGTGGCTCCGAGACTTTCTCGTTCCTGGGGATTCCCCGGCCAACCCATGATCAGATCCTGGCATCGATCCTCGAGGAGGAGAAACGGACGCCATGAGGGGACGAGTCCACGTCATCGTCTACACGTTGGTCTTTACCCTGGGACTGGCCGCCGGGGCTATGGGGCTCCGCCTCTATGAGCGGTCGTATGGAGCATCGGCCGAAGGACGAGGGGGGCGTTTCGATCGGGAGCGATATGTCTCCCTGCTGACCCGGGACGTGCAACTGACCTCTGATCAGCGGAAGGAGCTTGATCGGATCCTGGACGATACCCGGGGTGAGTTCGCGGAGGTCAGAAAGACGATCGCGCCCCAGGTGACCGAAATCAAAGAGCGGGCCCGAGGACGGATCCGGGCCATGCTGACTCCCGACCAGCAGCCCCGGTTTGAGGCCTTCCTCAAGGGGTGGGACGCGGAGAGAGAGCAACGGGGCGAACGGTAGGGTCTTACACTGATTCCTGCACAGGAAGCTGGGTACCGGAGGGAGGGTGTGAAAGCCCAAGGGTCCGATAAGAGTCCGAGCATCCGAGAGGCGGTGATGACCATTATGGGACGGCCCAGGGGGAGGATCATCGGCATCCTTGTCCTCTTCACCCTTTTCATCGGGGTCGGCGGCGTGGCCTGGCTCCGCTCGGAGAAGAGCCCCAAATACCGGACAGCGCCCGTCGAGCGGGGGGAGATCGTCGCGACGGTCTCGGCCAGCGGAACGATGAACGCCGTGATCACCGTCCAGGTGGGGAGTCAAGTCTCTGGGAAGATCAAGGATCTGTACGCGGACTTCAACTCTCGGGTAAAGAAGGGGCAGCTCATCGCTCGGATCGACCCTGATACTTTCGAGGCCAAGGTCAACCAAGCCAAGGCCGACGTGGAGAACGCCAGGGTGGCTGTCAAGGATGCCAAGATCAAACGGGACAGCCGCGCTGCCCTCTTTCATGAGGGGGGGATCTCCCAGGAGGAGCGGGACTCGGCCCAGGCCAGCTACGACTCGGCGGCCGCCCGACTCGAGGCGGCGCTCGCCGCCCTTCGAGCGGCTCAGGTGGACCTCGACCGCACTGACATTTACGCCCCGGTCAATGGCGTGGTGATTGCGAGGAACGTCGATGTCGGGCAGACGGTGGCCGCTTCTCTCCAGGCCCCGATCCTCTTCCTCATCGCCGAGGACCTCACCAAGATGCAGGTGGATACCAACGTGGACGAGGCGGACATCAGCCGGATCCAGGTGGGCCAGCAGGCGAGCTTCACCGTGGATGCTTTTCCGGGGGAGGTGTTTAAGGGTCAGGCGGTCCAGATCCGCCAGGCCCCGATCGTGCAGCAGAATGTGGTGACCTATAACGTGGTGGTCGCGGTGGTCAATCCCGATTTGAAACTCAAGCCGGGATTGACCGCGAACGTGAGGATCCTCGTGGACAGGCGGGCGGACGCCCTCAAGATTCCCAACGCGGCGCTGCGGTTCAGGCCCCCCTCTCCCGACGGGGAGCCCCTCGCGGCCCAGGAGAAGACTCGTGGGCCATCACAGATCTGGATCCTCGATGAGGGGCGGCTCAGCGGGGTGGCGGTCAAGCTCGGATTGAGCGACGAATACTTCACCGAGGTCCTCGAGGGGGACGTGAAAGAGGGGCAGTCGGTCGTGGTCGGATCAGGCACACGGGATGGATCCCGGCGCCCCCAGCAGGGGAGCGGGCCCTTCCCGCAGCAACGCCGACGGTCTCTCGGTTTTTAGAGCGACGACCGAGAGACGGGAGACCGGAGGTTTGAGACTCCAGTCTCATAGCTCCAGTCTCCAGTCTGCTGAAGAGTGAACCCTGAACCATGAACTACGAGCCATGACTTCGATTATCAGCGTCAAGGAATTGGCCAAGACCTACCGGATCGGTGAGGTGGCCGTGGAGGCCCTCCGAGGGGTCACCCTGGACATTCAGCGGGGAGAGTTCGTGGCGGTCATGGGGCCCTCCGGCTCGGGCAAATCGACCTTCATGAACCTCCTGGGGTGTCTCGACACCCCGACATCGGGGCGGTATCTCCTCGAGGGCCATGACATCTCTCGGCTCAGCCGCGATGAGCTGGCCGGGATCCGGAACAGCAAGATCGGGTTCGTCTTCCAGGGATTTAATCTCCTGTCCAGGGTCAACGCGCTCGAGAACGTGGAGCTTCCCCTCTTGTACAACGGGACGCCGCCCGGCGAGCGGCGGCCCAAGGCGCAGGCCAAGCTGGCGGCGGTGGGCCTCGCTGATCGAGCGGATCACCACCCCGCGCAGCTGTCCGGAGGACAGCAGCAGCGGGTCGCCATCGCGCGCGCTCTGGTGAACGATCCGGTCCTCATCCTGGCGGATGAGCCGACCGGCAACCTGGACACCCGCACGAGTGCCGAGATCATGACGCTCTTCCAGGAGTTGAACCGGGGTGGAATGACTATCGTGCTGGTGACGCATAATGACGAGATGGCGCGATGCGCGCGCCGCATCCTCACCTTCCGCGACGGCCTGCTCTTGACCGATCGGGCCGTCGCGGCGCAGCCCCCCAAGGAGGCGACGACATGAACATCGGGGCCAGCGTCCAGATCGCGCTGAGGGCGTTGCGGGTCAACAAGCTCCGGAGCGGACTCACGATGCTCGGGATCATCATCGGCGTCAGCGCGGTGATCGCCATGATGGCGGTCGGCGCCGGCGCGCGCGAGCGGATCGCCGAGCAGATCCGGAGCATCGGATCTAACGTCATCATCATCCTCTCCGGGAGCACCACCAGCGGCGGGATCCGCCTGGGCAGCGGGAGCGTCCTCACCCTGACCGAGGATGATGCCACGGCCATTGCCCGGGAGGTGCCCGCCGTGGAGGCCGCGGCGCCCACGATGCGCGGGACGGGGCAGGTGGTCTTCGGGAACCAGAACTGGTCCACGGTCGTTCAAGGGGCGACCCCGGAGTACCTCGTGGTGCGGGAGTGGCCGGTTGTCTCCGGTCGGGGCATCACGTCGCGGGATGTGGATGGGGCGGCCAAAGTAGTCCTCCTCGGCCAAACGGTGGCCGAGAATATCTTTGGGGATTCGGATCCGGTCGGCGAGATCATCCGGATCAAGAAGGTCCCCTTTACCGTCGTTGGAGTCCTGGCCGCCAAAGGGCAGTCAGCCTTTGGACAGGATCAGGACGACATCGTGGTCATCCCCCTGTCCACGGCGAAGCGCAAGGTCCTGGGAGTGAGCCAGGCCAATGCCCGGAGTGTCGGGGCGATCATTGTCAGGGCCAAGGGGCCCGAGTGGATGGACGAGGCGGTGGAGCAGATGATGGTGTTGCTCCGGCAACGTCATCGCCTGCAGCCGGGACAGGAGGATGATTTTACCGTGCGGAACCTCTCCGAGGTCTTTGCCGCCCAGGAAGAGTCGGCGCGAACGATGTCGTTACTCCTGGGGGCGATCGCCTCCGTCTCCCTCCTGGTCGGGGGCATCGGGATCATGAACATCATGCTTGTCTCGGTGACCGAGCGGACCCGGGAGATCGGGATTCGCATGGCGGTGGGGGCGAGGGAGCGCGACATCCTGACGCAATTCCTCATCGAGGCGGTGACGCTGGCCCTGATCGGGGGCATCGTCGGGATCGCCCTCGGGGTCGGCGGGTCGGCCCTCCTCTCGTTTCTCGCCCAGTGGGAGACCCTGATCGCGCCCCAGGCGATTCTCCTGGCCTTTCTCTTCTCGACGGTGGTCGGCGTCTTCTTCGGGTACTACCCGGCGCGGAAGGCCGCCTCGCTCGATCCCATCGAGGCGCTGCGCTACGAGTAGGCGGGCGGACCATGGGGAGACGATCCGCGATTGGTGTGACGCTGTCGCTCGCGCTGATGGGGTGTGCCTCGATCGTTCCCGAAGATTTCCAGGCGGGGGCGGACCGCACCCTCACCCTGACGGACATCTGGGCGCGGCCGGAGGCGTCGCGCGGACGGACGATGATCCTGGGCGGGGAGATCCTGCAGGTGACGCCAAAGCCGAGCGGGACCGAAGTGGAGGTCCTCGAGCGACCTCTCGGGAGGCAGGATCGGCCCGAGGAGACCGACGAATCCCGAGGACGTTTTATCGTCGTGATGGACGGCTTCCTCGATCCGGCGATCTACGGACCCGGACGGGAGGTCACGGTGGTGGGTGATGTGGAGGGCGTCACCCCGCGTCCCATCGGCGAGGTGACGTACACGTTCCCGTTGCTCCGAGGGCGGTACCTTCACCTCTGGCCCAAGCGCCAGCGCGTGGCCTACGGTCCGGTGGGGACCGATTCGTTCTGGGCCGATCGCTGGTGGTACTGGCACCGGCACCGGTTTGGCCTGTTGCGATTTCCTCATTGAGACGGGAAGGGGGCGATCGGGGTGGCGCCCATCTCGTCCACCACCCACATTTCGGGAAAAAGTTTTTCACGCATCACCGGCATTTCCCGAAAAACCACGGCGCTGGACAGCATCACCACCACCCCCTGAACTTTCATACCCGACACCCGGCGATCGAGAAGATCGCAGGGTTCCCGCCCGTCGGGAGCCACAGCGTTCAGAGCGGCCGAGAGAAGCGGTCGGGAGCCACCCGATGCGCCTCCAGCAGCATGGGGCATTCAGTGCGGATCTGCCCCTGAGCACGGTGACACAGGATAGGAGGGACGATGCGTCAACTGATCAGCGGCGAGCACCGTCGAGTCGCAGCGGTGCTGGGCTTCATCGGGTTTGCCTGGCTCTCAAGTGGGTGCGCCTCAACCATGATGGTCTTTACGGAACCAGGGAATGCCGAGATCGTGGTGGATGGAGAGGTGATTGGAACGTCCCCGGCTCTGTACGCTGGGGACTTTGGGGGCGTAAAGGTGACGGCCCAGCTTTCCGGGTATCGTGATGCCACGGTCGACGTGTCGCGGGAGGTGTTCTACTGGGGCCTGTATCTGCCAGACGCCGTCTATATTCGATTAGAGTCCGTGGAGGAGGCACCAGCTCCCGAAAGTGGAGACCGGTGAGCGCCCGTTCGTCGACAGGAGGAGGAGCATGGAGAACGTGAGATCTCTGTTGGTCGGTGTGGGGGCCCTTGCGGCCCTTTTCTTGTGGCTCGGCCCCGCCCTGGGCCAGGAGAAGGCCCCGGTGAGCACGGTCGAACCGCCGGCGGTGAGCGGTTCGGCTGAGATCACCGTCGAAGCCCCTGCCGAACCGCCGCCTGTGGTGAGCCCCGCCGAGCCGCCCGCGGTGAGTCCTTCGACAAGCTCAGGGCAAAGCCCTTCGACAGGCTTGCCCCGAGCGGAGTCGAGGGGCTCAGGGCAGGGCCCCACTATCGAACCGCCTGCACAGGTGATGGTCCTCTCCCTCAAGGAGAGCATCCTGTGGGGCCTCAAGAATAATCTGGACATCGCCATCGAGGGGTTCAACCCCAAGATCCGGGACGCCGACGTCACCGTCGCGAAGGCCGTCTTTGATCCGGCCGCGTTCGCCGAGATCTTTTTCTCCAAGAGCAAGCTCCAGAACCGGTCGGCGTTGTCCTCGAATGTGGTCACTGACAACGAGGATATCTTCGGCGCGGGGGGGATCCGCCAGTTCCTCCCGACCGGCGCCAATTACGAAGTGCGCTACGGCACCAACCGGAACAATACCGACACCAGTTTTCTCCAGACGCTGAACCCGGCCTACCTCAATGACCTGGCCCTGACCCTCACCCAGCCCCTGTTGAAGAACTTCGGGGTGGACGTCAACCGCACCGCCATCAAGATTGCCCAGAACGACCGTGAGATCTCCGGGGACCGGCTGCGGGCACGGGTCATGGATGTCATCACGCAGGTCCAGACCCAGTACTGGGATCTGGTCTTTTCCCTGGAAGATCTTAAGGTCGCACAGCGCTCCCTCGGCCTAGCCAAGGAGCTGTCCCAATTGAACCGGGCTCGGGTCCGGGCGGGCGTGGCGGCGCCAGTCGAGGTCATCCAGGCCGAGACGGATGTCGCGGCGAGAGAAGCCGGAGTCACCGTGGCAGTGAAACAGCTGCGGGATGCTGAGGATCGTCTCAAGGTCACTCTGAACATCCCCGCCCAGGGGGACTGGGGCGGGCCCATCCTTCCGGCGGACCCGGCCCGGTTCGACCCGGTGATCGTGAATCTTCCGGGGGGGATCACCGACGCCCTCCAGAATCGGCCCGAGTACCGGGCGGCCAAGGTAGACCTCGCGAGCCGCGAGCTCAACGTCCGGTTTACGCGCAATCAACTCCTCCCCGATCTTGCCCTTGAGGGGAGAGTGGGGACCAATGGGCTCGGAGGGAACTTCGGGAACGCGAACGAGGAGCTGACTTCTGGGGACTTCTACGAGGCGAGAGTCGGCCTGGTCTTTACGGTCCCCCTGGGCAATCGGGCGGCCCGAGCTGAATTCCTCAAGGCCCAGCTCGGGCGGGATCAGGCAAAGGTTTCCCTCCGGAGTCTGGAACTCAACATCACGGCCGAGGTCCGAGAGGCAGTAACGAGAATTGACGCGGATGGCAAGCTCGTGGACCAAACCAAGGCTGCCCGGGTGCTGGCCGAGGAACAGCTCCGGATCGAAACGAAACGACTGGAAGCCGGGGTCTCCACCACCTTTGAGGTCCTCCGGTTCCAGCGTGATCTGGCGGTAGCCCAGTCGGCCGAAGTCAGAGCGCTGACCAACTATAACAAGTCACTAGCCAACTTCGATCGGGTGCGGGGCGTGGTGCTGGAGAAAAACCAGATCCAGATGTAGGATGGGCTGGCTGTGCGGCCACAGTGACGACCTTGACACCCTCCGTCGACTGTGACACGCTCACTCGGACGGAGGGAGGATGCGAGGGGCCCGCCAGATCCCACCCACGCCGATGCCGGTTTCCCCGCCGGTCGAGGTCATCCTCGATGGACTCAATACGAACCAGGTGCGGGCGGTTACCGCGCCCGAGGGACCGCTCCTTATTGTAGCCGGCGCGGGGACCGGAAAGACGACCGTCCTTACCCGCCGCATCGCCTATCTGATCGCGGCCAAGCGGGCCCGGCCGAGCGAGATCCTCGCCCTCACCTTCACGGACAAGGCGGCGGGGGAGATGGAGGAGCGGGTCGATCTGCTTGTCCCGTACGGCTACGCGGAGGTGTGGATCAGCACCTTTCACGCCTTCGGCGATCGCGTCCTTCGCGAACAGGCCCTGGCGCTCGGTCTCGACTCCGACTTCACGGTCCTCACCCGCCCCGAGCAGGCGGTCTTTTTTCGGGAACGCCTCTTCGAATTTCCCCTGGCGTACTATCGTCCCCTGGGAGACCCGACCAGATACATCGATGGGATCCTCACCCTCATCAGCCGGGCCAAGGATGAGGAGGTGAGTACGGCGGAGTACCTTGAGCTTGCCGAAAGCCTCGCCGAACGGGCACGCGCGCACCCGGAGGATGGACGCCTGCAGGAAGAGGCCCGGCGCCAGCGGGAAATCGCCCTGACGTACCAGCAGTACCAGGAGTTGATGGCCCGAGAGGGGCGGGTGGACTTCGGGGATCAGGTCGTTCTGGCCCTCAGGCTCTTTCGAGAGCATCCCGCGATCCTCGCCGAGGTCCGGAGTCGATTCCGCTACATTCTCGTGGACGAATTTCAGGACACCAACTATGCCCAGTGGGAGCTGTTGAAGGCGCTCGCCCTTCCAGAGGGAAATCTCACCGTGGTGGCGGATGACGATCAGTCGATCTATAAGTTCCGAGGAGCGGCGGTGAGCAATCTCTTGAGCTTCACCGAGACCTATCCCCAGGCGGCCGTGGTGGTGCTCAACGAGAATTACCGCTCGGGCCAGGCGATCCTCGATGCCGCGGTCCGTCTCATCCGTCACAATGACCCCGAACGCCTGGAGGTGCGGCGGGGGGTGGACAAACATCTGCGCGCCCTTCGCGGGGAGGGGCGTCCGGTGGATCACCGCCATTACGACACGGCGGGGAGCGAGGCGGACGGGGTCGCCGAGCTGATCGAGACCAAGGCGCGCTCCGGGAGATATCGGTATCGGGACATGGCCATCCTGGTGCGGACGAACCGCGATGCCGATCCCTTCCTGCGGGCCCTGAATATGAAGGGGGTGCCGTGGCGCTTCTCGGGCGCGCATGGTCTCTACGCCCGGGAGGAGATCCGTCTGCTGATGGCGTTCCTCCGGGTGGTGGCGGATCCGGAGGAGAACCAGTCCCTCTACCACCTGGCGGCGAGCGATCTGTATCGCGTGCCCCCGCTGGATCTGGCGCGGTGTAGTGCCGCGGCCCGCCGGATGCACCGCAGCCTCTTCTGGGTCTTCACGAATGTCGAGGGGGCGGGACTCCATGACCTCTCGGGTGAGGGACTGGCGACCATCCAGAAGCTCCTCGGGGATCTTGAGGAGTATGTTCGGAGGGCCCAGCGGCTCCGCACCGGCGAGGTCCTCTACCATTTCCTGATGGAGAGTGGGGTGCTGAAGCGGCTCATGGCGGCACAGGATGTCGCGAGCCAGATCCAGGTGCAGAACATCGCCCACTTCTTCGAAAAGGTCAAGCGGTTCGGCGATGTCGCGCGGCTCGATCGGGTGACGCAATTCGTCGAGTACCAGGAGAAGCTCCTCGAGGCCGGTGAGGACCCGCCGGTGGCCGAGGCGGATGTGGACACGGATGCGGTCAGTGTTCTCACGGTCCACAGGGCCAAGGGGTTGGAGTTTCCCGTGGTCTTTCTGGTGGCGCTCACGGCTGATCGGTTCCCGAACCGGGGGAGACGCGATCCCATCGAGCTGCCTGCCGCGCTCATCAAGGATCGGATCCCCGAAGGGGATGTGCACCGGCAGGAGGAGCGGCGGCTCTTCTATGTGGGCATGACGCGGGCCAAGGACGAGCTGCATCTCACCTCGCACCGGGACGCCGGGACCGGGCGGCCGAAGAAGGTGAGCCCCTTCGTCCTCGAGGCGCTGGATCAGCCGACGCCGGCAGACGCCGCCTTCCGGGCCTCGCCGGATGAGGTGATCGCGCGCTTCGCCCCCCCCGTGGGGGAGGGGTCGGGTGTGATCGAGCCCATGGCCCCTGAGGCGATCCTGACCCTGAGCGCCCTCAGCGTGGACGACTACCGGACCTGCCCCCTCAAGTATAAGTACGCGCAGGTCCTGCGGGTGCCCATTCGCGAGCACCACACCGTGATCTATGGCAAGGCCCTCCATGACGCGGTCCAGGCGTATTTCCGCGGGAAGATGCGGGGGCAGCACATGACGCTCGAGGCGCTCTGGGCGGTCTTTGAGGGCTCCTGGGTCAGTCGCGGGTTTCTCTCCCGCGACCATGAGGAGCAGCGTCTTGAGGCGGGCCGACAGACCCTCAGGCGATTTTTCGACGGGGAGGAGGCCACCGGGACGATTCCCACCTTCATCGAGAAGGAGTTCGGCTTTACCTTGGGGCGGGACCGGGTCATCGGCCGCTGGGACCGGGTCGACGTGCGGGGAGATGAGGTCGTCATCATTGATCATAAGTCATCCGATGTCCGCGAGCCCAAGGAGGCGAAGCGCCGGGCGCGCGAAAGCCTGCAACTCCAGATCTACGCCCTGGCCTACCGGCAGATGGTGGGGCAGATCCCGACCCGGGTGGAGCTGCACTTCCTGGAGTCGGGGCTGATCGGCGTCGCCGAGAAGAGCGCAAAGGCGATCGAGGAGACGGCAGGGGTCATCACGGAGGTCGCGGCGGGGATCCGGGCCCGGGACTTCACTGCCAGGCCGAGCTACATGGCGTGCGGCTACTGTGCCTTCCGCGAGATCTGTCCCAGCGCCTGGGGGACTGAGGGGAGTTGACCGACGACCGATGAGCAAGGGCTCGGGGAGTGGGTCTTCCCCGGCGGAACAATTCCATGGGTCGGTCTGGTGCAACCTCGTACTTCCGCGCCGAACGAATCGTGGGGCACCAGGATGGCCACCCCCGCCTCCGCCGGGC
>JBOHQS010000022.1:0-21256 GCA_050732295.1 Methylomirabilales bacterium (SeqCode)
TTGGGTCCACGCCCAAGGAGCCAGAGGATGATCGCGGTGCTGCTCATGGCCTACGGGACGCCGAGGAGCCTGGACGAGGTGGAGGCGTACTTTGCCCATATCCGCCGGGGACGGAAGCCAACCGAGGAAGAGGTGGAGGAACTCACCGAACGCTACCAGGCTATCGGGGGGGTGTCGCCGCTCTATCAGATCACGGAGTCTCAGGCCAAGGCGCTTCAGGAGGTCCTCGATCGAAGGGCGCCGGGGCGCTTCCAGGTCTATCTCGCCATGAAACACTCCCCGCCCTTCATCGCCGACGTGGTGGCGGAGATGCTCCGGGGTGGCGTTCGTAAGATGGTGGCCCTGGTCCTGGCTCCCCATGAGTCGAGAATGATCATCGACGATTACCTGCGGTACGCGCGAGAGGTCCTCGAGGCGCACCCGGAAGTGAAGGCACACGTCATCCGGAGCTGGCACCTGAATCCTCTCTATCTCTCGGCTCTCGCGAGGAGAATTGAGCGAGAGCTGGCCGCCTTCCCCCGCCCAGGGGCCGACCAGACCGTGGTGCTCTTCACGGCCCACAGCCTCCCCGAGGGGATTCTCGCCAGGCAAGATCCCTATCCCACGCGTCTCGAGGAGACGGCCCGAGCCCTGGCCGAGCGCCTGGCCCTCTCCCACTGGCGCCGAGCCTACCAGAGCGCCGGGAAGACCCCGTTTCCCTGGCTGGGGCCGGATCTCCTCGATGTGCTCGATGACCTCAAAGGGGAAGGGCGTTCGCAGGTGCTGGTGGTTCCCATCGGCTTCGTGGCCGATCACCTCGAGGTTCTGTACGATATCGACATCCAGGCCCAGGCAAAGGCCCGCGCGCTCGGCCTCATCCTCCGTCGCACCGAATCGCTGAACACCGACCCCGAGCTTGTCGAGGGGTTGGCCGACGAGATCCTGCGCGCTGCCACCCCATAGCCCGTCGGGCCCGGGCCTGCCCTGGCCGTCCTCCGCTCCAAACGGCAAGCGTTCGGCCCGACCCGGGTCGGTTATATCGCCCCCTGATCCACTCACCTAATCGCCGTCGGCTTTTCCACCATTGGCTTTTACATTTGACACACCCACCAAAATGTCTTAAGTTATCGGATCGCCTTGACACCGCTCCTGGGGTGAGGGATGCTCTAGCCCTCCAGGGGACTCAGGGATGCCAGTGGGGATCGGACATAGCCCCCGCCCACCTCTGGCAGAAAGGCTGGCGCACCGGGGTCGTCTATACTAGAATAAACCGTTCTGTTAGGGAGCATCGACATGCCTACGCCTCGTCGCGTAGAACTAATCACCCAAATCGAAAAAAAGCGCGGATCGCGAGTCCTCGTCTATGTGACGGGAGATAGGCGTGGCCAGGAGACAAAGATAGCCACGGACGTTTTCCCATTCATACTAGAGCACTTGCTGAGTTTTGGCCACGTAAGTCACCTTGATCTCTTTCTTTACACTTCAGGTGGGCTGATAAATGCCGCATCGGGTCTAGTAGCCCTAATCAAGGAGTTCGCCGAGAAGTTCAGTGTCTTGATCCCTTTTAAAGCTCACAGCGCGGGCACTCTTATCGCCCTCGGTGCAAATTCCATAGTTATGAGCCGAGTCGGTCAGTTGACCCCAGTCGATCCTACGATCACTTCGCCCTACAACCCGACCGTGCCAAGTCCTGTACCCGGCGCGCCTCCGCAGGTCTTGCCAGTCAATGTGGAGGACGTGATCGGATATATCGAGCTGGGGAAGGAGGAGGTGGGGCTAAAGGGCGAGTCGGCTCTTGCCGCAGTGTTCCAAGACTTGGCAAGTAAGGTTCATCCTTTGGCACTCGGGAACGTGTATAGAGCACGTGCCCAGATAAAGCTTGTTGCCCGGCGGCTGTTGAAAGCCCACAAGCTGAGCAAGGAGAAAATCGACCGGATCGTTTCCACTCTCACCAAGGAGCTTTATTCGCACGATTATATTATTGGGCGAAGGGAAGCCATAGAAGTCTTAGGCTTACCGGTGGAGAAGGCTAATCCCGAGTGGGACGAGCCGCTGTGGTCCCTGTATAAAGAATATGAGAGTCTGCTAGGATTAACCGTACCGACCAATCCGGACGTGCTCCTTGGTGAGCAGGCGTTTGTAACGCACACCTCCACACGAGCTATTATCGAGTCATCTGCATTTACTCATGCGTTTCAAACGGTACGAGAGATTCGACGCATTCAAGTGTCGAAGGCCGGGATGGCAGAGCCCGTCGTTGGTTTTCAAGAACGCACACTACAAGAAGGTTGGGTGGCAAACGCCGAAGTTTAAGACTGGGTGAGGAACATGTCAATATATGGAACCGTTGGTGTCAGTTCCGCGCTCCAACTTGTTGACGAAACAGCCGCGGTTACATTTACAGGCATCTGGGATCATTCCGGCACTCAGGAGAAATGGGTCATGATACTGCCGGAAGAGGTAAGCCAATGGCCTGCCGTTGAATACCCGGCAGATGTTACTTCCCGTCTTTTCGAAATTCGGCGGCGCAGTTTTGCCCGGCTAGGTGAGGCGTGGACCGTCCTCGCGGATCTATAGTGTATCTGAGTGAGGAGGACATCTGTCGCATCAACGCCGATCTTATTGCTTCATTCGGTGGGTGGCAGGTAAGCTACCCGAATCTTCGTGCTGGCTTTGATCTCCGGTACATGCTCGATGCGATTCGACACCCAGTCTTCGGCGTCGACCTATTCCAATCCGCAATCGACAAGGCAGCAGGGATGGCATGGTATCTAATCACTCGTCATCCATTTCACGATACAAATAAGCGTACTGCGCTTGAATCAGCGATTGAGTTTCTAGAGATCAACGGGTTCTATACACGTTTTGCTCCCGCAGACGTAATTGTCACAGTTATTAGGGCAAGCGATGGAGACTTAACTTATCAAGAGTTTCGCAATTGGATCGCGGCCAACGCTTCTCGCGAATCAGTTTGAGGTCCCTGAGTCCCTTCCGTTAGGCAATTCTTGATAACCCGATCGAGCGAAATGGTAACGAACCGCCTACCCGATCAGCCCGCGAGTGAACAACCCGGTGAACGATAGCCCCGATTGCATTCAACCTCTGCCATAGCGATGCGAGCACACTCTGTTCCTACCGTGGGGGCGGGCCGCTGGCAGGACGAAGCCGGATAGTAGCGGGTAGCTGAGAGGCGGGGGTACCGAGTCGCATCACCCCCTTGACATCCGCCTCTAGCCCTCTGCAGGGGTTTTGGGAATGCAGCGGGGCTCGCAGCACATAGCCCCTCGCCCACCTCTGGCACAATCGTTGGCGTGGAACCAAAACCAGACGCCTTCTAGGTCGAAACTCGGCCTGGCGGGCGTTTTGCTTTTTGGGGATCTCGGGGAGACCAAAGCACTCAGCTAGGTCCTCCGGGCCCTCTGGAGGAGGTTCATGAGCATCACGGACGAAGTCCTCAAGGCGAACGCCGCCTATGCCCAGCAATACACCCTTTAAGGCGTGGCCGGGAAAACACAAAGTCTGAATGGGCTGGTGTTTGGGCCGGACAACAAATACAATTGGGCCGCTTCCGAAGGGATAGATAACGCAGAGGTAAAACCTAGATGGCGCGAGGAAAAGGGAAGGCTAGCAGGGCGGAGAAGCGGCGGATCGAGCGGTACGATCACCCGGACAAGAAGCGGCTGAACAACCCTCCCGTGGGACTGGTTACGCTGCAGACCGACCCACCCGCGCCGACGCGCAAGACCTACGAATACGACCCGCACCTGGACCCGCAGCTTGTCTGGGCGGGAAAGAAAGAGCACGCCTCGTTCGAAGTGCCGACCGTTTCGCTCCACGTCCACGAACGGATTGACCCGCGCACCATCGTTGAGGCCGTCCGCAAGCGCAACGGCAACGGCCGGCCAGTGCAGCCATCGCTGTTCGAGCGGCCCGAGGAAAAGCTGCCGCTCCGCGATGCGATTGACTTCTACAAGCACGCGCACGGCTGGTCGAACCGGCTGATCGCCGGGGATTCGCTGCTGGTGATGAACTCGGTTCTCGAGAAGGAGGGCATGGCCGGGCAGGTGCAGATGGTCTACATCGACCCACCCTACGGCATCAAGTACGGCTCCAACTTCCAGCCCTTCGTAAACAAGCGCGATGTGAAGGACGGCAAGGATGAAGACTTGACCCAGGAGCCGGAGATGATCCGCGCCTTCCGCGACACGTGGGAACTCGGCATCCACTCCTACCTAACTTACTTGCGCGACCGCCTGTTGCTGGTCCGCGAACTTCTGCACGAATCCGGTTCCTGCTTCGTCCAGATCAGCGATGAGAATGTCCACCTCGTTCGCAATCTTATGGACGATGTTTTTGGAAAAGCAAATTTTTGTGCTCTCGTCAGTTTTTCGAAGGCAGCAGGTGGACTTCGAGCTGCAACACGCGTTGGCTCAATTCTCGATTATTTGGTTTGGTACGCAAAAGACGTCTCGAAGATCAAATATCGCCCCATCTTCGAGAAAAAGGCAGACCCAATAGAGTCGGCATATACGATGTTGGAACTGGCAGACGGAACCCGCCGGCCAATGTCACAGGATGAGAGAACTAAGAACGGCCCGTTGCCTGATGGCGCAAAGCCCTTCATGTCAGTTCTTATGACGAAACCAGGCCCAGGTTCTAAGTTCGAGGTCGAATATCAGGGGAGAAAGTACGATTCGGGGCGACGGTGGTGGGGAACAACTCCCGAGGGAATCCAGAGGGTTATCTGGGCCAACAGGGTTCTTGCGACTGAGAGTAGTCTTAGGTTTGTTAGTTACTTCGAGGATTTTCCGTTCAGGGCGTACACAAACCTCTGGGATGGCCTTGGGGGTCCAGCCGACCCCATCTTCGTAGTCCAAACGAACACAGAAGTGGTAAAACGCTGCATGATGATGACAACCGACCCGGGCGATCTTGTTCTCGATCCGACCTGCGGCTCGGGAACGACGGCCTATGTCGCCGAGCAGTGGGGCCGCCGCTGGATTACATGCGACACGTCACGGGTCGCGACTACCTTGGCCAAGCAGCGGCTAATGACAGCCATTTATGACTACTACGAACTGGCACATCCGGAAGAAGGGGTCGGCAGCGGCTTCCGATACAAGACCGTCCCGCACATCACGCTGAAGTCCATCGCCAATAACCCCGAAATCCGCGAAGGAATGAGGCGGGAGCAGATCGACGCGGCTATCGCCAAGTACGCCGACCAGGAAACACTCTACGACCAGCCCTACGTAGACAAGAGCAGGGCGCGGGTGTCAGGGCCGTTCACGGTGGAAGCCGTCCCCGCGCCGACAGTGCGATCGCTGGAGGAAATCGAAGAGGGGGTGCAGCAGGCAGCACCCCTACCAGCCGACACGTCCGTGGCGCGCAAGGGGGCGACGCTGCGCCATGCGGAGTGGCGCGATGAGCTGCTGAAGACCGGCATCCGGGGAAAGGGCGGCCAAAAGATCGACTTCTCACGAGTGGAACCACTGGCCGGGACTCGCTGGCTGCACGCCGACGCCGAAACGAAGGGCGCAAAGCCCGAGCGCGTGGTGTTTTCCTTTGGGCCGGAACACGGGCCGCTCGAACAGCGCCAGGTGTAATTGGCCTGGGAAGAAGCCCGCACGTTGATTCCCAAGCCTTCGATCATCGTGTTCGCCGCCTTCCAGTTCGACCCCGAAGCAGCAAAGGACATTGATGAGCTCACGAAAGAAAAAACCGGCATGACCTTCCTGACGGCCCAGATGAACGCCGACTTGCTGACCGAAGACCTGAAGAAGAAGCGTGCCAGCAATCAGAGCTTCTGGCTGGTAGGCCGTCCGGACGTAGACCTGCGGCAAGCGAAGAAAGGCGAACACAAGGGCAAGTGGGAGGTCGAAGTCCGCGGCTTCGATTACTACAACACGCGCACGGGCACCATTGAGTCCGGCGATACGTCGAAGATCGCCATGTGGCTGCTCGATACAGACTACGACGGCCGTAGCCTTCTCGCACGGCAGGTCTTTTTCCCGATGGCGGATGAAGATGGCGGCTGGGCGCGGTTGGCCAAGAACCTGAAGTCGGAGATCGACACCGAGTTGATCGAAGCGTATCGCGGCACGGTATCGCTGCCGTTCGAGCCCGGCCCAAACAAGCGCGTGGCGGTGAAAGTGATTGACGACCGGGGCATCGAGAGCCTGAAGATCGTGGACATCCGGTAGCCATGCCCAAGACCATTGACCAACTGATTCTGAACTCGCCCTACGAGGAGCCCGCGCGCTATTGGAGCTATCAGCGGGAAACTCGGGAGTTCATCCTCAAGGAAGGCCGTCGCCCGGCAGGCTATGTCCGCGCTTCGGAATCCTCCAAGTCCTTCGACGATCCAGGCGAGTTCATCGAGCTTCCCCTGGTCAACCAGATCCGGCCCCGCGTGAAAGCCTGGCGAGAAACCGGTTATCCCGGCGCGACCGGCATCACCAAGCGACTACTTCAACATTGGTGGGACCCCGAGCAGCGGGACAGCAGCCTTCGGTTCTTCTTTTGTAACTTGGAAGCCATCGAGACGTTGATCTGGTTGACCGAAGCACCGGCGTCGGAGCGCGTGGGCATCGAGATCCCGGGCGACGGCGGCGAGTTCACGCGGCTATGCTCCAAGTTAGCCACCGGTTCGGGCAAGACCCTCGTCATGGGCATGCTCATCGCCTGGCAAATCGTGAACAAAGTCACTTACCCGCAGGACAAGCGGTTCTCCAAGAACGTCCTGGTGATCGCGCCGGACCTGACGGTTAAGAGCCGCTTGAAAGTGCTGATCCCCGGACCGAACAGCTTCTATGAGGTCTTCCGCATCATCCCGCCTGGCCTGGAAGACAAGTTGCGCCAGGGCAAGATACTCCTCCATAACTGGCATAAGCTCGATTGGGAGACCGAGGAAAAGATCAGGAAGAAGCGGGGGGTGGACAAGCGCGGCCCCAAAAGCGACGAGGCGTATGTTCGCGAGGTGCTGGGCGAGATGGCTTCGGCGCAGAGGATCGTTGTCATCAACGACGAAGCCCACCACGCCTGGCGCGTGCCACCCAAAGTGCGGATTCCAGGTGTGTCGCGCCAGGAACTGGAGGAAGCCACGAAATGGGTCGGCGGGCTCGACCGCATCCACCGTGCGCGAGGCATCCTCACCTGTTTTGATCTGACGGCCACGCCGTTTGCCCCCACGGGGAGAAGGAGCGGCGAGGAGACTTTGTTCGGCTGGATCGTCAGCGACTTCGGCCTGAACGATGCCATCGAGTCGGGTCTGGTGAAAACCCCCCGCGTGGTCGTCCGCGACGACGGCAAACTGACCAGCAAGTACAAGTCGCGCTTCTACCACATCTATATGGACCCGGAGGTGAGGACTGACCTGAATCGCAAGGCGGAAGCGCACACACCGCTGCCTGACTTGGTGGTGAACGGCTACTACTTCCTTGGCAAGGACTGGCTCGAGACCGCAAAGAAGTGGCGGGATCAAGGCGAGAAGACGCCGCCGGTAATGATCAGCGTGGCCAACCGGACGGAAACTGCGGCCCGTGTTCAGCACGCCTTTGCGCACGGAAAGATACGCATTGAAGAGCTCTGCGTGCCGGACAAGATTCTGCACATTGACTCGAAGGTGCTGGAGGAGGCGGAGGCTCAGGAAGAGCCTGTTGAAATCGAGTTCACGGAGACGGAGGACGAAGAGAATGACGCCGAGAGCCCGAATGGCCCGCGCCGCCGACTCTCCAAGAAGGACCGCGCCGAGTTGCTGAGAAAGACGGTGGATACCATCGGGCAGGAAGGGCACCCGGGCGAGCAGATTCAGAAGGTCATCTCGGTGGGTATGTTGTCGGAAGGCTGGGACGCCAAGACCGTGACCCATATCATGGGCTTGCGGGCGTTCACGTCGCAGCTTCTCTGCGAGCAGGTGGTGGGACGCGGACTGCGGCGAACGTCCTACGAAGTCGACGAGAAGACGGGGCTCTTTCGACCGGAGTACGTCAACATCTTTGGTGTGCCCTTTACTTTCCTGCCTCACGAGGGTGGGCCGGATGCCCCGCCCCCTCCCCCACCTCCCCCAAAGACCAGGATCGAACCGCTGCCGCAGCGCAGGGCGGCTTATGAGATCACGTGGCCCAACATCATCCGCATTGACCACGAGTACCGCCCGCAGCTAACCCTGGACCCGATGAAGGCGAAGCCGCTGGTGCTGGATGCATATGAGACGGCCACGCTGGCCGAGCTTGCGCCCATGATTGACGGCAAGCCCGATGTAACCCGCCTGACGGAAATAAGCCTGGAAGAGCTCGGGCGGAGGTTCCGGATGCAGAAGATCGTCTTCGAGACGGCGAGCGACATCTATGATCAGATGAGGCCCACCTGGAAGGGCAACCGCGAGTATTTGCTCGCGCAGCTGATTCGCCTGGTAGAACGGTTCATTGACAGCGGCAACGTCCAGGTTCATCCTCCCCTGTTTAATCAGGACGATCTGCGGCGGCGCATCGTCATCACACTCAACATGAGCAAGGTCGTCCAGCATATGTGGGAAGCCATTCGTTTCGAGAATTCCCTCTCGCTGGTGCCTGTTTTCGACACGGAAAGGCCCATCCGTTCCACGGGCGACATGCTGCTGTGGTACACCGGAAAGCCCTGCGAGCACACGAAGCGGTCGCACATCAACATGTGCGTGTTCGACAGCACCTGGGAAGCCAGCGAAGCCTTCGAGCTGGACCGCAATCCGAACGCGGCGGCCTGGGTGAAGAACGACCACCTGGGCTTTGACATCACCTACTCGTATAAGGGGATCATTCGGAGGTTCCGGCCGGACTACCTGGTACGGCTGACCAGCGGCAAAATGCTGGTGCTGGAAGTGAAGGGCCAGGACACCCAGGAACAACAAACCAAGCGCGAGTTCCTAGCGGAATGGATTCGGGGTGTGAATGATCACGGCGGCTTCGGCACATGGGATGCCGATGTGTCCCGCCATCCGGGCGACATCCACGGAATCCTGACAAGACATAACACGCCTTAGACTTGGGGCCTGCCGGCGCATTATCTCAAGGAGGTCCAGCCCTTCCTTCCGGTGTACAAGGACCTGAAGGGGCGCTCCTCAGGCCCACGAAGCCAGCGCTGAAAAGGAATAGGGCGACGGTCGGGAGGCGGCGCGAACCACCCTGCCCCGATGCCACGGGGCATCAGGGGCGCTGAAAGGAGGAGGGCGATGCCGATATATGTCAGCCTGCTCAATTGGACCGATCAGGGGATCCGAAAGGTCAAGGAGACGACCAAGCGGGCCGAGGCGTTCCAGGCGCTCGCCCAGAAGAGCAAGGTGAAGGTCAGGGAGATCCATTGGACCATGGGGCGCTACGACGTGGTGGTGGTCGTGGAGGCCCCGGACGACCATGCCGTCAGCCGCCTGATGTTGGCCCTGGGCGCCTTGGGAAACGTCAAGAGCGAGACCCTCAGGGCCTATTCCGCCACAGAGATGGCCGAAATCCTCAAGGGGATCCCGTAGGCTGAGCGAGGAGGTAGCGGACGCGACACAGACCGAGGGCGTCTATCAGATCCTCATCTCTGCCACCCACTTCCTCAGGCACTTGGAGAACGGATTGAGGCTCATCCATGATCGATCGCTTAATGAGTTTCGGGTGGAGCCTGAGGAGCTTGGGGAGCTAGCCAGACACCTGTATCGAGGAGATCTCCTTCCGGAAGAAGGGCCCAGCGACTCCTCCAAGAGTTCCTGGGGCACACCGAGGCGGTGAGGGAGATCTACTGCCGCTTCTTTCACACGGCGAAATAACGTACCCGTTCAATCTGCTCTGGCCGCCTTGAGCCGGATCCCGTACTGCTCCGCCAGGTCGAAGGCGTTCCCATGGACCGTCCCTCCTCCATTGGCGATGGTCAATTTGCGCGCCCGGACGTCCTCGACCCAGCGGGGATCCGCGGCCTCGGCCCGACGGTTGGCGATGATCCGGAGGCGAGCGACCTCGTTCTTCTCCCAATGGCCCGATAGCTCAAGCCGCTTGAAGTCCTGCTCGATCTGGGCCTTGACCAGCTCGCTGATCGTCCCGTTCTGGACCTTGATATCAAACATCAACGCCACGACCCGCTCGGATCGAAGGTCGTAAGGCTTGCACAGGGCGACCGCCGAACGGTAGAGCCGATCGGCGGCCTCCACCTGGATGTCCTGAAACTCCTCCCGGCGCCCCAAGGTCTTGAACAGCCCCCGCCACGGCTCATACAGCACAAACCGCCTCGGGTCCTGAATGGACCGGGCCCACGCGAGCTGCTCCTCGCGCGCGGCCTTGAGCATGGTCCGCAGCACCGGATGGTGCTCGTGAAAGATCTGCTTGAGGATGTGGGGATGGCTCCGGTCCATTCCTTGAAGGAGTGGCTGGAGGGTCCCCTGCCCCAGGTTCCACTGGAGCGCGCCGAAGCTCATCCCCTGTCCGTCGAAGTCCCCCGAGAGGCCGGCAAAGCATTCCGGGATGGGGGCCCCGGTCTCGAAGGCCCCGGTCAAGGCGAGACAGCGGTAGGCGAGGGGCTTCTGAAGAATCGCTGGGGCGGGGATCTCTTCCTGAGGAAACAGACGATCCCAGGTCTTGGGACCGACGATCCCATCCACGGCGAGGCGCTGGGCCCGCTGAAACCCCTTCACGGCGCTCTCCGTCCCGCCGCCAAAATCGCCATCAATGGGACCCCGGTAGTAGTCCAACTCCTTCAGCCGCGTCTGCATCTTCGCGACTTCCGGTCCCTTCGCCCCTAGTTGGTACACCATGATGCCACCTCCGCAATCTACGGCCCGCCGCCGCGACGCTCAACGCCGCAATGCAGGCGTTCTTTTCCTGCCCCAATGGCCGGTCATCGAGGTGTTTTCGCTGGATCTTACTGGCGATCAGGCGGGGTCGCCACCGCCGGAGGATTCGCGTTTTCCAGAAATCCCGAGCTGCCGCATCCGCTTCCGCAGCGTGTTCCGGTTGATCCCGAGCAGTTCCGCGGCCTTGAGCTGATTCCCTCCCACCCGGTCGAGGACCGCCTGCAGGAGTGGGCCCTCCGCCAGGGAGAGGATGTGCTCGTAGAGCTTGCCGTCCCTCTCAGCCCCGAGTCGCTTGATCTCTGCCCGGACTTCGCGCCCCAGCCCTCCCGGGGTGCCGGCGGAGCCTTCCGCACGACTGGCAACCGTCTGGAGCGCCTCCGGCAGATGCTCCGGAAGGATGAGGCGGGTGCGGGCCAAGAGGCACGCCCGCTTGATCACGTTTTCAAGTTCTCGGACATTCCCGGGCCACTGATGCCGGAGGAGACATTGCAGGGCTTCACGGGAGATCTCTTTGTGGTCCTCCCCGGCATAGAGGCGCAGGAAATGATCCACCAGGAGCGGGATGTCTTCATGACGCTCCCTGAGGGGCGGGATCGTGATCGCGACCACGTTCAACCGGTAGAAGAGGTCCTCCCGGAAGCGACCGTGGGCGACGAGGTCTTTGAGCTCCCGGTTGGTGGCCGCCAGGATCCGGACGTCCGCGGTGATCGGGACCTCGCCTCCCACGCGTTCGAACCGCCGTTCCTCCAGCACCCTCAGGATCTTGGTCTGCAGCGCGGGATCCATCTCTCCGATCTCGTCCAGAAAGATCGTGCCGCCGTCGGCCAGCTCGAACTTGCCGCGGCGGGTGGCGACGGCACCCGTAAAGGCCCCCTTCTCGTGCCCGAAGAGTTCACTTTCGAGCAGGTCCCTGGGAATGGCCGCACAGTTGACAGTGACAAAGGGCCCCAGGTGGCGCGGGCTGTTCTTGTGAATCGCCCGGGCGACCAGTTCCTTGCCCGTCCCGCTCTCGCCCTGGATGAGGACGGTCGCTGCGCTGTCTGCCACTTGGCCCACCAGCTTGAACACCACCTGCATGCCCTGACTCGTCCCCACGATCTCATCCAGCTCCTGGCGGTCCCTGAGCTGAGCTTTGAGCCGGTTCAGTTCGTGCGTCAGGCTCTTCACCTCTAAGGCCCGACCAACGAGCAGCGCCAGCTCCTCAAAATCAAAGGGCTTGGTGATATAGTCATACGCCCCACGCTTCATCGCCTCGACCGCTGCCTGAAGGCTGCCGAAGGCGGTCATGACGATCACCATGGTTTCGGGATGGCGCTGTCGCAGCAGGGAGAGCGCCTCAAGCCCGTTGACGGTGGGCATCTTGATATCCATGAGGACCAGGTCGGCGCCGACCCGCCCCGCCGTCTCCACCGCCATCTGGCCGTCCGCGACCGTGAGGACAGCGTACCCCGACCGCTCGAGAGCCTTCTTGAGCGTCCAGCGGACACTCTCCTCGTCGTCCGCCACCACGATCTTTGCCTTCGTCGGCTCGGCCACGCTTACTCCTTGGCAGTCAGCAGTCGGCTGTTGGCGTCTGGACTGGAGACTTGAGCCTTGAGACTAGGACCTCATGTGTCCGGTCTCCGGTCTCCGGTCTCTGATAGCGTACAGCTCATTTACTGGCGCGCCAGCGGCAGAAGGACGGTCACGGCGCACCCCCTCCCCTCGGCGTCTCCAATCTCGATGTGGCCCCGGTGGTCCCCCATGATCCGATGGCAGATGGCGAGGCCGAGACCGGTCCCCTTCACCTTGGTGGTAAAAAAGGGATCGAAGAGGTGCTGCCGGGCCTCCGGGGAGAGGCCCGAACCCTGGTCGATCACCTTGACCACCGCCACCGAGAGACCGAAGCATCGGGGTGAGCGGCGCTCATACGCGGTCTCCAGGGTGAGTTCCCCTCCCCCCTCCATGGCCTCGGCCCCGTTCCGAATCAGATTGAGGAAGACCTGGCGGATCTGGTCGGGATCGGCAGCGATAGGCGGGACCTGCGGGTCATAGGTGCGACCCACCGTGACCCCCCGACGGCGGAGGACCCGCTCCTCCAGGGCGAGGATCTCTTCCAGGATCTGGTTGACGTTGCACTCCACGACACGAGGAGGGCTCGGCTGGGCGAAGGCGAGCATCCCCTCGACGAGCCCGTTCAGCCGGTCCACCTCGCGGATGATCACGTCGCAATATTCCTTCAGGGCAGGGGGGAAGGTCGACTCCGCCATGAGGAGCTGCGCGGCCCCCCGCACCCCCATCAACGGGTTGCGCACCTCATGCGCGATGCCCGCCACCAGCGTTCCCACGGCCGTCAGGCGCTCCGCCCGACGCACCTGCTCTTCGAGTTCTCGAATCCGAGTGAGATCCCGAAGGAGGAGGACGCCCCCCCGGGCCTCTCCGCTGTGATCGGACAAGAGTGAGGCCATCGCGCTCACCGAGATCTTCCCCTGGGGATTCTGCACATTGGCTTCATGCTCGGCATGGGCCCGTCCGGTCTCCATCGCCCGATCCACGAGGGCGATGAGGGGAGAGGTAGTTCCCAAGAGGCTCGCCAGAGGCTTGCCGTGCGCGGTGGCGGCCGAGACTCCTAACAGCTCTTCGCCAGCCGGATTGAGGAAGGTGACCCGGAGGTTGCGGTCCACGACCACCAACCCATCCTGCAGGCTCTCGAGGAGGTCTTCGTAATTCACCTGCGCGCTAGTGAAGCGCTCCACTCTTTCGAACTCCTGTCGCTCGCGCACCAGCCTCTCGCGAACGGCTGCCCTGAGCCCTTGCCGAAGGGCTCAGCGCCATCATAACCCAACGTGTCGCGGTCGCACAAGGGAACACCCCCCTGCACGCCTGCCGCTCATCCCTTGACACCTCCCCGTGGCCATGGTAGATACTCGGGGCCGCTCGCACGCGTCGTGAGATTGACGTCCTGGCTCGACCGGCAGGCGTCGGCGAGAGCACATACCCCCGTGAAGAGGTGACATGCCCGCCGCCGGATCCCTTGCCTTCAAGTCTCGAGAGTCCCTGCAGGCCCTCTTCTGCCCCCAGAGCGTGGCCGTGATCGGGGCATCCACCGCGCCCGAGAAACTCGGCTACCAGATCTTCAAGAACATCCTCGACGCCGGCTTTCCCGGCACGGTGCACCCCATCAATCCCAAGGCGACCGAGATCCTCGGCCGCCGGTGTTACCCGTCCATCGAGGCCATTCCCGATCAGGTCGATCTGGTCACCATTATTATCCCTGCACCGTTCGTGGCCGACACCATCCGGCAGTGCAGCAAGCGAGGGGTCAAAGGGGCCATCGTGATCAGCGGAGGCTTCAGCGAGACCGGGCCCGAGGGCGAGGCCCTGCAAAATCAACTGGTCGAGGCGGCCCGGGAGTCGAACGTGGCCGTCATCGGCCCCAACTGCCAGGGGGTCAACAACCCCCACCATCCCCTCTGCGCGTCGTGGCCGCTCCTCACGCGGCGAGGCGGGGTGGCTATCGTCTCCCAGAGCGGGACCGTGGGCGCCGCTCTGATGGACTGGGCCTCTCAGGAAGAGCTGGGCGTCTCCACCTTCGTGAGTCTGGGTAACAGGGCGGACGTGGACGAGGCCGATCTCATCCATTACTTTGCCCAGGACCCTCACACGAGGACCATCGCCATCTACATGGAGGGGGTCAAGGTCGCCTCCAAGTTCCTCCAGGCCGTCCGGCAATGTCGCAAACCCCTCGTGGTCCTGAAGGCGGGGCGGACCCCCAAGGGGCGCAAGGCTGCCGAATCGCACACCCGGTCCCTGGCCGGCCGGGATGAGGTGTACGAGGGGGTCTTCCGTCAGCTCGGGATTCATCGGGCGGACGACATGGAGGAGCTGTACGACTTCAGCAAGGCGCTCGCCTACCTCCCCCGCCCCAAGGGCCGCCGCCTCCTCATCGTGACCAGTTCGGGTGGCTCCGGCATCCTGGCCACCGACATGGCAGAGAACACAGGGCTGGACGTCGCCCCCCTTCCCGGGGAGATGGCGCGAAAACTCCGGGCAGTCCTGCCAAAGCACTGCATCGTGGCGAACCCCCTCGATCTCACCGGTGACGCCAACGCCGAGATGTACCGACAGGTCGTCGAGGCGGCCGGCCCCCACTTTGACATCGTCGCCCTGATCTTCGGTGATCCGATCCCCGGCGCCTCAGGGATGGTCGGGACGGATCCTCTGCAGCTCGTGATCTACCTGGGGGGGGCAGAGGTCGAGCGGCACGAGCGACTCCTCTTTCACCGGAAGGGGATCCCGGTCTTTCCCACCCCTGAACGGGGCATCCGGGCGCTCAGCGAACTATTGCGATAGGAAGGCCGCATGACGATTGCCATCGGCAAAGCGATCCAGGAAGGGCGAAATCTCGTCGAGCCGGAGGCCTACGAGCTGCTCGAGGCGTACGGCGTGTCGGTCCCCCGCCACCGGGTCGTCAACTCGGCCGAGCAGGCAGAGGTCGCAGCGGCCGAACTCGGCTATCCGGTCGTGGCCAAGATCGTCTCGCCGGATATTCTACACAAGACCGAGGTCGGGGGGGTCCTGCTGAACCTCAACGATGCAGCCGCAGTCAGGGCTGCGTACCGCCAGATCGTGGAGCACTCGCGGCAAGCCCGGGCGGCCCTTCGGGGGGTCCTCATCTCGCGCATGGCACCACCCGGCACCGAGGTCATCGCCGGTCTCACCCAGGATGCCCAGTTCGGACCGGTGGTGATGTTCGGCCTGGGGGGGATCTTTGTCGAGGTCTATCGGGACGTCAGCTTTAGGCTTATTCCTCTGACCGAACCGGATGCGGCCGCCATGATCCGGGAGATCAAAGCCTCCCCGGTGCTCCAGGGGGTTCGGGGAGGACGCTCAGCAGATCTGAAGGCCCTCGCCGATCTGCTCCTTACGCTTTCACGAATGGCCGAGGAGAACCCGGAGATCGCCGAGATGGATCTGAACCCGATCATCGTCTACGAAGAAGGTCTCAGCGTGGTGGATGCCCGGGTCCTTCTCCATCACAAAGCTGCACCCGCGTGAGCCGCGTGCGCCCCCAGTTGCCCCCCTATATGATCATCCCCCCATCGACGCTGAGGACGGCCCCATTGATGTAGTCGGCGTCTTTCGAGGCGAGAAAGACGTAGACCCCTGCGAGCTCTTCCGGCCGGCCCATCCGACCCAGCGGAATCCTGCCATTGAGCTGGTGCATAACCTTTTCGGGCACGCCATTGAGCATATCGGTGCTGATCAAGCCGGGGGCGACGGCATTGACGCAGATGCCCTTGCGGCCGAGCTCACGGGCCCAGACCTTGGTCATGCCGATCACGCCGGCCTTCGCGGCTGCGTAGCTCGTCTGACCGAAGTTGCCGTAGAGCCCCACGATTGACGAGACGTTGATGATCCGGCCGCTGCCCTGCGCGATCATGAACGGGGCCACGGCCTGCGTGCAGTTGAAGGTCCCTTTGAGATTGACGGAGACCACCGCGTCGAACTGCTCTTCGCTCATCTTCGCAAGCTGCGCATCGAGGACGATGCCGGCGTTGTTGAGGAGGACATCGATGCGTCTGAAGCGCCCGTGAATCTTTGCGATCGCCTGCTGCGCCTCCTCGCGCTTGGTCACGTCGGCCCGCACAAAGAGGGGGGCACGCCACCCGTTCTCTGGCCCCGTGACTCGGCTGGTGATCTCGTGGACCGCGGCCTCGCCCGCCTCCGGGTCCCTGTCGATGATGGCGACGTGGGCACCCTCCTCCGTGAAACGGACCGCCGTCGCCCGTCCGATTCCCCGACCACCTCCCGTGATCACCGCGACCTTTCCTTTGAGCCTCATCGCCTGCCCTCCTTGCAACCCCGCGACGGGTGGCTTACTACGCTACGCGGTAATGCATAGCATCACCCATAGCCTTAGTATGCATTTCTAAGGCCAGAATTACAGACGAGGCCTATTGACGCCTTGTACCATACAATGCGGAATTGTCAAGGCTTTGGGGGTAGAGAGGAGGAGGGGCCTTTCCGGACCGTCAATCTCGCAAGAACCGTTGCTCCCGCTCCTTCATTTTGGGGACATCCTGCAGGTCGAAGACATGCTTCATCGGGACCAGCAGATGATCGAGGTCGTGGATGCCCCCGTCCTGGCGAATCTTGGCCAGGACCTCTTCCATGGCGCGGATAGCGGTGCGGAGACCATGATTGGCGTAGATGACCATCTTCACCTTGCCGAACTCTGCAATCCGCTTCTCGGTGAGGCTTGGATAGGTCGTCGGGACCAGGACCAGCGGCGCCTGGCCCTCCCACCGGGTCACGAACTCGATAATCTCCTTCGGATCAGCCGTTTTGGAGTGGATCAGGATGGCGTCGGCGCCCGCCTCAACGTACCGGCTGGCCCGGCGGTGTGCCTCCTCCTGCCCCCAGCCGGCAATCAGCGCCTCGACCCGTGCGATCACCATGAAATCCGGTGAGCGGCGTGCGGCCTTGGCCGCTTCAATCTTCCCGGCGAACTCTTCAATCCCGGCGAGGGCCTGGCGCCCTCCAGGCAGGAGGCTGTTGTCCTTGGGGAACTTCTTGTCCTCGAAGGTGATGCCAGCGACGCCCGCCTCCTCAAACCGCTCGACCGCGTAGAAGACATTGTTGGCGTTGCCGTAGCCTGTATCCCCATCGACGACTAAGGGGATCGAGGTCACCTCGACCATGCTTCGAGCCGCCTCGAGGTACTGATTCATGGAGAGGAGGCTGGCATCCGGGATGCCGTGGGACGCCGAAACCTCCAGGCTGCTCGACCAGACCCCGTCAAATCCGGCCCGCTCGACGAGCTTCGCACCCAGGCCGTTATGGGCCCCAACCACCCGGATGAGCCCGGGCCGGGCGAATAGCTCTCTCAATTTCTTCGCTCTGGACATACCTCTGTCCCACGAAGCGGTGATCCAGGAAAGAGAAAAAGGCTGGAGTGGACCTGTAAGCCGGATCCTGTCTTCGCCTCGCGGCGAAGGGTGGTCATTCCTCTGGGTCCCGCATTGCTGCGGGACTCTAGCGGCCTACCCGTTCCGCCTGGCTTTTGGGGCCACGAGAGCGGGCCACTCTCTGCCTCACTGAAACAGCAAGGGGGCGGAACCTATTTGGCCTTGCTCCGGGTGGGGTTTGCCAAGCCAGCCCGTCACCGGGCTGCTGGTGCGCTCTTACCGCACCTTTTCACCCTTACCCCGCGGGCAGCCCTCAACAAGAAAGAGAGCAAGGGCTGCTGGCGTGGCGGTATCTTTTCTGTGGCACTGTCCCTGGGGTTACCCCCGGTGGGCGTTACCCACCACCCTGCCCTGTGGAGTCCGGACTTTCCTCCCCGATCTTGCGATCGGAGCGACCACCCGGCCCACTCCAGCCATATCAAAATATAGCGGTTTTGCCCCCGCCTGGCAAGGAATGAATTGAAGGCAAGCTGGCGCAGAAAAAAACGGGTCGCCAGTTCTGGCGACCCTCTGCGTTCCGGGGCTGGGGGGACCGGGCCCTTAGACTCTGTCCATCACCTGCGAGAGGCTAGGCCGCCTCCTTGACCGCCTCACCCTCGGCGACCTCCTCTTTCGCCTTGAGCCGAGCAGTCTTCTCTTCCGCACTTCTGCACTCAGGGCAGAAATGGATGAAGAAATTGAGCTCTTTGTCCAGTTCGAAGCCTGTGAGGAAGGATCCGCATGTGGAGCAGCTCGGTGCGCGCACCATCTTTGTCACCTCCTCCTGGCCCGGTCCCGTAAAGGGCAAAGACGAAAGACTTCGCGCCTCTCGTGTATGAACCCGTAGGGGAGGGTTGACTGCCGGAGGGAGGTCTCGCGGGTCTTTTCGGCCGCTTGTGGCGGTGAAGCCAGGATCCTTGGTGGAAAACTCCCCGTTCTATCCTTAAATCTAGGTCCGCATACTTGCCTGTCAATGGGAAATTTGCGGCGTGGGAGCAGCCGGATTGATCCTGGACTTGGGAGAGCACATTCGTTACTGTAGCCGGGTGGCCGACAGGGAGGCAAGCCGATGAAGTGGGTGGTTGTGGCGACGATCGTGGCATGTGTCGTGCTACTGCTGTTCCGCTTCCTGCGAGGCCGCTTGCTGGGGCAGGCCACGATTCATTTGGCCCAGATGAAATCCGAAACCGATGCGGTCGAAGTCGGAAAGATCCTGGGGGGGCTCCCCGGGATGGTGGACGTCCACGTGGACCTGGAGCGGCGCTCCGCAAGGATCAGGTACCGGAGGACCAGGATCGCGATCGAGGAGATCATGCGGGCGCTTCACGCGGCCGGCTTCTAACCACAGCCCGGCCGGGTTGAAAGGCCCGGTGATTCCTGATAGAGTAAGCGTGCATCATCTATATATATGGAGCCTGCGCATGAAGGTCATCATTCGCCGCCCCCGCCGCGAGGTCGAGATGTCCGGCAGCCGGCGGGTCCGGGATCTGCTCCAGGAACTCAAAATCAATCCGGAGTCGGTCCTGGTCGTCCGGGGCCAGGAGCTGCTCACCCCGGATGAGCTCGTCAGGGACGAGGAGACCGTCGAGGTGGTCCCGGCCATCTCGGGAGGATCGGCTCATGAAGTGTAAGACCTGTCCTGGCAAGGCGGTGATCGATATCAGGCGGCATAATGCGGCCTTCTGCAAGGATTGCTTCATCGTCCACGCCGAGCGACAGATCGAGAGGACCATCGAGGGCGACAAGATGCTCTCGAAGGACGACCGGGTCCTCGTGGCCGTCTCCGGTGGCAAGGACAGCCTCACCCTGTGGGAGGTGCTGCGGCGCCTCGGCTATCACACGACGGGCTTTCATATCGTCCTGGGGATCGACCACTACTCCCCTCAGGCGCGCGCGACGATCGAGGGGTACGCCAAAAAGAACGGCCTGCCCCTCATCGTCACCGACGTCAAGGAGGAGTACGACTTCTCGATCCCGGAGCTGGCCGAATACACCCGTCGCGTGCCGTGCTCGGCTTGTGGGCTGAGCAAGCGGTACCTGATGAACCGGACGGCCCTTCAGGGAGGCTTTTCGGTGCTCGCCACCGGGCACAACCTGGACGATGCCGCCGCAACCCTCCTGGGCAACCTACTCCATTGGCAGACGCCGCAGCTCGGCCGGATGGGACCCGCGCTCGAGGCCACCCATCCCAAGTTGGTCAAGACAGTCAAGCCCCTGGTCCGCCTCACCGAGCGAGAGACCTTGGCGTACGCCATGCTCCGCGGGATCGACTACCACGACGACGAGTGCCCGAACGCGGTCGGTGCGACCTCCTTGTTTTACAAGGACCTGCTCAACCAGCTCGAATATGCCTCGCCGGGGGCAAAGCAGAGCTTCTACTTTGGCTTCCTCAAGAAGGGTCGCCCGGCCTTCCTTGCCGCCCAAACGGATGGGGTCGAGCTGAAGGAGTGCGAGGTCTGCGGCCAGACCACCACGACCGAGACGTGCGCCTATTGCCGGATGATGGATCTGGCCCGGCGCACGGCGGCGGCGCGGAGTCGGTGACGCCTGCCCTACACCTTCTGCACCTTCTGCACCTCCTGTACTTCCTGTACTTCCTGTACCTTCTGTACACTCTGTCCCTTCTTTGACATGACAGGTGGACTGTTTTTTGACACCGGCGGCCATTCGGGGCATGATAAGTGTAGCCGGAGATGACCGGAAGAGGGCACGAAGCCCGGAGACAGCGGAGGAGAGAGAATACTCCACAGGGGTGCCCGACGAGGAAGCAGATCATGAAACGGATTGCCGTGCTCACGAGTGGCGGGGACGCGCCCGGCATGAACGCCGCGATTCGGGCGGTTGTCCGGACCGGCCTGTATCGCGGATGGGAGGTCTTTGGCGTTCGGCAGGGCTACGCCGGGCTGATCGTAGGCGAGATGACGCCGCTCACCGCCCGCGACGTGGGCGGCATCCTGCAGCAGGGGGGGACGATCCTGGGAAGCGCCCGAAGCCCCGATTTCGAAAGGGAGGTCGGTCGCGAGAAGGCGCTTGGCCACCTCATCGAGCGACGCATCGACGCCCTCCTCGTGATCGGCGGGGACGGGTCCCAAACGGGCGCCCACAGGCTGTCCCAGATGGGCTTCCCGGTGGTCGGAGTCGCCTCGACCATCGACAACGACCTCGTCGGCACGGACATCTCGATCGGAGTGGATACCGCCTTGAACATCGCACTCGAGGCCATCGACCGACTGAAGACGACCGCCTCCTCCCACCAGCGGGCGTTCCTGGTCGAGGTCATGGGCCGGCACTGCGGGTACCTCGCGTTGATGGCAGGACTTGCCGGTGGCGCCGAAGCGGTGGTGATCCCCGAGGTCGAGACAGACCCCAATGCGTTGGCTGCAGACCTCCGGGCGGCCTATGAGCGGGGAAAGCTGCACGCCCTGGTCGTCGTGGCCGAAGGGGCCAAGTATAACGCCGCAGCCATGGCCGCCCACTTTCAAGAGCATCGCGATACCCTCGGATTCGAGCTACGGGTGACGACCCTGGGCCACGTCCAGCGCGG
>JBOHQS010000023.1:0-20957 GCA_050732295.1 Methylomirabilales bacterium (SeqCode)
GCGATCTCGTAGGTGATCGGGCGGCCGGTCCACATGGACGTGCCGAAGTCCAGACGGACGATCCCCCAGATCCAGTCGATGAACTGCTTCCAGAGGGGCTGGTCCAGGCCGAGCTGCGCCCGCTCCACGTCCAAGGCCTCCTTCGAGACAAAGGCGCCCACCCCGGCGTACTTCAACTCCACGATGTCTCCGGGGGCCACGCGCAGCAGGAAAAAGACCAGGACCGCCACCCCGAAAAGCGTGGGGATCATCAGGAGGAATCGCCTGAGGATATATCGCTGCATAAGAATTGAGGGCTAGGGCCTGGTTGCGTCAAGACCCTAGCCCTTCGTGCCATCATCCCCAACAGAAAGGGGGGTATTCATAGATAATGACATAATCCCGGCGATGCCCCACTGTTTAAACGTCATACCAGCGCCCACTGTATAAAAAGGTGCAGAAGGTCCCGCCAGTAGTAAACCCCCAGTACAGCCGCGAGGATCAGCGTCACCACTATCCAGCGTTTAAACGTCATGGTCCACCGTCGCCTTGCATCGCTTGCAGATGCGGTTGAAGCGCCCTCGGGCCTTGAAGGGCTGGCACAGTCCAGGCATAGTCGTTTAACCAGCCTCCGCGCCTCGGGCCCTCGAGTTCAGCTACTCGGGGGCAAGCCAGACATCCCTGAGGTCTTGGTTCAGGTAGTGGCTCGGGGTGATTTTCCACCCCTTCACGCGAGCGTGATGCGGGATGATCCGGTACCACCAGAGGACGTGGAACTGGTAGGCCTGCTCGTCCAGGATCCGTTTCTCGAGCTGCCGGATGAGCTTGAGCCGCTCCTTGGGATCCGTCGCCCGGCCCTGCTTATCGTAGAGGTCATCCACGACCGGGTCGACGTACCTCGCATAATTGATGGGGCTCTTGTGACGACTGACGAACTTGATGAGTTGATAGTCTGGCTCATCCATGAAGTCGCAGGCGAAGTCGATGCTCGTTTCGTAGCTCCCCGCTTGGAGGTCGGCGAAGTACGGGCCCCCTTCCTGAGGCTGGTGCGTGACGTTGAGCCCGACCCCCCGCCACTGGTCGATGACGAAGATCCCCACGGCCTCGTAGGGCTCCTTGATGTTGCGGTTCTTCAGGGTAAAGGCAAAGCCCTCGGGGACCCCGGCCTCCTTCAGTAGACGCTTTGCCTCACGCCGGGAGGTTTCGGCGTCCTTCCCGAAGCCGGCGAGCTTGCTGAGCTCCGCCTCCGAGGCGGCAAACTCCGAGCCGGGCCGCATGAGGCCACCCACCGGTTTCATGATGGAGATCTTCGAAAGCGCCTCGGAGCCTTTCCAGCGGTCGATGGCGAGCGTCAGGGCCCTGCGGACCCGCACGTCATCGAAGGGCTTCTTCTCGTTATTAATGGCCACCGTCATGTTGCAGATCCAGGGACTCTCCTGGACCTTGATCTTGTCCCCGAGGGCGCGGACCAGGTCGTCCCGCACGACGGGATTAAACCCCCGGAACTCGATGAGGGCCTGCCCGCCACGAACCGCGGCCGCTCGCGGGGCGGTGTCCTTGATGAAGATCGCCCGATACCCGTCCAGATACGGGCGCCCCTTCATGAAATAATCCGGATTCTTCTTGCCGACCCAGTGGGAGCCGGGGACGTACTCCACGAACGTGAAGGGCCCCGTCCCCATCACGTTCTTTTCGTACCACCGCAGGTCCTTGGCGAGAATGTCTGCTTTGTAGATGAAGTTCCACGGGGAGGCGAGTTGGGCGAGCAACGAGGCGGAAGGCCACTTCAGACGGAAGACGACGGTGCTCTCGTCAGGGGCCTCGACCTTCTCCACCATGGCATAATAGGCCTTCCGGGCGCTAGCCACCCCCTCCGGCGGAAAGACGATCTTGTCATAGGTGGCCTTGACATCCCTGGCGGTGAGCAGGCTCCCATCGTGGAACTTGATCCCCTTGCGGATCTTGAACGTGTAGGTGAGACCGTCCTTGGCCACCGTCCAGGACTCGGCTACATCACCCTCGATCTTTGGATAATTCTCCGGGTCGAACCGCAGGAGGGTCGAATAATGGGGTGCCAACGGATGCAGCATGGCGAAGGTGGTCTCCCGGTGTCCGTCGTAGGACGGCGGGGTTTCGCCAACGGCGAAGTCCAGGGAGCCTCCGGCCTTCGGTTGCTCCGCCGCCATGGCCGCCGGAATCACCATGGAGGCCAGCGCGATCATGCATACGGACACCAAAGCTACCGGTCGGCCTCGGAGGGAACAGCTCTTCATCGTCATGCCTCGCCTCCTTGGAAAAAAATACACACACGGTTCCCCTGGAAAGGCGGGGACCGAGTCTGACACGCCTCACGTCGCTCCCGCGAAGACCGTGCGCGGGAAAAATAGGCTATAGACTATCCACGAGCATGTCAAGAGGGAAGGTGGGGGCGTGGTGGATTGCGGAGGCGCCAAGCGACTTGGGTGAACGGAGAGACGGTCGGCCAGTCCTAAACCGGGACCTCCTTGAGCCGCTTCATCTCGGCGAACCCCTCGAGAACCGTCTCTCCCCGCTGGTTGACGCAGAGGGTCCGGAAGCGAACCTTCCCCCGGTCGAGAATCTCGACCACCTCAGCCGTGGCGGTGACGGTGTCGCCGAGGTGTACCGGGGCGGTGAAGAGGAGGTCCTGGGAGACGTATACAAAAAGGCCGCGGGTAAGACGGGTGAGGGTCGTGGAGATTAAACTGGCCGTGAGCATCCCTTGGCCGATGCGTCCCTTGAAGCGGGTGTTTCGGGCGAAGGTCCCATCGACGTGAAGCGGGTTATCATCGCCGCAGAGGTTGGCAAAAGCCTTGACCGCAGCATCGTTGATGGTCTTCGTCACCTCGGTCCGATCGCCGAGGGCAATACCAAGCGGGACAACTTGCGTTGGCGTTGTCAGGGAGTCGTGAGCCACCGGTGCCCCTCCATCAAGTGTTGAATGCAGCCCCCAACGGGACGACGCGAGATGAAAGCTACGGCGGCGAACTCTATTCTTTTTCCACCAACTTGTCAACATTTTTGCGCCAAAACCAAAAGGCCCCGTCGCAAGAACGGGGCCTGTACGTCAGTTCTTCAGCCCACAAAGAGTCAAGATCTTCCCGCCGTACGTGCTGACGGTCTCGTGGGTCTCCCTGTTGGCCCGGTCCAGGAGATTTTGCACATTCCCGGCAAACCGGGAGATCGCCTCGCGCTGGGCATCCCCAAGCCGGGTGATCTTCTCTCCTCCCTCCCACGAGAGGGCGACGGCCTGTTGCGGAAAGCCCATCGGATCCCTTGAAAACTCCTGGGCCAGATTCCACTGACGGGTCCACAGCTCCCGGGCCCCCTCCGACGCCTGGCGAAGGGCCGCGCCGACCTCGCCCAGGCACTGGACCCCTTCCCGGGCGATTGCGACACCCAGCTCGACGCTCCGCCCCGCGATGTCCCGGTGAACGTCACTGGTCAGGCCCAACGCTTCGCGCGCCCTCTCGAGCGTCATGCTGCACGCCTCCGCCGCCCTGCTGCTCACCTCTCGGAAATTCTGCTCAATCATCGCCCTCCTCCTTGCTTGCTCTTTTCCTTTTGCCTCTGAGAGGAGTTCAACCTTTCACCGTCACCGCAAAGAATAACGCGATGCATTATTCCTGTCAACTCTTTTTTGCATCGCGGTATAACATCTTGGCGCATGACTTTAACTATTTGATTCTAGATACTTATCCTAGTACTAGAAAAACAGAAAGGTCGCCGCGACGAACAGCGGCAGCAGGATACTACCGCTGTACGCCATGTAACCGAGGAAGCTCGGCATCTTGACCCCCGCCTCCTCGGCGATCGACTTCACCATGAAGTTGGGGGCGTTGCCGATGTACGTGTTGGCCCCCATGAAGACCGCCCCCATGCTGATGCCGGTCAACACCGCATGGGAAACGCCCACGACCTCGTCAGTCAGGCCGAGCCCCTGCGCGAGCGCGAGGAAGGCCAGGTACGTTGGCGCGTTGTCGAGGAACGACGAGAGGGCGCCGGTCGCCCAGAAGAACTGCCAGGGCTCGCGCACGCCCAGCTCACCGCCGCGCGCCCGCAAGAGCTCGAGCGCCGGAATCATGGTGAGGAATATCCCGAAGAAGATCGCGGCCACCTCCACGATCGGATAGACGGTGAACCCATTGGCGCGTCGGACCCCGCGGGGGGTACTCCACCAGGAGAGCCCGATCAGCGCCACGATGAGCACCTCGCGCCACGGCTCGCGGACAAACGCCACCACCAGGACGACGCCTGCCAGCCAGAGCCCGTTCACCCCGCCCTGAAGCCTCAGGGGTTCGATACGTCTCCTGTCTCGTCGCAGCGCCGCGAGAGGCTCACGCGTGTGCTGGATCGAGTCCCACACGAAGTAGGTCAGAAGCAGGACCGAGGTCGTGCAGAGCCATGGGAGCCACAGCCGGAAGGTCCACGCGAAGGGGACACCCTCGAGATACCCGAGGAACAGCGGTGGATCGCCGAGCGGGGTCAGCAGTCCGCCGATGTTCGAGACAAGAAAGATGAAGAAGATGACCGTATGCTTGATGCGGGCCCGCTCGCTGTTGGTCTGGAGCAGGGGGCGGATCAACAGCATCGAGGCCCCGGTGGTACCGACGAACGAGGCGAGGAGCGCGCCCAAGGCCAGGAAGGCCGTGTTGGTGAGCGGCGTCGCCTCCAGATCTCCCCGCAGCCGGACGCCCCCCGCGATCGCGTAGAGCCCCCCCAGGAGGATAATGAACGAGAGGTACTCCTCGCCTGTCCTCAGGAGCGCCGCCGGGCGGCGGAACAGGTACAGGATGAGGATTGGGAAACCGAGCACGCCGGAGACGAGGAGCTTGTTCCGGTTCGGCTCCCACCAGTGAGGAACCCGGAGTGGGCAGAGGGCGACGGCGAGGAGCATCGCCACGAACGGCAGCACGGTGTAGAGCGACAGGTCGGTTCCGATGACAGGCTCCCTCCGAGACGCCGGAGCGGGGCAGCCCCGGTCAGCGCCTCCAGTAATCCAGCCCGAGTGGGCCGCTGCCGCTGATGAGAATGGCGATCGAGCCCATCAGGAGGGTCAAAGCGTACTCGTATCCACCCGCGATCGCCTTGCCGGCCGCCGCGTCCACGATGATGCCGTGCATGAAAAAGCCCTGCCCGAGGTGCACGAAGTAGACCGCGCCCGCCATGATCACGACGTGGACCAGGGCACCCAAACGCGTCAACAACCCGAAGACGAGTGACGCCCCACCGAGGAAATGGCCGAGGATCGCGAACCAGGCTGTGATCGCCGGAAAGGGAATGCCTTTCGAGGCGTTGAAGGCGGTCATCCCGGCGGGGGTGAACACAAAGAACCCCAGGTAGCCGTGCAGCACAAAGATGACCCCTAACGTGACCCGCAGGACCGTGATGCCGTAATCGCTCGCTCGTGTCATCGCCTGCTCCTCCTGTGCAACCGATCGCCTCTCCCGGGGACGCTCCGGGTCGCTGCGTACTCGATTATCATACACCGAGGCGGGTCCTACCTGAGAGGCAAAATCCTTTTGTGAGAAGACAAACTAAGTCGGGTACAGCGGGATGCCGCCGTCCGCTGAAGGGAAGGTGTCGTCCCCGGCGAAGGCCCAGAGGTACGCCTTGCTGAGAACCCTACCGTTCACTTCTCCGGTGAAGTGGTGGTCGCAGTTCGGCACGCTTCGCGCGTGGACGGCACCGGCGCTCCTGGCAAGGCTCGGCATCATCGTAGCAAGGACAGCCGCCGGGAAGTCCTCCTCGCCGTAGGCAACGTACACCTCCCCTGTGTAGCGCCGCAGGCCGGCCAAGAAGAAGCGGTCCACGCTGTCATAGGCCGAAACCAGAAGGATCTTTGTGATCGCCGGGAAGAACGGGGCCACTGCACCTGCCACGGAACCCCCGGAGGAGAATCCGGCCAGGTATACCTCAGGCTCCGCGGCGCCACCAAGCTGCGCCGCGTTCTTCAGACAGTGCTCCACCACGTAGGCCATGCTTTCGACATAGATGCGGTTCCAGCTCGCATCCCGGTAAGAGTAGGGCTCGCTTGGGTACTTGAACTGGGCGTCTGGTCGGGGTGGGTTGAAGCTCACCAGTGTCGCGATGCCGCGGGCCTGCAGGAACTCACCGAGGCGCACGTAGCGATTCTCGGCACCCTCCTTCACCTCCGACGTCCCGGGCGCCTGGATCATGAGCCTGCCGGACGTCGTTGGAAACGCGATGAAGGGCGTCTCGTAAGGAACGGTCTGCCCTTGATACCCCGTCGTCGTGAGCTGCAGACACCCCGTCTCCATCGCCATCGTTACATCCCCGTCCCGCGTCGAATGATCGTCGCCGCCCCTCGCCGGAGCAGTCTTTCGACATGATACATCATAACAGGAATTATTCAGCGATCAGCAGTGCGATCGGGAGAACCGAGGACAAGCTGGAAAAGCAAGGCGAGATTGCTCGGGCGGTTTGCAGTGATACGCCAGCTGCGATCTGCCACGGGGCGCGCCCTACGGCCTGAGGTAGCCCTGAGGCAAGCCCGAGGTGTTGGCGCCGTCCGAGGTGAGGCAGTAAGAACCGAGGCTGACCACCGTGGTCACGGTGACAACCAACATGAAGACAGCAAGGACCGCCGTGGCCACCACGCGCGCCGTGAGCGAATAGCGCCGCCGCCGGGCCCGGAAGCCCGCCGGGATCTCCGTGAGACCAACTGGATTGACCCGAGGGAGCGTCATAGTTGTTCGGATGCCTCGCGCGCCCACTTGTAACAGCGCGCTACCCCGGTCTTCATACTTCGAAGGGATATGACGATTCTCATCCGTTTCCAAGGACTTTGTCAAGGTCGCCGTTGGAATTATCAGCGACCAGGGGTGCGATCGGGAGGACCAAAGACGAGTTCGAAAGGCGAGGCGACAGCGTTAGGGTGGTCCACAGCGATACGATAGCTCCTCGAACATGAGTCAAGAGGAGACTTGACCCCATCGCCCCACATCCACGCCCTCCTCACTCCGCAACCCGATACAATAGCTCCTCAGAGATGAGTCAAGAGCAGACTCGACATCACCAGCTTTCCTGGTCGCAACGATTGTGCCGGAGCTTGTAGTTTGTGGGGCTATTCGGCAGGGAGCACCTTGACATTCCTAGGCGGAGCGCGCTGCCGGCCGGGCCGCCCGGTGGGCGGCCTCGGCGATGCGTTGCGCGAACCGGCGTGCCGCAGAAAACGACGCCCAGGCCAACACGCGAATCAACCGGGTCTCGTCTCGATCGTCGCCCAGCACCTCTTCAACCATTTTGTCGTCCACCTGGAACGGCGCCTTGGCAACCACCAGGGCTAGTCGAGCAATGGCGCGGTCCTCGCCGGACAAATCCTGAACCTCGGAGTCTACCCAACTGCGGCTGATGGGCATCTGCTCACCCTCCCAGCGTTGCAGGTTGCGGTGCACAAAATCCCGTACCGCCGGTGACACAACACGGGCCGCTTCGCGTTCGATCACCGCCGCCCACCGGGACAAGGCATCCGCAATCCGGGAATTGGGACTTGCCCACTTCATGTCCTTCGGCAGCGGCGCGGGCGGAAGCAGGTCAAGTGCCCGACCCGGCTCCAGGGGGCGCTCTGTCGTGACCTTGAGTTCCGAGCCGAACAGCCGCAGCGCCGCCGCCTTGACGCTCTGCAGGCCAAGCGGCGCCGTCACGGGCGATCCATCCATCACCACGTGACTGAACCGGTTGATATGACTCATGGCGAGCAAGGCGCCGATCGCCTCGGGGAGCTCTTCCGGCGCGAACGGCGGCTCTGGCACTCCCTCGGGGCCCGCGGTCCCGGCCGCCCGGGTCCAGGCGAGTCGCTCTCGCATGGTCAGGTCGGTGATCTGCTCCTCGTCGTCGGTGAAAATCCGCGATGCGGCCTCGGACTTTCCACTGCCGTACACCAGGCTCACCAGCATATCGCCACAATAGGGGCAGTCGTTGACGTGGGACAAGACGGCGGTCATCGCTTCTTTGGTGGTACGATCCAGGCGGTCCGAGACCAGGATGCACTCGCGCCCACCCGTCCACACGCCGGCCAGCAATTCGGGGACCTTGGAGTGGCTCGTGAGAGAGCCGTTGATAAAGAAGTCCTCCGCGATCATGTCATAAATGCGGGCGACGCGCCCTTCGGCCTTGTGCCTCGGTATGGCGCGGACATAGCGCATGGTCTTGACGGACAGGCGCTCGAACAATTCAGCACGGAGTTTCATCGGCAGCATGATCATCACTCCTTGACTTACGTTTAACAGGTTTCCATATCAGCGACGAATCGCGGCTACTTCCAGATACTCACTTTTCAGCTCTGTCGTGCCATCCTCGGCCTGGTTGTAGGTGGAGAAGACCTCTTCCAATTCCTGTGTCAGGGACTGCTGCCCGGCGTCATCCAGCGCTGCAAAAGCCCGTTTGACCGGTCCGTAAAACTTGCGGAAGTACTCGACGAGTTCCGGAACAGAAAACGGGTACCGCCACAAGGGATAAAATTTTCTGGTCAGCGTCATGTTGGTGAAGTGGTCAGCCAATCGGCTTTTTACCGTTTCCTCGTCACCCCATAGGGTGGCCGGTGGCGGCCCCACGGGCGGCGGTACATGTTTCGCGACGACCTTGAACATCTGTCCCGCCATTCCCGACGGTGTCCAGTTTGCCAAGAAGAGGCGACCGCCCGGGGAGCAGACGCGCGCCAGCTCCGAAGCCACCTTCTCCGGGCGCGGCGCAAACATGACGCCGACCAGGCTCACCACGACATCGAACGAGCCATCGCCATAGGGCAACTCTTCGGCATCCCCTTCGTCAAATTGTGCTGATAGGCTTTGAGCGTCGGCGCGCTCGCGTGCGGATTCGATCAGATTGGTCGCGATATCGACCCCGGTCACGTGCACACCGGCGCGTGCCGCCGGAATCGCGATCTGTCCCGATCCGCAGGCCACATCCAGCAAGCGCTCCCCGGGGGCGATGTTCCATCCGGCCAGGATCTCCACGGCACCGGGCTCCATGTATCGGGAAAACTCGCCGTAGTCTCCGTCCATCCAGGTCGCCTTCATTTTCGCCTTGATTGTCGAGATATCCGGCAGCATAGCGTTTCCTCCCTTCTTAAAATTAGGTTTCGTGTTGTGACCCTTTCTTATAATCTAAACGGTCGTTCTGTTATTCTATAAAAAAGTTATTTTAGGGCTGCAATGGTCGCCTTGACGGATTTGCGCATTTCTTCTTCACTCAGAACCTTCGCCAGACTGAGCAATCCAGTCGAATATCCCACCAAGACCTTCGCATGTTCACGGGCATCTGCACTCTTAGAAATTTCACCTAGTTCTTTCGCCCGTAAAAGCGCCGCATGGAAATACCCCTCCAGTGTCTTCAGGTATGTCTCCAGAATCATCGTGGTTCGCTTATCCTTCTTCGCACCAAGTTCTGCAATTGTATTACACAGTAAGCAGCCATTGGACGAAAGACCGCTCTTTGTTCGTGAAACCAGCTCCATTAGAATCGATTCAATGACTTTAAGACCTTCTTTTGAATCCTTGAGTCTATTGAAGAACGGAATGGCTACATTTTCATAATACGCTTGGAGGGCCTGCACAAAGAGTTCGTGTTTGCTCTTAAATGTCTCGTAAAGTGAGAATCGATTGATTTGCATGCGAGTAACGAGATCCTGCATGGATGTAGCTTCATAGCCTTTATCCCGAAAGACCATCATCGCCTTATTTAATACTTCTTCTCGATCGAATTCCTTGCGCCTTGGCATTGGTATGTCACCTCAGAGCTCTTTATAAACGATCGTTCTGAATTGTCAAGTTGTTTTAAGAATTCTCACTCGCCGACCCCATCACTCAGCCCAGGATTAGGCGTCTGGGCGGGTTGGGAACTCACCTTCGCGTCGCCAGAGCAGATGCATATCCTGAAGCGTTGGAGCCGTCCGAGGTGAGGCAGTAAGAACCGAGGCTGACCACCGTGGTCACGGTGACAACCAACATGAAGACAGCAAGGACCGCCGTGGCCACCACGCGCGCCGTGAGCGAATAGCGCCGGCGCCGAGCCTGGAAGCCCGGCGGGATCTCCGTGCAACCGACTGGATTGACTTGAGAGAGCTCCATAGTGGGTCCATGCTCGCGCGCCCCCTTGCTACAGCGCGCTACTGCGCAGTGTACACACGCCACGCAGCATATCCCGGCCTTCATCCTTCGAACAGATTTCGCGATTCTCGCCCGTTTCCAAGGACGTGTCAAGGTCGCCGTTGGAGGTATCCAGCGATCAGGGTGTGATCGGGAGAACCCAGGACGAGCTGGAAAAGCGAGGAAAGATCGCTCGGGCGGTCCACAAGTGATACGATAGCTCCTCCAAGGATGAGTCAAGAGGAGACTTGACCCCATTGCCCTCGGGCGGTAGAAAAGACTCCCGACCCCTTTTTCCGACCCAGAATTGTGCTCCGGTGGTTCTTACTGTTACGGCACTCCCGCCTTGCGGAGAGCATTGACGGTCCAGGCCTTATACTGCTGATCCTTATAAGGGAGTATCCTCGCAAAGGCCTCCACGGTGAATTTGGGATTTATTCGACGGATTTCCGCTGCTTCTTTCTGCGCCTCCTCTTCCCTGTCGCATCCTGCATAGACGACCGCCGAGATGATATGAACCTGCAGATTGTCAGGCTGACGCTGACGTCCCTTCTCGCTCGCCGCGATGGCTTCCTTGCAATCTCCTGTCTGGAAATAGACCAATGCCAGATTTTGAACGTAAATGTCCGGAGCAATCGGCTCAAGGCGCAATGCCTTTTTGATCGCCGGAAGGGCCTCATCCGATTTTCCGGCGAATCGGAGAACCATGGCCAGGTTAAAATTCGCCGTGGCCGAATTGGGGTCGAGCTCCACGCCTCGCTCTGCCTCGGCAATTCCCTTGTCATGCTGGTCGATAAATGCGTAAAGCACGCCCAACCTGCTGCGCGCTTCGGCCAGCGAGCCATTTATCGCCAGGGCCTTTTGCGTCAATTCAATGGCCTTCGCTATGGAGTCCTTGGGGGATTTGCTCGACAAGAAGAACACGTCCTGCATGTGGGTGCGGCCCAACAACGCGTACGCGTCTGCGTACTTCGGATCCAGGGCGATCGTTTCCTCCGCCATGCGCCGTGCGAGGGCAATGCCCTCCCGATTCCCCTTGAGAGAATGTTCGCGGCCCTGCATGAGCATCAGGTAGGCTTCGAGACTCTTCGTACCTTGCGCCCACACCCGGGCCTGCTCTCCGGCGGTCAGCCCCACGGACAACGCCGATGTGATCCTCAGAATGACCTCATCTTGAAGGGCAAAGATGTCATGCAGGTCACGATCGTAGGATTCGGCCCATACGTGTTGATCCGATGTCGCATCGATCAGCTTGACGTTGATCCTGATCCGGCGGCTGAATTTCTGTACGCTGCCTTCCAGCACATACCTGACCCCGAGGGTCTCGCTCACCTGCCGGACCTTCACCGGCTTGCCCTTGTAGGCAAACGTCGAGAGCCGGGAGATGACGAACAGGGACGAGATCTTGGAGAGGGATGTGATGATCTGATCGGTGAACCCGTCCGTGAAATACTCCTGCCCGGGATCGCCGGTCATGTTCTCGAGCGGAAGCACGGCGATGGAAGGCTTATCGGGAAGCGGCAAGGCCGCCTTCTCCACGGAGGCGACCTGAACCGGAGGGGAAACGAGCCGGTCGTAATATTTGTCATAATAATTCTTGCCCACCAGACCCCCCATGACGTTCATCAGCAGCGTCACGATCGCCAAAGCCACTTTCTGCCATGTCTTCAGCCTTGCCCTGATCTTGCCGAACGCTTTCCCGGCGGCATCCGGCTCCAACACGACCCGATAGACCTGGACGGGTTCGGCGATCTTCTCGACGCTATGCTTTCCCAGGAACTGATAACCGACGTCCAGCTTGTTCTTGACCTGGTCATGGGCGCTCCGGGAAATGCAAATGCCTCCCGCACCCGCCAGGCTCTCTAGCCGGGCGGCGACGTTGACTCCATCGCCATAGATATTCCCCTCTTCGTCTATGACATCCCCAAGGTTGATCCCGATCCGGAAGGGCATCCTCCGCTCGGCCGGCAGCTTTTCGTTCCGCGCTTCGAGCTCCTTCTGGACCTCCACCGCGCACCGCACGGCATCCACCACGCTCACGAACTCGGCGAGCAGGTTATCCCCGGCGGTGGACACGACGCGGCCTTGGTGCTTCTCTATCAGCGAACACATCACGTGGCGGTGAGCCTTCAGGGTCTGGAGAGTCCCAGCTTCATCCTCTCCCATGAGGCGGCTGTATCCTTTGGCGTTGGCGCTCAGGATGGCGGAGAGCTTCCGTTTGTATGTTTCAGTAGACAAAGACATTCACCCAGGTCTTCGGCCGTTCCGACCCGACCCCTCTCTTTCCCCTCGCAAACACGAATGCCCTCGCCAGCCGTCCGTAGAGCCAACGAGGGCATCACCACCACCGACGCCGCCACCTGGCGGCTGAGGCGAGCGGAGTCAGAACACACCTCGACCGAGCAGACGGAAGGGCGGAGAGTTGTCAGGCCGGACAAAAAGCAGAACGCCTTCGCGGGCCGTGCTCCGCCCGAGAAGGCGTCTGAATGGTTGGTGCGCCGTCGATTGTGCCTGAGGTGGGCCCGGGGCTATCATCAGGCCGAGGTTCACTACTTTGCCTCGGGGAGTTACTCCCCTAACCTATAGCCAGCCTACTCACGCGACAAACCGAAGGGTCGCCTCGAAGGTGCCTCATCCCTACCACAACCCTAACGCTAGTCAAGGACAATATTTCTGCCGGCGTTGCAGAGGTAGTCCCAACTTTTCGCTGGTCATAAGAAGAAGAGCGATGTGAGATCGCAGGACGGTTCGCATTCAGAGGACTGCTCCTCGATAGATAAGGTAAGAGCTCCCGTAGGCTCCTAGGAAACGGGAGCTGGGGTTAGTTCCAGCGGGCGCGCCCCCGAGGGCTGCCTTGTTTGACCCACCCAAGGAGCGCCTCAAGGACCGCGATTGCTTCCGTAATCCGCTGCTGAACGTCGGTCAGCTCCAGCAGACGCTGTCGCTCTTCCGGTTCTCGCACGACCAGGCTGCTCACCCGATCCACGAACACGCCGGGCGCATCCCGCTGGGTCAAGATCTCGAGAAGCGCGGGAACCGGCTCGGGCAATGCGCCCAACAGGTCACCGCAGAGGCGGCGCAGACGATCAACTCCGGATGCCAGGTCGCCTTCGCCCCCGGAGCGGTAGACGTCCTGAAGCCACGAGGCCCGCGCGATGCGATACGGCTTGGGCGAGGCGATCTCGCCTTCAATCATGATCCGTCCGAGCCCCTTGAGCAGGATATTGGAGCGTCCATCAGGTAGCCCCTCCGACGCCACGATCTCTCCAGCGCCCGCAACGGAGCATACTGGGGGGCAGCCGTAGTAGTCCGCCTCCCAGCCCGGCTTGAGAAGCACCACGGCCAACCGCCGCTCGCCGGCGAGACAGTCGGCGAGCATCTGTCGGTACCGCGGCTCAAAGATGTGAAGCGGTAAGAGGGTGTGGGGGAAGAAGATGACGTTGGGCAACGGAAAGATCGGAATCTCCATCTCAGTCCTCAGTCCTCAGTGCTGAGTGCTGAGGGATCAGCCTCGAGCCTGGACCCCAACACCAAGCCACCAGACACCAACCGCCCAAGAATCTAGTTGAGCTTGAGGCTGACCGCGAGGCCGTCCCGGACGGGGAGGATCGTGGTATACAAACGAGAGTTCTCGTAGATCAGTCGTGTGTACTCCTGAACGCCACGGGTGCTCGCTTCGGCAGGATCGGGGGCCAGAACCCTTCCGCTCCAGAGGATATTGTCGGTGATGAGGAGCCCTCCCGGCCTGAGGCGCGGAACGGTGAGGGAGAAGGACGCCGGGTATTGTTCCTTGTCCACATCCACAAAGATCAGGTCAAAGGGACCGGGCAGGCCCGCGACCACCTCTAGGGCGTCACCCACGATAAACTCCACCTTGTCGTCGAGGCCCGTCCGTCCGAGCCACTCCCTCGCCAATCGGGCATTCTCGGCAGAGCGCTCGATGGCGAGGAGGCGGCCGTCGGGCGGAAGCGCCCGCGCAATCCAGTAGGCCGAGTAGCCAAAGCCCGCCCCCATCTCCAGGACGCGCTCTGCCCCGACGAGCTGGGCGAGCTGCGCCAGGAGGCGTCCCACAACAGGACCGACGATGGGGAAGTGACGCGCCTCGGCGAGCTGCTCCATTTCCGCGAGGATGGTATCCCGGTCCGGAATGAAGCGGTGAAGGTAGGCCTCGATGTCCGGTCGCAGCATGCCCGGGCTCTACATTCGAAGGGTGTCCTTCATCCAAGCCTCGCTCGACGCTTCGGGTGGGCGCCGTGTGCTCCCCTCTGGCTACGGCGCGGTCAGCGGTGGGTCGATGGCCTCCGTCGTTGACATAATGTAGTCACCGATCATCTGCATTGTTGCGTCCGAGCGGTCCACAAACTCCAATCCGGTCTGGTAGACCAACGCCCGCTCCCCGTCGGACTCTACCTGAACCCGGTGGACCATCGACCGGATTATTCGGCACCGCAGGTTGACGTCGCGCCCCTCCATCCTGAGAATGAGATGCGACGTGGTGCCGGGGCGGACGATATGGACATGCTCAATGAGCGCCTGAGCGATCCTCCCGAGCCCGGACACTCCGTGCCCGGCCACCCCTTCTTCGTCTTTGTCTTTAGCCGACGTGGTCAGGGTGGCCCGAGGCTATCCAAAGAAAAAATCGATGTCAACGAGAAAGCCCGGGGTCTTTTCCCTTGGAGGCCCGTTCACGCCCCTGCTATAATCGCCTCGGATCACGGACACGTTCTGCCGTCGTCGCCTCGGGCGAGTCTCTCAATGTGACCTTCGACACGAACACGGTCCTTTTTGGTCACGACCCTACCCCCCGCCTCATCGCCTTTGAGATAGCGGGGCAGGACCAGGTCCGGGTCTTTGCCAGGAAAAACGGGGAGATCACGTCAACCATCTCCCCCTTCACCCCCTTCCTCCTCCTCGCCGATACCCGACTCCTGACCAACTTCCGGGGGGACGCCGAGATCGAGGCCCTCCAGGGCGAAGCCTTCTTTCGATACCTCGCCCGCTTCCCATCTCTGGGGGAACTCACCAAGGCCAGGGAGCACCTCCAGCAGGTCTCGGGGAAGACCGCCACCGCCCCGGATGCCCCCTACTTCTATGTGAGTGATCCGATCCAACAGTACCTCCTCCTGTCGGGACAGACCCACTTCCTCGATATGCACTTTCATGACCTGGCGCGCCTGCAGATGGACATCGAGGTCTACTGCCAGGCAGGGTTCGAATTTCCCAATCCGTCCCGGGAGGAGGACCGGATCATCGCGATCGCCCTGAGCGACTCGACCGGCTGGGAGACGGTCCTGTCCGGCAGAGAGATGACCGAGCCGGAGATGCTCCGCGAGATGGTCCGCCTGATTCGCGAGCGGGACCCGGACGTCATCGAAGGGCACAATTTCTTTCGCTTCGACTTGGAGTATATCGAGGCGCGGGCCAAACGGCACGGAGTCCAGCTCCCCTTGGGGCGGGACGGCAGCCCCTTGAAGGGTCACGCCTCTCGGATGCAGATCGCCGAGCGGGCCATTACCTATCGGAAATACGAGATCTTCGGCCGGCACATCGTGGACACGTGGATCTTAGCCCAACATTACGATGTCGGGGCCCGCAATCTCGAGAGCTACGGCCTCAAGGACGTGGCCCGGCACTTTGACCTGGCCGCACCCGAGCGCACCACCATCCCGCCGGAGAAGATCAGCTGGACCTTCGACCACGATCCGGCGACCCTCATGGAATACGCCCGAGACGACGTCCGGGAAACCCGGGCCATTGCCGCCCTCCTCGCCCCGAGCTATTTCGTCCAGGCGCAGATCTTTCCCTTGAGCTACCAGAACGCCATCCTGCGGGGCAACGCGACCAAGATCGATGCCCTGCTCATCCGGGAATACCTCCGCCAGCGGCATGCGATTCCGGCCCCCTCTGCCGGGACCGAGGTCGTTGGGGGGTACACCGATATCCGGTACCAGGGGGTGGCCCGGCACATCCTCCACTGCGACGTCACCTCGCTGTACCCTTCGATCATGCTGCACTCCCGGTGTTTCCCAGCCAAGGACACCCTGGGAATCTTTCCCAGACTCCTCCAGGACCTGCGCGACTTCCGGGTCGACGCCAAGCGGCGGGCGCGCCAGGCGGCCCGCGAGGAGGAGCGGGTCTATCTCGATGCCCTGCAGTCCACCTTCAAGATCCTGATCAACTCCTTCTACGGCTACCTGGGCTTTGACATGGGCCACTTCAACGATTTCGCGCAGGCGAATCGGGTCACCAGCATCGGCCGGGATCTGATCAGGGGAATCGTAGACTGGTTGGAGGGTCGCGGGTGCCGGATCATCGAGGTCGACACCGACGGCCTCTATTTCACCCTCCCGGATGGGATGCGACCGGACGCGGAGAGCCAACTGCTCGATGACCTGGCGGGGACGTTGCCGGAAGGGATCCGCCTCGAGCTCGCCGGCCGGTACCGATCCATGTTCAGCTACAAGATGAAAAACTACGCCTTGCTGGACCAGCAGGGAAAGCTCATCATCAAGGGCTCCGGGCTCAGATCCCGCGGGCTCGAGCTGTTCCAGCGGCAGTGGATGGAGGCAATGATGCTTTTGCTCCTGCAGGGAGAGCGGGACAGGGTAAAGGAGCTGACCGACCGCTACCTCAAGGACTTCGAGGCTCACCGCTTGCCCGTCCAGATGTTCATGAAGACGGAAACCCTGCAGGAGTCCCTGGAGAGTTACCAGCAGAAGGTGAAGCGCAAGCAACGAAACCCCGCCGCCCCCTATGAACTCGCCCTGAAGTCGGCGCGGCCCTACCAGCCGGGTGATCAGATCTCGTACTATGTCACGGGGCACGGGGGAAAGGTCAAGGTCCACGAGGCGGCGAAGCTGGCCTCCCAGTGGGACCCAAAGCGGCCGGATGAGCATGTCGAATATTACAAGGCCAAGCTCCTCGACCTCTACACAAAGTTCAAGCCCTTCATCGAACAGGAGGGACTCGTCCCGGTCCGATCCGACGCCGAGCCCACATGACTCCACCGGTGTAACCCAAGCGACTCCCTGGATCTGGATGGAGAGCGCCGGTCGAGGCTTTTGACAACATCGGTCTGCCGCGCTATCGTAGGCCTGCCTCAGGAACGCCGCCGCCCATTCCAGTTCGTGGAGGAGCTCAAGGGAGGTGATCGGGATCGGCCCGATCATCTGTGACGCCATCAGGGACCTGGTGACCATCGGGCAATCCTGAGTGGCCGGTCGGAGGGACAGGGACAGGAGGACGCATGGCCGCAGCCATCACGATCGAGATCCTCGACAAGGTTAAGGCCGACATTGCCACGTCCATGCGCCGTGCCCGAAAGGCGTTCCGGGGCCTCGTGTATGCCGACCTGCGTCTCGCCGTGAGAGAGGGACAGCACGCGACTGCCGAGAACGGGCAATCGAAGCACGGCGGCCGGGACGCCACGGTGGGCCTCGGTATCCGGGTCGTGGCCGGCGGCAAGATCGTTGCCGCCGGCTACTACGGCCGGCAGCTGGGGGCAGGGGAACTCGCGAAACTCCCGGAGATCGTGCGCGAAGGACTCGGCCATGCCACCGCACGCGCCGGTGCGAACGCGTCTCAGAAGACCGCACTGAAACGGCAAATAGCCGGCCTGGGTCAGAGCCTCACGAACACCGCATTCGCCCCCATCGATGTCCGACAGGAGACTGTCGCCGCCCACTTCGAGATCGATCCGCGGTCGGTGCCCCTTGCGGAGATCATCCGGTACACCACCGAGGTCTCCCGGGCGTTGACCGGGCTCAACCGCGCCATCCGGTACAACCAGGTGACCAGTCTCACCGGGCTCTGCCGGCAGCTCTTTGCGAGCTCCGAGGGGGCTCTCATCGACCAGGCCACGGCGCTGACCGAGGGGGGCGTGGCCGTGGTGGCGGAGCAGAACGGGGTCGTGCAGGAGAATTGGGATGCCATCGGCCATCAGCGGGGATTCGAGGTGCTCCGTCACGGGGTGGCGGAAGATCCGATCCACGCGCCCAACCTGGCGACCTTTGCGCGTGAACTGGCCCGGGAGACGCTCGCCCTCTGTTCCGCCCCTCCGTGTCCGACCACTCCCGATCCGGTCGTGGTCGTCACCGACCCCCACTTCAATGCGCTCCTCTGCCACGAGATCGTCGGCCACCCCACGGAGCTGGACCGCGCTCTCAAGATGGAAACCGCCTATGCCGGCCGCTCGTGGCTTCTCCAGGACCTTGCCACCCACCAGATCGGCCGCCGGATTGCCTCACCTCTGATCACGGCCTACTCCGACCCCGGGCTACCTGGCTACGGGCACTACCGGTATGACGATGAGGGGACCCCCGGAAGGCGGGTGATCCATATCGATCAGGGCATCTTCCAGGGATTCATGAACAGCCGCCAGACGGCGGCGATCCTGGGCGCACCCCCGAACGGCCACGCGAAGGCGACCGAGGCCTTCCTCGTCCCGCTGATCCGCATGTCGAACACGGTCTTTGCCCCCGGCGACCGCCACCCCGAGGACATCCTCCACGAGGTCGAGACGGGATACTACGTGGTCAGCCACAAGATCCCCTCGATCGCCGAGTCCCGCGAGAACTTCCGCATCTCCGCCCGGAAGGTCTATGCGGTGCGCCGGGGTGAGCTCGGGCAGCTCTACCGAGACGGAGGGATCATGGCCGACTCGAGGGATTACCTCATGTCGGTCGATGCGGTGGGAAAGGACTTCCGCCTCTTCCCCATCCCGCACTGTGGGAAGGGGCAACCGATGCAGACGAAGCGGGTGGGGAATGGCGGCCCCACCATGCGGGGGTTGGCGCGCCTCACCGGAGGAGGCCGATGATCTCCCGGGAACGCTTGGAGCGGGCAGTCCACGAGGCCTTGGCGGTGCTGAGATCTGTCGAGGATGTCCGGGAGGCCGAAGTCTTTGCTGCGTCCAACCAACACCTGCTCACGCGACTCCATTACACTTCTCACCTGCCCTGTAACGGTGCCGAGGAACCCAAGTCCACCCTGGCCTATGGCATCGGCATCCGGGCGGTCTTCCGAACCCCAACAGGGGTCCACGTCGGATTCGGGAGCGAGCCGAGTGATCTCACGGCTGAGGGGGTGTGGCAGGCCCTTGCGAAGGCACGACAGTCGGCGGTCCCGGACCCCGAATTCGTCTCGCTGCCTCAACCGACGGGAGAAGCGCGAACCCTCACGCGCTACCATGATGCCCGGCTCATGAACCTCCGCGACACGGATCTCGTCAGGGTCGGTTGGAAGGCCATCCGGGGAGCGCTGCGGACCTTCCTCAGCTCTCGCCGCCTGGCCGAGGTGGCCGGGGGACGGCGGCAGATCTCGTCCCTGGGTCTCATTCTGAGCGGGGACGTGTCCATCGTTCAGGAGCGCATCGCCATCGGCTCGACCAGGCTTCCCCGAGTTCAGACGGATGAATCCGCCTTTTGTCTCACGTTTCTCACCGCCATGGTCGAACGTTTCCAGGCCAAGGGGAGTGGGTGGGCGACGGGTCGGCGCCTGAGCGACCTGACCGAAAAGGCCGGGGTCCAGGCGGCCCGGGCCGCCATTGCCGCTGTCGGTGGCATCCGCGTCCGGTCGGGAAGCTACCGAGTGATCCTCGGTCCACAGGCGGTCACGGACCTCATGACCCACCTGATCATTCCCGGCCTCACCGCCAGGACCTTCTACGCAGGGAGTTCCCCTTTTCAGGGGCGACTGGGCCAGCGGGTCGCATCATCTGAGGTCAGCCTGTATGATCACGGGGCCGCCCGAGGGCTCGTTGCCAGTAAAGGCATTACCTGTGAGGGGCTTCCAACCGGTCGCACCGACCTCATCCGCAAGGGGGTCCTGGTCGGTCTCTTGAGCAACGCCTACGAAACCGAGCGCCTCCTCCGCGATCCCCACGGAAGAGAAAAACTCGGCATTGACCCCCGTCGAGGCCGAAAGGCGCTCGTCCCCCGAAACGGTTTTCGCCGCGGAGCGGAGGGTGGCCGCCACTTCAACCGGCCGCCCAGGATCGCCGGGACCAATGTCGTGCTTCAGGGGAAGAGGCCCTTGAGTGCGCGGCAACTTTTCCGCCTGGTGGGAAACGGCCTCTACATCGGTCGGACCTGGTACACCTACCCGATCAATGGGCTGGCCGCCGGGGACTTCACCTGCACTGTCATCGCGGATTCCTTCTTCATCAAGGACGGAAAGCTCGCCGCTCCCCTCAAGCCCAACACGGTCCGGATCAATGACAACATCCAGAGGGTCCTCAAGAGCATTACAGGCGTGGGGCAGGAGCGAACGGGCACCTTTGCCTGGGGCGCCGACGAGGTCGTTTATGCTCCCGATGTCGTCGTGGAGGGCGTCAGGATCACCGAGATCGCTGAATTCACAGAGCAGCTCTGAATCGCCGGTCCAGGACCACACCCAGCCGATTCCTCAGGCAGGCCGGCGACAAAAGCAAAGGGGCCCCGAAGATCTCGGGGCCCTTTCTCACCAGAGCTCGATCCGGCCAACTACACTCCGGTCACGAAATGCGGGGTCAGGCGAGCGATCCGGTCTCGCCTTGTCAAGAGCTATTTTCCTGTGGTAGACGTGGTTCCAGGAGGGATCATGCGCTCCGAAAGGCCAGCGATCCTCTTTGCCCGGGGAGAGAAGGAGCGACGGGCCGGCATGTTTACCCAGGCCCTCGCATCCTATCGCGACGCCGTACCGCTCTTCCGGCGCTCCGGGGACCCACAAGGACTCTTCCAGTGCCTGCTCGCTCAGGGCCACTGCCTGAGGCTGCTCGGCAATTTCAGAGAAGCGCAGGGGACCTATCAGAAGGCCCTGGCAGTGGCCGCGACCCTGAAGAGCCCGACCGATCGGGCCGATGCCGAGGTCGGT
>JBOHQS010000024.1:0-20846 GCA_050732295.1 Methylomirabilales bacterium (SeqCode)
GCCAGGTACTGCTCCAGCTCCCACATGAGCTGGAGGGCGCCCTGAGTGAGCTCCTCGGGCTGGTACGGGTGCGCCTTGGCGAACCCGGGGAGGCGTGCCATGTCCTCGTTGATCCGGGGATTGTACTTCATCGTGCAGGAGCCCAGCGGGTAGAACCCTAGGTCCACGCAGTAGTTCCACTGCGAGATGCGGGTGTAGTGGCGGATCACGTCGACCTCGCTCACTTCGGGCAAGCCGGGGATGCCGTCCCGGAGGAGCCGCCTGGGGATCAAGGCCTCGGCCTTCTTCTCCGGCACGTCGCTCGGCGGGAGCGAGTAACCCACCCGTCCCGGCGAGCCCTGCCCAAAGATCAACGGCTCATTGAGGATCAGCCCCCGCGTGCCGACCATGTTCCCGGTGCCGCTCATCGCCCACCTCCCAGCGCCTTGGCCAGCGCGTCGATCTCGGTGCGGCTGTTCTGCTCCGTGACACAGACCAGGAGGCAATCCTTGAGTTCCGGGTAGAACCGCCCCAGGTCCAAGCCGCCGATGATCTGCCGCTTGAGGAGACCTGTGAGAACCTCGCCCGGTTTCTTCTTGGTGCGCAGGACAAACTCGTTGAACGTCGGGCCCGTAAAGCGGACGCTGAACCCGCGGACCTTCGCCAGCTGCTCCTTGGCGTACGCCGCCTTGCGCAGGTTCAGCAGGGCGACCTCCCGCAGGCCCTGTGGACCCATGGTCACCATGTACATCCCCGACATATTGGCGATCAGTGACTCACTCGTACAGATATTGGAAGTCGCCTTCTCCCGTCGGATATGCTGCTCGCGAGTCGCCAGCGTCAGGACAAACCCGGTCCGTCCCTCACGGTCCACCGTCTGGCCCACCAACCGCCCAGGCATGTGCCGGATGAACTTCTCCCGGGTCGCGAAGAAGCCGACGGCCGGCCCGCCGTAGTTCAACCCCGTCCCCAGCCCCGCTCCTTCGGCAGTGACGATATCGGCCCCGCACTCACCCGGCGGCTTCAAAAGGCCGAGGGCGACCGGTTCAGCCACCGCGACGACCAGCAGGGCTCCCACCGCGTGGGCTGCCTCCGCGAGCTGCGGTAGGTCCTCGATGCCGCCGAAAAAGTTGGGGGACTGCACCACCAGACAGGCCACCTTCTCGCCCAGCGCCTTCCGGACCTGGGTGGGGTCGGTCACGCCCGCCTCGGTGAAGGGGACTTCGCGGAACGAGATCCCCAGCTGCGAGGCATAGGTCCGAGCAACCATCCGGTACTCGGGATGGACCGCCCGCGCCAACACCACCTCGTTGCGGCCCGTGACCCGTTGGGCCATCAGGACCGCCTCGGCCGTCGCCGACGCCCCCTCGTACATGCTGGCGTTGCTCACCTCCATGGCGGTCAACAGACAGACCAGGCTCTGGTACTCGTACAGGGCCTGCAGCGTCCCCTGAGAGACCTCGGGCTGGTACGGGGTGTATGGGGTCAGGAACTCCCCGCGCAAGACCAGATGATTGATGATGGCCGGGCTGAAATGGTTGTAACAGCCGGCGCCGAGGAACATGCTGTAGCGGTCGGCGTCGGCATTGACAGCCGCCAGCGCCCTGAGATGTCGCCCCACCTCGGACTCGGACATGGCCGGCGGCACCTTCAGCGGACGCTTCAAGCGGACGGCGGGCGGAATATCCCCGAACAGCTCCTCCACCGAACGGACGCCGATCGCCTGGAGCATCGCCCTGCAGTCGGCATCGGTATTGGGAATGTATCGCATCAGTGCCCTCCTCCAGCTTTCTTCAGGTACGCGGTGTACTCCGACGCGGAGAGGAGATTGTTCAGCTCCTTGGAGTTGGCGATCTTGACCAGGATCATCCAGCCTCCGCTGTAGGGGTCGGCGTTGACGAGCTCCGGCTTCCGCTCGAGCTCACCATTGACCTCTGCCACCTCCCCGCCGACCGGAGAGAAGAGATCGGAGACCGCCTTCACCGATTCCACCACCCCAAAGGTTTCCATCTGGCGTAGCTTCCGTCCCTTCTTCGGCAGCTCGACGAACACCACATCCCCCAGCTGATCCTGGGCATAGTGGGTGATCCCGACTCGTCCTTTATCCCCCTCGACCTTGACCCATTCGTGTTCCCGGGTGTACTTGAGCCCCTCCGGTACGCTCATAATGCCCCCCCCCGATTTGGTTCAGAGTTCAGTGTTCGGGGTTCAGGGTCAAGAGCTCAGGGTCCATGAACCATGAACCCTCAACCATGAACTGCTATCTCTTACGCTTATAGAAAGGCGTAGGAACGATCCTGGTCCGGACCGGCTCGGCCCGGATCAGGATGTCAATTTCGGTTCCGATCTTGGCATGCGCGATGGCGACGTACCCCAGGCCGATGTTTCTGCCCAGGGTCGGAGAGGGGCCGCCGCTGGTGACTTCGCCGATCTCTTGGCCGTCCTTGACGATCTTGTAATGCGAGCGGGCGATCCCGCGGCCCACCATCTCGAACCCCACGAGTTTCCGGCCGAGCCCCGCCGCCTGCTGCTTCTGGAGTGCCGCCCGGCCGATGAACTCCCCCTTCTCGAACTTAACGATCCAGCCGAGATCCGCCTCCAGGACCGTGTGCTTGTCATCAATATCATTGCCGTACAGCGCCATCTTGGCCTCGAGGCGGAGGGTATCCCTCGCCCCGAGACCTGTCGGGAGCAACGCGTACGGTTTCCCCACCTCCATGAGGCGCCACCAGAGGGTCTCTGCGTGACGGGGATCGAGATAGATCTCGAACCCATCCTCTCCCGTGTACCCGGTCCGGGAGATGATCGCGTCCACGTCCAGCACCTTCGCCCGCTGGAACCAGTAATATCGGATCTGGCTGAGATCCACGCGGGTCAGCTTCCGGAGGATCTCGGGTGCCTTGGGGCCCTGCACAGCGATGAGGGCGGTTTCGTCACTGATATTCCTGACCTCCGCCCGCCCCTTGACCCGCTCCGCAATCCAGGCATGGTCCTTCTCGATATTGGAGGCGTTGACGGTGAGCATCAAGTGGTCGTCGGCCAGCTTGTACACCGTCAGGTCGTCCACGAACGTCCCGTTGTCGTAACACAACGCCGCATACTGGACCTGGCCCACCTGGAGCCTGGAAACATCGCTCGTCACGAGGGACTGCACCGCGGCCAAAGCGGCCGGGCCCTTGAGTTCAATCTCGCCCATGTGGCTGATGTCGAAAAGGCCGGCAGCCCCCCGCACGGCTCGGTGCTCCTCCAGGATACCCGAGTACTGCACCGGCATGTCCCACCCGCCAAAGGGGACCATGCGGGCTCCCATCTGCCGGTGGACCGCGTTCAATGGGGTTTTCTTGAGATCCGTCTGGGGTGTGTCCATGATCTTCCTCCTCGGTCGAGGCGGGGAAGGAGGACGACACACAACTCGTGATAGGGCAAAGCTCGATATGAGCGAAACGGGGGGGTAATGTCGGGCGGATTATACCCCGAGGGCCTGGGCTTGGCAAGCAAGAAAACGGTGTCCAAAAACTCTTTACCCTTCCACGGCAAAGCTTTATACTTGTGATGGTCAAAGCCTGCCAGGCTCATTTAATACGGCTCGTGGTCGAGGGCGTGCGAGCGGGGAGATTCACAGGTGATCACTGCGTTCTGTCGTGTCAACCAGGAGGGCTCATCGATGTCTCGGGCGTTCACTCGCGGTGCTGTGCTATTCTGCCTGCTGCTGGCGACCGCTTCCGCGGCCTTCGCCGCGGAGAACCGATCCCCCCTTCCCCCCGGACTCCAGACGGCCAGCCTCGCGGAACCACTGGTCCGCGAGGCAGAGATGATCGCCGTATTTCTCGTGGTGGGGTTGATCGCCTTCATGGTGTTCGTCCTTCGGACGGCCCGGCGCATTGCCAAGGAGGCGGTGGCGGCCAACCGAGAACTGCACGAGAAAATCGTCGAATTGAAACGGGCGGGGGAGACGCTCTCGCGATTGGCGGCGATCGTGGAGTCCTCGGATGACGCCATCATCGGCAAGACGCTCGATGGCGTCATCGTCAGCTGGAACCCGGCTGCCGAGAGGATCTACGGCTACGCGGAAGAGGAGGTGATCGGGCAGCGGGTCTCTCTCCTGGTCCCGCCCGAGCGTCCCGATGAGCCCACGCAGATTCTCGAGAAGGTCAGGCGGGGGAAGCGGGTTGATCATTACGAAACCGTGCGAATCAGGAAAGACGGCACGCGCATCCATGTCTCCCTTTCCGTCGCCCCCATCAGGGACGCCACCGGCCAAATTACGGGCGCCTCCACGATTGCCCGGGACATCTCCGAGCACAAGCGGGCAGAGGAGGCGGTGCGGCAAAGCGAGGAACGCTACCGGGACCTGGTGGAACACAGCGAGATTCTCATCTGTACCCATGATCGAGAGGGGAAACTGCTGACGGTCAACCTGGCCGTGGTCCGGCACCTGGGCTATGAGCGAGCGGAGGAGTTGCTCGGCCGCCGACTCAGTGATTTCCTCGGCTCGGATGTGGTCGACCTATTCGATGCCTACCTCGACAAGGTCCTGAAGGAGGGGTATGCCGAGGGGTTTATGAAGGTCCTCACCCGGAGCGGGGAGGAAAGGGTCCTGGAGTACCGCAATTCTCTCCGGACCGAAGACCTGGCGGAGCCGATCGTGCGCGTCGTCGCCCTCGATGTCACGGAGCGCATGCGGGCGGAGAGAGAGCTGGGAAAGCGAACGAAGCAGGTGCAGGCGCTCCGGGCCATGACCTTGGAAATCACCAGGGAGCTGGACTGCAAGACCCTCCTGGGCCTCATCACGCGGCGGGCGGCAACGCTGGTGGGAGTCGTGTCGGGCGCCGTCTATCTCTGGGACGAGAAGGCGCAAGTCCTCTCGCCGGAGGCCGTGTACAGCCTCGGGGAGTGGACGCGAGGGAAGCCCCTCAGGCTGGGAGAGGAGATGGTGGGGACCGTAGCCCAGCGCCGCCAGGGGATGATGGTGAGCAACTATGACACCTCGCCATACGCCAGCTCCCTTATCGTGGAGCGGGGCGGATTCACCGCCGCAATCGCCGAGCCCCTTCTCTACCACGACCGGCTAGTGGGGGTGCTCACCATCAACAACGAGGGGACCTGGCATTATTTTACCGATGAGGACCGCGATCTCCTCGCCCTCTTCGCCGCCCAGGCCGCCATTGCCATCGAGAATGCCCGGCTCTTCTCCGACCTGACGAACTCGAAGCGGCGGCTCGAGGAGCTGTACAGCCTGGGCCTGGCCATGCAGGAGCGCCGGTCGCTCCAGGCAAATCTCGACCTCATCTTGAAGGGGGCGCAGACGGTGCTCGGTTTCGACCGGATGAATATCCTCCTCGCCAACCCCGAGGGGACGCGCCTCAGCGCCGTGGCCTCCCTGGGAGTGGACGAGCCCCTCGAGCAGATTTACGTCCCGGTGGGATCAGAGGGCGGGGGGATGGTGAAGGCCTTCTTGGAGCGGAAGGATATCGCCTGGGACGGCTCGGGTCCGGTGCCCGAGGAGTGGCGCCTCGCCCCGCCTTACTCAGAGATCAGGGCGTTCCGGTCGCGCTGCTTTGTGATCGTGCCCCTCGTCGTCAGAGGGGCGGCGATCGGGGTCCTCGGCGCCGACAACAAAGCCAGCCAAAAGGCCATCCCGCCGGAAACGATCCAACTCCTCAAGACCTTCGCCGCCCAGGCCGCCATCGCCATCGAGAATGCCCGGCTCGATGAGGAGCTGGCGGGGTACGCACAGGAGCTGGACCGCAGGAAGCAGGGCACGAAAAGGGGCTAGCCGAGACCGCTGGCGCCTGCGCCCTCTCTCGGCCCAAGACTCTGCCAGACCCCATCCCGCGTATAGCCTAGGAAGTCCCCGGTCTGCGGATTCCAGGCGATCAAATGCGCCCACTCATTTTCAAACAAATCCTTGAGGACTTTGTACTGCGCGATGATGGAGCTCACCCTCGCCGGCTCTGCTTCGATAATCAGATGGGGCCGCATCGGCTCATGCAGGGGCGCCACGCCTTGAGCGGGTAACCCCGGTCGCAGATCACTCCCGGCCCCCTGCATCACCCCGATGAGGCCTACCACATTGTGGATCGCCTTTGTCCCAGCGCCGAAGACACCGTTGATCCCACTGTCCACGTAAGAAAAATAGTAGTCCAAAGCAATCCCGCGCACCACCGGGATAAAGGCAGCCATGATTTCTGCCAGAATGGTTCCATCGGGGTCCTGGTCCGGGTCGTAGGATTGGAGGTAGACGCGCCGATCCAGGGAGAGCCCCCGGGTCAAGTCCCTCCGGCCGATCAGCATCACCGCACATCTGGCGTGACCCCACTCGGGATACACCTGGGCCCAGTCCACGCTTCGAGTGTGCACGTGGCGGAGCGCCTGTTCCGGGGTCGGATTTTCTGGCGCAAGGGGCAGGTGCCGGCAGCGCTCCCGGGCGTGCCCTCCGCAGGCCTGCATGCAATCGTGCGCCAGGCGGCGAAACTCTTCCCGATGGGTGGGCGGGAGCTCTTCGGCATCGAAATAGGTGAAGCGGTCGGCCGCCGTATCATGTTCCGCCCCAAGGAAATAGGTGTCCTCCGGGGTGCGTATCCCGCGCTCGGCCAGCACGGCTCGCACCCGAGGACTATTCAGCATGGCGGCGATCGCGCGACCGTTGGGCCCTCCCCGGCTGCCCCCGCAGGCCCCGCAATGATAGGCGGCCGCGTATGGATTGTTTTCCGTGGTTGACCCGTGCCCGCAGAAGAGGACGAGACGAGCCATGCCGTTCGTGAGGCCGATCATCCGCAATTGCGCCTCGACCAGATCGGTCTGCTCTTTCAGCGAGAAACCCAGGGCGTCGAACTCCGCGAGTCGAGCGGCATGGTGGCGAGCATCCAGGCCGTTTGCTCGCAGCTCGTGGGCAGCCAGCTCCTCCCGCCTTTCGTCCTCCGTCGGCCTCTCTACGCGGAGAGAGGTCCGCACGGGGGGGATGAGCCTGTCACGGAGGGTCGCTGTCAGGACGCGCGACTTCCGGGGGAGCAGGGTTCTGCCCATGACGGTGATTCCGAAGGGAACTCCCAAGAAATCGATCAGGGAGTAGGCCGTCGCAAAGTTGGTTTCGAGGCGATGGTAGATCCCGTGCAGCGCCTCTTTCCACTTCTTCCGAAGTGTGTGACGCGCCTCCCGAGCGCCCTGGTCCACGCGGAGTCGTTCGACCACCGTGTGCCTGGGGTCGATGGGTATGGGGCACGAGGGCTTCGCGATCCCGGTCGCGAGAGGGCGCAGGATCATCGGCATGGTGAAAAAGCCGGCGGTGCCTAGGGTCTCGTATTCCTCGCTCTGGGCCTCCACATGGCGTCGCATGCCCTCTTCCCGCATATCCAGGCAAAAGACCAGCTGGGCCCGCGGCCGGCCTTTTCGCTCGGGTATCCGCTGATGCTGGCCGAGTAGTGTCAGGAGCTGGTCCCGGTAGTGGGTCTCAAACGCCTCAAGCCAGATGGGCCCATGGGTGGCTGGCGGCAGCTCATCGAGGAGACCAAGCAGGCTATCCAGCGCCTCGGGCGGAAGCGCTCGGATGTCCTCGGCCGAAAGCCCCAGGATCTGGGCGAGGTGAAAGAGCCGCCAGGCATCGTGGTAGACCCTCTCGATCGCGTGCTGCTCTTCCCCTCCGCCCTCGCGGTCGGCGTAGAGCATCTCCGCAAACCGGAACCACTGGTCCTCCTGACTCAGGCCCTTCGCCCTCCGCATATCCCCGTAGCCCCGATGGGTGAAGGCGTCCCAGTTGAGGGCGATCCTCCCCTGGGCCGTCTGCACGACCCCGCCCGCCATCAGGTCCGGCAAACCCCCTGCCGCAGCCTGGGATCGGGCAACGTACTCGCCCGGGTGGGCCAGGAAGTAGGCGGTGAGCGCCGGGACTGTCCCCTCGATGTCCCATTCCTCGCGGCAGAGGGTGCACACGAGCTCCACTTCGTAGAAGAGCCGCACGGCCAGATATTGCGTGAGGTCGATCGGATGATGCTGCTGCATTTCGTAGATCGGGTGGGTCTCGCGCCACCCGATGATGCCGGCCCAGCCGGGGAGGGCGGCGAGGTGGAGGGTGAGATACTCGGTCCAGAATTTTTCCGGGACTCCCATGGTCCGGAGGCTCTGGATCACGGCATCTTCCGGATGAGAAGGGAGCTGGCGAATTTTCTTGCTGGAGCCTTTGACCCCCAGGAACCAGCAGGTCAGATCCCGCTCGGCCAGCTGCCGCCACGCCCCGTAAAATCCCCGCTCCCGGTCGGGCATCGGCCACCCGGCCAACCCCTCATCGAGGAACGCGGCACACCATCGGATCATCTGGTCATTGATCGCCCCGGTGATATGTGTCCCGGTGAGTCTGTGACACACCCCCCCCACTGTCCACTCCGGACCAATTCGCTCGATGTCCCGCTCCAGGGCTTCCCGGGCGCTTCGCACGAGATCGGCGCGGAGGTCGCGCTCCGGCAAGCCATCCCGCGCCACCGCGAGGAGCTGTTGCTGCTGGGCCTCCGCTACGCGTGCCTCCTGATCCTGGAAGGCCACCGGGTCCGCGAGGCCGAGCTTCATCAGGACCGCGGCCCAGAGCGCTGAGACCGCATAGCGCTCGAGATCCTGCCGACAGTGACGTGCGATGGCCGGGAGGGACCCCCCGCTCCCGAGCAATCGGCGTGGCAGGCTCCGGAGGAGCTGTCGTTCCTCATGGAGCCACAGGGCTACGAATTCTTCGCGCGTGACCGGGGCGTTCCGGTCAGTCTCCCAGAGCATGCTGTAGTGCTTCTCGATCGAGTACAGGTAGCTGGCCTGCTGGGATTGTGGGATCTGCAGATCGTCCAGGCAACGATAGCTGTGGTCCCGGGGCGTGGGCGCGATCTGCGTCATCCTACCAGCGCCGGCGGTGCGCAGCGCCTCACCGATGCGCTCACGGATGTGGCCCGCGAGATCGAGGGTCGTATGGGCATGGACCCACTCCGCCAGGGTCCACTCCTCCCCGAGCCGCGCGAGCGTGGTCTCGAGATCGTGCGCCGCCCGCTGCAGGAGCGTCGACCGGGTCTCTGGCGGCACATCCTGGCGGAGGCGCCTGGTCGCCTTCGCATGAAACACCTGCCAGCGGAGGGTGCCATGCGGGAGGGGGGTCACTTCATGTAGGAGCTGGGCGAGACAGACATCGCGCGCCTCCACTCGCCGCCCGCGCACCTCTATCGGGGGCCGCATGGTCAGGTGGGGGGCGTGCGCCTCCACAGCTCGCCCGAGACCGTCTCGCGTGATCCTCCCGCACCCATAGAGCCGGCGGAACGCATCGTTCGAGAGGTACCCCTGGCCTCCCAGGAGACGCTGGGCCTGGGGGACCGCGCGGTCAAAGGGGAGATACTCAAGCCCTTGCAAGGGATTCTGCGCGACAAAGCCGTGAATCGGTCCCTTGGGAGGTAAGACCTTACTCGCGCGAGCCACCTGCGATCGGAGGCGGTCTCGCTCCTCGCCGGCCGGCCCTTTCCTGCCCTCGGGCCCACGAAGAAAATCAAGCCACCGGAAGCGCTGTTGATTCTCCTGCTCCACTGCCTCTGCCTCGCTCTCTCCCATGGAAAAGCCGCGGGAGGCCGGCCTCAGCCAGCAGGCCCGCAGATCGCACTATCGAAAGATGATATACAAGCACGCGACCAAAAAGATCCCCAAGGCCATGGCCAGCAAATAATTCTGGATCAACCCGGTCTGGAGGCGTCGCATGATATCGGACACGGTCTGGTTCAGCTCAGCCACCCAATCGACCCTCGCATCGACCACCTCTTCATCGACCTCGGTCGAGGCCATCGCCGTGCCGCCGACGAAATGCGCCACCTGATTCACCGCCCCATCGATCACCCGCTCATCGATCCTCGCCGAGGCCATCGCTGTCCCCGCGACGAAATGCGCCACCTGATTCACGGCCCCATCGATCACCCGCTCATCGATCCTCGCCGAGGCCATCGCTGTCCCCGCGACGAAATGCGCCACCTGATTCACGGCCCCATCGATCACCCGCTCATCGATCCTGGACGAGACTCTCCCTGTCCCTCCAACCAAAGAGGCGATCTGGTTCACCGCCCCATCGATCACCCGCTCGTCGATCCTGGACGAGGCGCGCGCTGCGCCCACGACGAATGAGACGACCTGGTTCACGGTCCCATCGATCAATCTGCCATCCATCCTCCAGAGAAGGTGGCAGACTCGACGGAATCCTACCAGGAAGATCGCGGAGTAGATCTCGTCCAGGAAGTACCGACGAAAGAGAACCACATAAAGCGTCGACGAGCGAAACGGCAGCTCCCACCACTGGAGGTACGAGAGATAGGCAAGCCCGATCCCCGCCGCTGCCACCCCCAGCGGGAGGAGGAGCATGATCGCTGGCAACGGTGCATTGCCTCCCCGGATTCCTTGAGTGAGCCCTTGACCCAAGAAATTATGGAGGCCCCCGTGTTCCGGAGTCACCCCCACGAACCCTGCTGCCACCGCAAGAAAGGCGAGAATGACCAAGGGGACCCACAGATTGGTGGGGGCCTTGCGAAGATGATGGATTGCGTGGGTATCCCCCCGGTAGTGCCCGGCAAAGGTGAGTAAATAGAGCCGAAACATGTAGAAGGCGATGAGGAATGCCGCGAAAAGCGCCAAGACCCAGAGGAAATAGCGCCCGCTGTTGAAGGCGGCCAAGAAGATCCCGCGCTGCGACCAAAAGCCGGCCAGGGGAAAGACGCCGGCAGTGGCCAGAGCCCCGATCAGGAAGGCATACGCCGTCAGCCGCATATGAGGTGCCAGCCCCCCCATGCGCCGCACATCGTGTTCGCCATGGAGGGATTGGATCACCGACCCCGCTCCCAGGAAGAGGAGCGACTTGAAGAACGCATGGGTGAAGAGGTGGAAAATGGCGGTCGCGTAGGCCCCGAGCCCTGCCGCCAGGAACATGAAGCCCAGCTGGCTAATGGTGGAGTAGGCGAGGGTCTGCTTGATGCTGTTCTGCACGCAACCGATGCTGGCGGCAAAAATGGCGGTCAGGGCTCCGACCACCGCCACGAGGTTTGCGGTGTCAGGGGCGAGGTTAAACAGGGGACTCGATCGGACAACCATGTAGACCCCTGCCGTCACCATCGTGGCCGCATGGATCATGGCTGAGGTCGGCGTAGGGCCCTCCATGGCATCCGGCAGCCAGACGGAGAGAGGAAGCTGGGCACTCTTGCCCATGGCCCCCACGAAAAGGGCCAAGGTGATCACGGTGGCCAACGTGGAGCCTGCACCCAGCACCTGCTCGGCCCTGGCGAAGACCTCGGCGTACTTCAGGGATCCGAAGGTCGTCCAGATCAGGAACAGCCCCAGGAGGAACCCTGCATCCCCGACCCGGTTCACGATGAACGCCTTGTTCGCCGCATCGCTGGCGTTCTTCCGCTCATACCAGAAGCCGATCAGGAGATACGAACAGACCCCCACCCCTTCCCAGCCGAGAAACATGAGGAGGTAGTTGTTGGCCAGGACCAGGATGAGCATGGCGAACATGAAGAGGTTCAGGTAGGTGAAGTAGCGGGGGTAGCCGGGGTCTCCCTGCATGTATCGGACAGAGTAGACATGGATCAGCAAGCCCACGAAGGTCACGGTGAGCATCATCACCGTCGAGAGGGGGTCCACCAGGAACCCGACGGGGACCTGGAAATTCCCGGCGACCAGCCAGGGGTAGAGGTCCAGATCCAGGGTCTGGCCGGCAAACACCTGGAGGGCAATCAGGAGGGCGACGAGGAAGGAGAGGCCGACGGCGGGGACTGCGACCCAGTGCGCCCGATCCCGGATGTGGCTCCGCCCGAAGAGCCCATTGATGATGACCCCAACGAGGGGGAAGCCGGGTACCAGCCAAATCAGGTGCATCATCGCCAAGCCGTCCTCAGGACGGGATGCCCGCTGAGACCCCGGAGGACCCACAGTGTGCCGCGAGTGAAGGGCCGGACGCCCTTTGATTCGCGCGGCCGACGTTCCGACAGGGCACAAACCCGTCGGCAACACTCAAGGAGGTAGGGGTCATGCCCGTCGCGGAAGGCGACCGCTTGGTCGGACAAGGGAGTGGGCGGGGCACTACGGAACATCCATCAGTCCTGGGCGCGGGGCACCGACCAGGGCCGCCATGTTGCCGGGTGGGTGGCGGTTCTCATGCATGAGCTGGTGAGCCAGGGGAATCTCGTCGAAGGCAAAGGTCCGGGACAGGCAGGGATCGACCTTGCCCGCCATGACCAACCGGTTCAGGGCCCCACACTGCTCATCATTGGCAAAGTGGGACCCCTGGAACCGCTTCTGCCGCATCCAGAGGTACCGCAGGTCCACACCCGCGGTATAGCCGGTGGTCCCGGCACAGATCACCACCATGCCGCCCGTATCGCAGACGAATATGGAGGTCGGGATGGTATCCTCGCCCGGATGCTCAAAGACCAGCCGGGGGTTCTTCCGTTCACCGAGAACATCCCAGATCGCTTTGCCAAAAGCGCGGGCCCCCTCCAGCCAGCGGTTATACGCCTCGATGTCCTTCCAGTGCGGCAGCATCCCCCAGTGGGTAAACTTCCGCCGATTGATGTACCCCTTGGCGCCTAACTTTTGGCAGTACTTCCCCTTGTCGTCGCCCGAGACCACCGCCACCGCGATGCCGCCCGCCGCCTTCGTAATCTGGATGGCCATGGACCCTAAGCCGCCCGCCCCACCCCAGACCAGGACCACGTCCCCGGGCCGAACCGCATGCTCGGGCCAGCCCTGGAGCATCCGGTAGGCGGTGGCACCCGACAGCATATAGGCCGCGGCCGCCTCCCAGCTGAGCTGGGGTGGCTTGGGGAGACACTGGTGGGCCTGGACCCTGGTGAATTGGGCAAAGCTCCCCCAGTTGGCTTCGTAGCCCCAGATCCGAAAGGTGGGGCTGAACATCGGATCAGCCCCGGACCGGACCACCGGGCAGTCAGGGCTCCACATCCCGCAGTGGATCACCACCTGGTCGCCGACCCGGAGGCCCTTCACCTCGGAGCCGACCGCATAGACGATGCCCGAGGCGTCGCTGCCGCCGATGTGGAAGGGGACGGTGTCGGGATCCTTCTGGCGGCTCTTGATCACATCCACCGGGCTCCCGAGGGCGGCCCAGACGTTGTTGTAGTTGATCCCAGCAGCCATGACATAGACAAGGACCTCATCCGGCTCGATGGATGGGACCTCGACCTGCTCGACCCGAAAGGCCTTGATCGGCTCGCCGAACCTGTCCTGACGGATGAGGTACGCATGCATCGATTTCGGGACGGTTCCAAGGGGGGGTATCTCGCCGATGTCGTAGAGCGCTTTCTGTCTCATCCTGACACCTCGCTGGAACGGAGCAGTCAAGAGACAATAAGAGGCTCACCTTGCGGTGAGCCTCTTATGCGAGCAACCTCGATTTCCAGGAGACGTTCCTTACGCCTTTGCCTCAGCTTCCTTCGGGGCCGGCGCCCTGGTGATAAAGGTCAGGGCGAGCCCCGCAGCGCACGCGATCACCAGGTACCAGAAGGCGCTTGTCCAGGCGCCCGTCGCAACCCGAACCTGGATGGCGAAGAGGCTCAGCACCCCGCCGGCCACGCCATAGGCGGTGAAAAGCCCGCCGTAGTTGATTCCCAGATTCTTGGTCCCGAAGAAGTCGGCGGTGAAGGCCGGCATGAGGGCCAGCGTGCCGCCAAAGGCGAATCCCACCACGCAGACCCCCAAGGCGTACGTAGCGAAGGTCGTCGCGTTCGGGAGGATGAACAGCAGGGCCACAATGTGCATGGCGAAGATCAGGGCCATCGCGTTCTTACGACCGATCGTGTCGGAAATCGCACCGAAGCCCGGCCGCCCTAACCCGTTAAAGACGGCCAGCATCGTCAATGCCCCTCCCGCGACGACCGGCGTCAGCCCTGCGACCTCCTGGCCGATGGGGGATGCCTGGGAGATGATGATGAGCCCCACCCCTGCGGAGATGAGGTACTCAACCCACAGGAGCCAGAAGGGGAGGGTTGCCACCATCTCTCCTAACGAGTAGTCGTACTTCACTACCTTGACACCAGGAGCGGGTGCCGGGGGCGACCAGCCTGCCGGCTTGTACCCAGGGGGCGGGTTCCGGAGGAGCGCCCCACAGAAGGTGATGACGGCGCCGAAGATGATCCCGAAGATCACGAACGTCGTCAGGACGCCTACGTTCGCGATCAGCAGCGGCCCCCCGATGCCGCCGATGATGGCGCCCGCGCCAAACCCCATCACGACCAAGCCCGTCATCAGGCCCCGCCGATCGGGCCACCACTTGATGGTGACCGCGAGAGGGGTCACGTAGGCGGCGCCGAGGCCGAGGCCGCCAATCACGCCGAAAGCGACGTAGAGGCCCATCAGGGTGCTCCCAATCATGCCCGACAGGATAAACCCTGCCCCGACGAGGACACCTCCTACCATTGCCACGGTCCTCGGGCCCACCTTATCCTGCCAGCGGCCGGCAAAGATCAACCCAACCGAGAAGAACGCGATCGAAAGGGCGAACGGCACGGTCGCATCAAAAGCCGACCATCCGTATGCCTTCTGCAAGGGGATCCGGAAGACGCTCCAGGCATACAGGTTCCCCATGCAGAGGTTCATGAGGATTCCCAGGATCGGAAACATTATTCGGTTCGGAAGCCGTTCGTCTGCCATCTTGACGCCTCCCATCCTTTCAGAAGAGAGGACAGATTCGCCCCCCTTCTAAGCCACACGTGCGTAGAGACGTTGACCTTCCGCCCATCCCCGAAATTCGCGTGCGATCACCCCCCTTTCTCTTGTGGATTTATCTCCTATCGATGCCCACTTCCCCCAGAGAGCCTAGAGAGCCTTTGGTTGGTCTCTCCTACCAGATTTAACTTCCCCCTGTCAAGGGAAATGTATAAACCCATTTTACCCCAGAACGGCCTGCAGTCCTCGCACACGGCTTTAGCCTTGGAACAGGTGCGTAAAATAGTGTTTTATTCAGGCTTTGCCAAGCAAAAATAGACGCTTGACCCCTTCCCTCGCTTACCGCGGCTCGGGGCGCTGAGCTAGAGGATGAGCAGGTGAGAAAGGGTCGAACGGGGACCGTGAACCGAACGTGGCATGGGGGAAGCTATGGGGAGACGTTCCCCGATGATTACATCACTTCGGGAGGGGAGTCCGGAGGGGGATTGAGCCGCCGGCTCCGCTTCCCGCAGAGGGCACAGATGAGCGAGGTCCCCTCCTCGAGGGTCTGCCAGCGGTGCCAGCGACAGGCGTTTTGCCGGATGTATTCCCAGCGGAGGTGATCCAGTCGGAAGAGACGGCGGAATCCGGCAAGTCCGATAATACCGCCGAGGGATAAGAGCGACACGAGCGTGATGACATCTGTTACAAACATGACTCAGTTAGCCTCAGTGAGCGGTTGGGGTTCCGTAGATTGCATCTTTTCCGCAATGCAAGAACTTTGCCAACATACCTTCTCATAACATTTTTTCCCACTCATGGCCCCTCTCTGACAGGGGGCCTCACTTCTATATGACGCATAATTATCTGCTTTTGTTTCGCGACTCCCTTATGCCACCGCTCGTCCCCAGGGCCACTCCCCTGCCCCTCTGACGGGCGGCTGGGTGGACGTATTCTGCCTTTTCCCTTTTTCCCCCGCCTCTCCTGTGCTAAAAATAACGGCAGTGCCTTGGAAACGGCCAGGAGACACGAGAGCACCCGATGATCCGATTGCAATCCGGCGACCGGGGCCATGGATCCATATCGAGACTGCTCGAGTCCGTCCTCGAAGAGTACGCGGTGGCCCTCGGGAGTCCCATGCACGCCTATGCCCCGGCAAGCCACCTCTCCCCTCCGCGGCGGGGCGGCGGCCTGCATCTGCACATCTTCGCCCTGCCGACCCGACTTCACGGGTTCGGCCTCTGGCCCATCATCCCCAGCGTCGAGATCCCCGCGGTCTTTTCCTGGGGGCTGAGGCCGGGAACGGAGCGAGCCCTGGCTCCGGGGACGCTCTTTTCCCAGGGGGTCCTGAAAACCGATCACAGCGGTCACGCCATCGCCGGGATTCTTGGGGAGAACATCTATCTCCTCTTTGATCTCCAAGGGCAACCCGAAGAGCTGGTGCCGCTCCTCCTGCGCAAGACCCTCGACCTGTGCCTCGGGGGAATGTCGGGGGTGCTTTCCCTCGAGACCGGAAGCCTCCCCCATCAGGTCCAGATCGTCCTCCACCGCTTGAGTCACCCCACGGCCCTGCTCGCCCTGGACCAGCTGAACGCCCGCGGAGATCGTCCGGGCAACGGGGATCCAGAGGCGCGGGTCGAGGACGAGGGTGTGCTCCAGAAGCGGATAGTGGTACAGGAGGAGAACGTCAAGGAGCTCTCCCGCCAAATGGGGTCGCAGACCCGTCTCCTGAATAGCTGCCGGGGGCGGCTCCGCATGCTCAGCACGCTCAAGGAGGCAGAGCAATCGGAGGACGTGCTGGGGCGCGACATCGACGCGTTGCTCAACATCCGCGAAGTGCGAGGCGTCGAGGTCCTCAGGGACCGCCTGTGCGTCTTGACTGATACCATCGACACGGTCGTCGCCGGGAAGCGCTACCGCCTGGGACGCTTCCGCCTCGACCTCCGCTTCAATGGCGATGTGGCCATCAGGAACCTGACCCGGGCATACGGCTACTATGATCACCCGCACGTGTGGAATGCCAAGCCGTGCCTCGGGAATATCGGCCCGAGTGTCCTGAAATTGGCCAGTGAGTTCCAATGGGTGGCCGCGGCCGAACTGCTCCTTGAGTATGTGAAGACGGTGAACCCGAAGGAGTGGTATACCCCCATCGAGCACTGGGAGGAGCTCAAGGCGTGAACCGGCCTGGCGCCCCCCCTCCCCAGGTCCTCATTGCGCCGCTCGCCTTCCAAAAGCTGCGCCTGTACATCGAGCTCTGCCCCATGGAGATTGGCGGGCTCGGCGCGGTGGAGCGCTCCGGCCCGAACTTTGTGATCACCGACCTCTTCATCCTCTCCCAGAAGGTTTCTCCCGCAGAAACGGAATTGGACCCGGCAGCTGTATTCGAGATGCTCGAGGGCTGCATCGCCGAAGGGCGCGATCCCGCCTCCTTCTGTTTCTGGTGGCACAGCCACGCCGAGATGGACGTGGAGTGGAGTGAGACGGACAAGCGGACTATCGAGAGCTTCCCCGGCGACTTCATGCTTTCCCTGATCGGCAATAAAGCGGGGGCCCTTACCTGTCGCCTCGACACCCTGCGCCCTACCCGACAGGTCCTGACCGATCTTCCCGTCACGATTGTTCCCGACGGCGGTGAGGAGGGTGACGAGACAGCGCTGCGGGCGTCCATCGTTGCCGAGATGTGCGAGAAGCTCCAGGTGATTACCCGCGACCTCGAGCTGTATGACTGCCCGGTCGACTTGGAGTTTCTGTCTCGCTTCCACCCTGAGCTCTACCCCCCAGCGTCCCCGCCCCCCACCGCAGCCTGACCCTCCACCGCGCGGTCAGGGGCGTGACGGTCGAGTATCAGCCGTTGGCCGTCGGGAAAGCCTCACGGATGTGGAGGAGTGGACGATGCAATTCCTTCGAGTCACCGACCTGCGATCGGTGGACAACCACGCCGTGCCCGCCTACCTCTTCCTCCCCGAAGCCCCGCGCGGCGGGGCCGCGGTGGTCCACGGCTACGGGGGCTGCAAGGAACAGATGCTGGGCATCTCGGCCCGCCTCGCCGAGGAGGGATGGGCGGCGCTGGCCCTCGACCTCCGGGGACACGGCGAACATCCTGCCGCCCTGGATGAAGGCGTGTTACAGGATCTCGAGGCGGCGCTCCATTGGCTGCGCCGCTACGCGAGGGTTGTGGCCGTGGGGCACAGCCTGGGCGGACGGCTGGCACTTATCTCCAGCGCCGACCTGGTCGTAGCCATCTCTCCCGCCGTTGCCAGTCGGCCCTCCGAGGAGGGACGACAGATGCTCCTCGCGTTCGGCTCCACCACCGTCCGGAGCCCGAGTCCGAGCACCATCCTGGAATTGCTCCGGAAGATGGACGAAGTGAAGCAGCCCGACCGGCCGGTCCTGCTCCTGCACGGGGAACGAGATATCCCGACCCTCATCGAAGGGATGCATCGCCTGGCCGGCGGGCTCTCCCGCGGGAACCTCGTGCCGATCACCACCTTCCAGCATCCCGAAACCCCACTCACGCCAACGATCCTTCCGTACCTGCACCGCTGGTTCAACCATCTCGATCTGAAATTCAACCCCGAGGTCTTCCAGCGCGCCCTGGCATGGCTCCGCGAGAAGACTTAAGCGTTGAGGACTGAGGACTGAGTGCTGAGGGAAGTCGAGGCCTCAAACCTCAGTCCTCAGTCCTGAAACCTGTGGTGTGCCTTGACACCCCGATGACGGTGGCATAAGCTAACGGCTCGACGAGAATGATGAGGCGAGACGTGGAGCGGATCGAAATTCAGGGGAAGAAGGTGCTGCTCTACCGGGACGGGACCCCGCGTACGCCTAATCGCGAGGTCCCGCTCGAGGATTTTTTGCGGGAGGTCGCCGCCGCCATCCGCCGGCCCGGCCGGGGACACCACCTTCTCCTCCCGCCCGGGGCCCGCATCGTCAAGCTCGAGGGCGTGGTGAACATTCTGTGCCTCGAGACACCACCCCAGGTGCGGGTCGTCCGCTGGAGCGCCGCCTCCATGGGAAAGGGGGGAGAGTACGAGACCTTCCGTCTTGCCTTCCCGTACATCGTCTCTATCTTCCTCTTCTTCCAGGGGAGCTTTGAGGACATGCGCGTCTACTACCGGACCGCCCCGCTCGAGAGCCCGGATGATATATTGCTGATGCCGAATCTTTGGAATGTGCAGGCCGACCCTGAGAAGCCTTCGGCCTGTCGGGCCTGCCTCAGGGGGAGGCCCGAGGACCTGTGGGAGAGACCGCTCGTCCAGCAGGTGAGAATGCTGCTTGATTTCTTCTGGGGCACCGGTTTTAACACCGACATCGCCGGCAACTGTTTCGAACGGGCCAGGATCCTCGATCCACGGATTGCCTCACCCAAGGCCTGGGAGGCGGCCTCAGAAGCCGACCCCCTTTTCCCACTCCACGTCCCGTGGGAGAAGCTGGATTTAACAGTCGGGGAGGTCATCGACCATCTCGTGGAGTCCGGCCCCCAGCCTCGCCAGGCCATCGCCGACGCCTCCGATCTCGCGACGCTCATGTATCGCATCGTCGAGTCAAAGTGACTCCAGCCGCTTCTCACGCGCCTTTGCTGTTGACATCTGCCCGGACCGTCAATAGAATTCAAACAGTGTTCCCGAACCCGCCACACCCCCGATCGAGGGGATGAAGGACCTTGAGCAGCGACCAGCGAAAGCAGATCGGGGCGCCCGGTGGGCGCATTTCCGCACCACCCGCAGGGGTCGGCGGAACGGTGCGTGTCGTGTATGGAATACACGCCGTGTCCGTAGGCGTTGCTGGGAGGACGGTAGGCGATGTCCGGGTCGTTCTCGGTCAGGCCATGAATATCAGTCCCAGGGCGATCGCCCTCGTTGATGGGCAGGAGGTGAGCGAGAGGCAGATTCTCCTGCCAGGTCAGCACCTCGAATTCGTACGCCAGGCAGGGGAGAAGGGCGATCCGCATTAAGGGCCTGACCGTGAAGGGGAGCGGCCACTCCATGCTCGGGACGGCCTCAGTATGGGCGATGTGATCGAGATCGTCGGGGATACAGCGTACGCCATGGGAGAGGACGGGGCCGGGCGGCGAACCGTAGAGCGACAGGTCGGTCTACGGGAGCTACTGGGAGGCATCGCCTCGTCCATGGAGACGTCCCAGAGGGACACGACGCTCTTCCTCCCGACCGGGACCCGGTACGTGAAAGTCCGCGGGGCCTCCACGGGACTCGTGGTGGAGCTGCCCCCCGAGATTCGGCGCATGACCTGGAGCTCGGCCAAGATGGACCGTGGCGGAGCATACAGCACCCACTGGCTCGCCTTCCCCTATACCATTCACATCTGTATCTTGTATACCATCGAGGGGGACGAGGCGTACGGCGGAGGGCTGGAAGAGATGCGCGTCTATTACCGGAACGCGCCGCTCCAGTCTCCTGATGACCTGCTCTATGTCCCCAATCTTTTCAATGTCCAGGTCGACCCCGTCCTGACCTCGAACTGCCGCGCATGCCTCCGCGGGCATCCCGAGGATCTGGAGACCCTTCCCCTGGCGGAACAGATGGAGACCCTCCTCAATTTTTTCTGGGAGACCGGCTTTAACCTTGACATTGAGCGGAGCGGCTTCGAGCGGGCCAGACACCTGGATCCGCGGATCTCGTCGCTCGAGACATGGGAGGCGGCCTCGAAGGCCGATCCCCTCTTCCCCCTTGGAATCCGATGGGAACCAGCCGGCTGCACCCCCAGGCAGGTGCTGGATCGGCTGATTGAGGTACGACGCCCCGATGTCAAACCGTTGCGGAGCGCCTCCGATCTCGCCGACCTGATGTACCGGCTGAAGGAGGCCTCCTAACGGAGCAAGATGGCTGTCAACTATCAGCCATCAGCAGTCAGCAGCGAGACACATGAGACCGGAGACGGGGGACCGGAGACCCTAGGCTCAAGACTCAGGTCTCCAGTCCCTAGTCTAGTTGCTGACAGCGGACGGCTGACGGCTTGTAGAAAGGAGTCGACGGTATGATCGACAGGGAGACCATCGAGAAGCGGTATGGTGAACTCGGGACCAGGGATTTCCAACTGAGCATCGATGGGAGGTCCTATGACCTCTACGAGATCCTCCGGATCCTCGGCCAGGGGTTTGAGGACATCCGGCCCATTGACGTCTGTTCCGCCACCGAGAACCTGTACGCCATCCGGTACTGTGATCTTGAAGACCGGCACATCGTGACCAT
>JBOHQS010000025.1:0-20822 GCA_050732295.1 Methylomirabilales bacterium (SeqCode)
GAAGCGACTCCCCCCGAGGGGACCGTGACGGTGCGAACCGAGGGCCATCCAGCGGAGAGACAGGGCGAAACCGACCAGGTGAAGCTCACTATCAGCGACACCGGGTGCGGGATCCCCCCTCAGCATCACGACCGGATCTTCGACCTCTTTTTTACCACGAAACCCCGGGGAACGGGCCTGGGGCTTCCGATTTGCCGACGCATCGTCGAAGACCACGGCGGGAGGATCTCCGTCGAAAGTCGCCCGGGAGAGAGAACGGCCTTCACCGTCGAGCTCCCCCTCCATCCCGGCGACCGCTCACCGATGACCGAAAGGGCTTCATAGTCACTGGGTCATGGCCTCCCACGTCGTCGGTCAACGGTCATCGGTCATCGGAGGAGCAAGATGCAGCCGACACTGGTCATCATCGATGACGAGTCCCTGATCCGAAAGGTCCTCCGGCACCATTTTGAGCGCAAGGGGTATCGGGTCCTCGAGGCCTCTACCGCCTCTGAGGGGATTCATCTGGTCCGAGAGGAGGCCCCCCATGTGGTCCTCTTGGACCTCAAGCTGCCGGACGAGGATGGCCTGATCGCCCTGGACCGGATCAAGGAAAACCAGCCCGATAGCGCCGTCATTGTGCTCACCGCCCACGGGACCTACGAAAAGGCCGTGGAGGCCGTGAAGCGTGGCGCCGAAGATTTCCTGATCAAGGAGCCCGCGGAGGGAAACCTGGCAGCCATGGAGCTCCGGGTGTCGCAGGCGGTGGAGGGGCTCCGGAAAAACCGGATCCGTTCCTACTACCGACAGCATTTCCGGCGACGGGCGACGGACCGCGACGCAGCCATTCCTGGCGAGCATCCCTCCATCGTCGAGCTCAACAAGCTCGTGGATCTCGTGGCTCAGAACCCCTCCACGACTATCCTCATCACGGGAGAGAGCGGGACGGGCAAGGAGCTGATGGCCAAGGCGATCCACCAGAAATCAGGCCGACGAGACAAGTCCTTTGTGGAGATCAATTGCGCGGGCCTGTCGGAGAATCTCCTGGACTCGGAGCTCTTCGGCCACGAACGGGGGGCATTCACCGATGCCAAGTCGATGAAGCGGGGCCTCCTGGAGGTGGCTGACGGTGGCACAGTCCTCCTGGATGAAATCGGCGACATGCCCCCGGCAGTCCAGCCCAAGCTCCTGCGGGTCCTGGAGGCTCGGACCTTCAGGCGGGTCGGGGGTCTCACGGATATCTCGGTCGATGTGCGCATCATCACCGCGACCAATAAGGAACTGAAGAAACTGGTGGAGACCGGCAACTTTCGAGAGGACCTCTACTACCGATTGAAGGTGATGCCGGTGGAGATCCCCCCCTTGCGAGAGCGGGGTCGGGACGTGCATTTCCTCAGCCAACTGTTTGTCCAGGAGTTCAACGCCCTGCTCAAGAAGCGCATTCGGGGATTCTCCCAGCAGGCCCAGGAGATCCTCCTGGCCTATCCGTGGCCAGGTAACGTCCGCGAACTTAAGAACGTGACCGAGCGCGCGATGATCCTCTGTCCCGGTGACGTGATCCTGCCTGAGCATCTGCCGGCGGATCTTCAAGGACTGACCGGCAAGGCCGTCCGCGTCAGCACCGAAGAGACGGTGGACCAACCCCCGCGCCGCAGAGACCCGGATCGGTTCTCCTCCCTGGCTGAACTCGAGAAGACCCACATCCGCGAGGCGTTGGAGGCTACGGGGGGAAATCGCACCCAGACGGCAAAGCTCTTGGGGATTTCCCGCTCAACCCTCCTCGACAAGATCAAGCGGTACCGTCTGCAGAAGTAAGCCGCCGGCCACCCTCCTGAGCCGTTTCGACTGCCGGTTTTGAGACAGGTCCCCTTCGTTTCACCCATTTCTCTCGCAACCATCCGCCACATAAGGCTCGAGGTGGTACCCGTCCCTCCCCCCACTTGGTATGCCCCTTGCAGTTTCGTTGGGTAGCGACCTCGCTTTTCGTCAATAGGGGTTTCGATGCGCGCAACTCTTGACGTGTTAATCATGGAGGACGACCCGGCGATCCGCCTGGCCCTCGCCCACGCCTTGAAAAACAAAGGGGTGGAGGTCCGTGCGTGTTGCAGTCTCGAGTCCGCCCTTGAAGCCATACGGGACCACTCCTTTGACGTCATCCTGGCTGACCTGCGCATGCGGGGGCAGGAGTGTGCAGACGGCCTCGAACTCCTCAAGGTGGTACGAAAGGTCTCCCCCGACACCCGCGTCATCATCATGACTGCATACGGCAGCGACGATGTTGAGGCAGAGGTGAAAGAGCACGGGGGAACATACTGGGCCAAATCTCGGCAACTCGACGAGCTGCTCGGTTCGGTCATGGCCACTTCGCCACGATCCACGTAGACGCAGACTGGAAGCCCATCCACAGACTCATTGCAGTTTCGCTCACACGGACTCGCCGGTAATTGCGCGTCAGATCTGCGCGGCGAAACATTTCTCTTCCCACCCCAAAAAGGACTTGACTCGAATACGAAGGTCGGTTACAAGAGGCTGCGTCACCCGTTGATTCGCCCTCGTGTTCAATGAATTCTGGAGCCACTCACCTGTCACTACAATCATGCATATCTGGGGATAACTCGCAGACGCCTCGCCTCCGGTGAAGTTAGAATGTCACGGACCTGTGGATAATATGTGGATAGCTCCCCTTGCCCTGGCGGAAGGGGGCTCCGGCAGCAGTTCTCCACGCAAGTCGAGCAGGATTGCAGGAGGCTGATGGAATGAGTGGACAATCCCTCATGTCCCAGGAAGTATGGCAGGCGGCTATCTCCAATATCCAGCGACAACTGATTCCCCATAGTTTTGCTACCTGGTTCCGACCCCTGACCGTCGGAAACATACACAACAATCGTCTCCAGGTCCTGTTGCCCAATCGGTTCTTCAAGGAGTGGTTTGAAGAACATTACCTCGAATTCCTCCGGTCCGCCCTCGAGGATCTCCTCTTCACCCGGGTGGAAATTGAGCTCGTGGTTCCCGAGCAGGATGCCTCCCCACCACCCCCTCCCAAGGAAGCCCCACCGAAGCGGACCGTCCGCCGCTCCGGCCCCACCCCCTCGCTGAATGTGAAATATACCTTTGACAGTTTTGTCGCGGGGGCGGGGAATCAGCTCGCCCATGCCGCCTCGCTGGCGGTCGCTGAGCAGATCTCGAAGGCCTACAATCCCTTCTTCATCTATGGCGGCGTCGGCCTCGGCAAGACCCATCTCCTCCACGCCATCGGCCATCTCGTCCTGGAGCGGGACAACCTGGTTCGAGTTTCCTATGTCTCCTCGGAAAAGTTCACCAACGACCTCATCAACGCGATCCGATTCGACGCCACCAGCGAATTCCGGAATCGATACCGGAGTGTGGATGTTCTTCTTATCGACGACATCCAGTTCATCGCGGGAAAGGAGCGGACCCAGGAGGAGTTTTTCCATACCTTTAACGACCTGTACAATGCCTCCAAACAGATCGTTCTGACAAGCGACAGCATCCCGAAGGAGATCCCCGGCCTTGAGGAACGGCTCCGCTCCCGCTTTGAGTGGGGCCTCATCGCCGATATCCAGGCCCCCGACATGGAAACGAAGGCAGCCATCCTGCGCAAGAAGGCCCAGGCGGAGGGTGTGCAGATCCCGGACGAGGTATCTCTCTTTATCGCCTCGAATGTGAAATCCAACGTGCGTGAGCTGGAGGGCTACCTGGTGCGGATCGTCGCCTATGCCTCCCTGACGAATCAGGCCATCACGCTCGATCTCGCCCGGGAGATCCTGAAGGAGTTCATGAACGGGGACAGGGCGATCACCATCCCCCGGATCCTGGAGGTGGTGTCAGATTTTTACCGCCTGAAGGAAAAGGAGCTCCTGTCAAGAAGCCGGCACAAGTCCATCGTCCTTCCCCGCCAGGTGGCGATGTATCTGTGTCGCACACAGACAAATGCATCCCTCCCGGACATCGGGACAGAGCTTGGCGGAAAGGATCACTCGACGGTGATCCACGCCTGTGCCAAGATCCGGGAATTGATTGCCAAAGACGAAAAATTCCGAAAACAGGTGCACGATCTGACCAATCGCCTCACGGGATGATTGGCGGCCTGGATACCGGGTCGGATGCCCGGGGATGGAGACCCACCGAACGGCGCCGGTCGCCCCGTGTCAAGACCACGCGCACGGGGGGACAGCCCTCCCTACGCGCACGGATCTCGGCCTCCTCTGAAGACACGCCCCCCAGATCGGTCCAGCCGAACGACCCCCACTCCAGGCTCCGCAGCAACTGCATTCGCCGAACTCCCCCTTGACACGCCCCCCTCCGTGCCCGCTAAATGAGATGGCGGGCCGGCCTGAAAGGAGCTGTGCGCCCGGGATTCAGCATGGCGCCGAAAATTCAGGAGGCTCAACACAGGCGAAGATGGCACGTCTCCTCAGCCCCTTCCTGATCATGATACTCGCGGGGATGCTCTCCCGCTTTGGGTACCAGATGGCCCGAAGCCCGGTGCTCCCCCGCTTCGCCCAGGACTTGGGGGCTTCGCCGGAACTGCTCGGTGTGGTCGTCGCCGCCTCCACCGTCACAGGCATCATCATCAAGCTCCCCGCCGGAGCCCTCTCCGATGTCCTGGGCCGAAGGCGGATGATGCTTCTCGGCTGCCTCTTCTTTGCCGGGCCACCCTTCCTCTACCCTCTCGTGAGCCATCCGAATCAGCTTCTCCTCCTCCGCTTCCTCCACGGTTTCGCCACGGCCATCTTCTCTCCCGTCGCCTCCGCCTACGTGGCAGACCTGTTCGAGGAGGGACGGGGAGAAAAGCTGGGATGGTTCGCCGCGGCCAGCGATGTCGGCGCTACGCTGGGCCCGCTCCTGGGTGGCTTCGTCCTTTTCTCCACGGCGAGCTATCCGACAACCTATCTTCTGGTCGGATTCCTCGGGCTCCTCCCCCTGGCAATGATCGTGCTACTTCCTCGAGAGACCAGCCCCCTCCAGGTAGGCACGGCATCAGACCGATGGGTGAAGTTCCGGGCCGGCCTGGGAGAGGTGCTGAAAAGCCCTCCCGTCCTCATCTCCTCCAGCATGGAGGCGGCCATGTACGTCGGTTATGGCGCGTTTCTCGGGTTCTTCCCCCCGTATGCGAAGAATATCGGACTCAATGATGCGGAGATCGGCTTAGTCCTCGGCGCACAACTCGCCACCACCATGCTGGCCAAGCCGATCGCAGGCCGCCTCTCGGATCGGATCGGCCGCAAGCCCATGATCCTCCTCGGCCTGCTCCTGTGCACGATCTTTCTTCCGTTCATCCCCCAAACAACCTCGTTTAGCCTGCTCTTTCTTATCTCCGCCCTCTTCGGCCTCGGCGTCGCTATCGTTACCCCTTCGACCACTGCCCTGGTGGCAGACCTGGTCAAAGCGGGGCAGATGGGTTCGGCCATGGGGGTCTTTGGGACGATCTGGGACACCGGCGAGGCCTCGGGTCCCATCCTGGCGGGCTTCCTGATCGCCTCCTCCGGCTACCCATGGGCCTTCACCCTGATCGCCGCGTTCATTGGAGTTTCGGCGGTAATCTTCGCGCTCACCGTGAGCGATCCAAGACGGGGAATGGATGGGCGCAGAGCGAGAGATCAGGCATGAAGCTTCGGCGAGTTGGGGAAGCCCTGACGGCAGGCTTCATCATGCTGATTCTCACGGGTTGGACAATCGGCCAAATTCCGTCCGTCACCGTCCCGGCCCCTGCCATCCTCAGCGGGCGCGTCCTGTATCAGGGTCCCCTGCCCGTGGACCAGTCGGTACCGGTTCACAAGCACCGCGAGTTGTGCGGAGAGGAGCGGCCCCTCGGGCGGTACCGGGTCTCAGCAACGGGCGGGGTGGAAAGCGCGGCGGTCCTTTTGGAGGGCGAGGCTGAGACCCTCCCCCTCCCGGGTTCCGAGCAGGCGGTCGCCATCCTCGATAACCGGGGCTGCGAATTCTTGCCTCGCGTCCAGGTGGCGCAGCCGCGTGCAACTCTGGAAGTTCGGAACAGCGACCCGATCCTCCACAGTGCTCATGCCTACCTAGAGGACGGGAAAACGGCCTTTCATGTTGCCCTGCCCCACTTCCGGGATCGAACGCGGACGCAGCTTCCGCAGGCGGGGCTCCTGCGCATCGAGTGTGACGTCGGGCACACCTGGATGCGGGCGTACATCCTGATCTCGTCGTCGCCCTTCAGTGCGGTGACCGGGGGGGAGGGGACGTTTGAGATCCGGGGAATTCCACCCGGCCGGTATCGCCTCCTGGCCTGGCACGAGGCCTTTGGAAAAATCGAGAGGGAGGTGAGTCTTGGGCGGGGCGAGCAGCTGAGTCTGACACTCGTCCTCGACTTCACCCCTTCTCCCTGAGGCAGAAATGGTATTTGCGTATTACAGTCGTCTGACGCGCAGCCAACAGCGCATCTACCGGCGGAGTGACGAGATCACTACCATTCCTCTGCCCCAGGACACACCACTTCACCCGCTGATCGAGGAGCTCGCCGAGGCATTAAAACACGAGGAGCGTCGGAAGATCGAGGCCCTATCCCAAGAACTGATATCCACCCTGACGGCGAGGCTCAAGGTGCCGCCTGTCCAAGTCGAAGTCCTCTCAGCGCGTCCCTCCAAGGACTGGGGCGAACTGCACGGCCTCTACACCCCGGCCGAAGGCCGGAAGCCCGGCCGCGTGACCGTGTGGATGCGGACGGCGAAACACCGTCGGGTCGTCGCCTTCCGAACCTTCCTGAGGACCCTTCTCCACGAACTCTGCCACCACCTGGACTACAAACTCTTCGGCCTCGAAGAGACCTTCCACACCGAGGGCTTCTACAAACGCGAATCCAGCCTCTTCCACCAGCTGATGCGAAATCAGGTGCAAACGTCTTAGGGCGTAGGCTTAGCCGTCTCCGGCTCCCCACCCCAAAAAGGGAACCGGGGGTATGTTCTCGATCCTCGCAGCCATGATGGGATTATGCCGATCAGTGTTTGTGTCAGCGGCGGGTTGCGGAGGACCTTGACAAGTCCCTGGAGACTGGCGAGAATCGCTCCATCCCTTGGAATTCTTAAGACAGGGATATGTTGATCCGCATCCTCGATAGTTAGGCCCCAAACGCTGGCTATCCAATGGAGGTACGCCATGAAGACGCGCTTATGTCACGCAAGGACAAGCATCGGCTTCGTCGTTCTACTTCTAGTCAGCGCTGCGGCGGCAGGTGAAGAGCTCAAGGTGTTGAGCGCAGTAGGGGTTCAAGAGGTGATGGAGAATCTTGGGCCGAAGTTCGAGAGAGCGACCGGGCACAAGCTAATGATTGTGTTCGACCCGTTGGGTCGCGTGCTGAAGCGCATCGAGGATGGGGAAACCGCCGATGTCATCGTTCTCCCGGCCCAGGGAATAGACAGATTGGTGAAAGAAGGGAAGGCGGCCGCGGGCGACGTTAGCACCGTCGCCAGGTCCAACGTCGGCGTGGCGGTGCGTAAAGGCACGCCCAAGCCTGACGTCTCCTCGCCCGAAGCCCTCAGCCAGGCCATGCTGGCCGCGAAATCGATCGTCATCTCTGATCCAGCGCGCGGTGGCGTCGCCACGCCCCATATTCTCAAAGTCTTCGAGCGGCTGGGGATCGCGGAGGAGATGAAGCGCAAGACCATCTACACGAAGGTCACGGGCGCCGCCGGCATCGCGCAGGCAATGGCGGAGACCGACGTGAACATCGGCCTGAACCAGCTTCAGGAGTTCGCCCCGGTTGCAGCAATGGAGATCGTGGGGCCGTTGCCTGGCGACCTCGGGCTCACGACAATTTTCTCCGCGGTTGTCATGGGGAACACCAAGAACGCGAATACCGCGAAGACTCTGATCAATTTCCTGCGCACACCTGAGGCGGCGGCCGTGATCAAGGCGCAGGGCCTAGAGCCCGCCTTTCCGTGATGGTGACGGTTGACCGATGTGGCCTAACGCGTAACCGCTGCGGACGGGCCGCGAGCCCCCCACAAAACCAACCGCCTGCGGTGGCCCGCCGCAGAGCACAACGTTAGGGGGGGATCACCGAAGGATGAGCAAAGGACGTCTCGAAGCGTTTAGTGATGCCGTGATCGCGATCGCGATCACCATCATGGTCCTGGAGTTGAAAGTGCCCCACGGCGCAGACTGGGAAGTGCTGCGTCCACTGGTCTCGGTGTTTCTGACGTACGTGCTGAGCTTTGTGTTTCTAGGCATCTACTGGAACAACCATCACCACATGCTCCACGCCACCGACCGAATCAACGGCAAGATCCTCTGGGCGAATCTGCACCTCTTGTTCTGGTTGTCGCTGATACCATTCGTTACCGGCTGGATGGGAGACAATCACTTCGCTCCGTTGCCAACCGCTGTGTATGGTGGGGTGTTGCTCTTGGCTGCCTTGGCGTACATGATTCTTCAAACCGCGATCGTTGCTCATCAAGGAACGGACTCGAAGCTCCGGGTGGCGGTACGTAAGGACGTCAAGGGTAAACTCTCTGCTGTATTGTACGTGGTGGCGATCCCGCTGGCCTTCGCCAATCAGTGGATCGCCATCGGGCTTTACGTCTTCGTGGCGCTCATGTGGCTCATCCCCGACCGGCGGATCGAGTCGAAGGTGGGTCGATGAGTCATTCAACAGTTACCCACTTGGAGGAGCTGTGTCTGATCTGAATGACCCGAGAGTATTTTTCGCGGCTGAACGAACTCTTCTCGCATGGACCCGTACCAGCCTTGCGTTGATGGCTTTTGGCTTTGTCATCGAGCGTTTTGGTTTGTTTGTGTATGTGTTCATGTCAGAAGAGGGACAAGCATTTCAGAAAGACGCCTCGTTTTGGGTCGGCGTTGCCTTCATTCTATTCGGGGCAATCGTGGCACTTCTTGCCGCATTCCAGTACCGACGCATCCTGAAGACGCTCAAGCCGGTGGAAATTCCGGAGGGCTATTGGGTGAACATTGGTGTGTTCACCAATCTGGTTCTGGCGATTATTGGAGTCGCGATGAGTGTGTACTTCTTTTCCGGGTTCTATTGAGGGTTCCCGGATGACTTACAGGTGGTGCGCTGGGCTCGACCGGTCTCATGTTGACCCGGTGCCCCATGCGGGATATTATGCGGAAACCATATAGTGAACAGTCAGGCGTTGTGGTGAACCGGTGCGACCCAGCGTCTTGTGGCAAAGACAACGGCACCCTCGATGAAGCCTAAGGAGGTCACCATGGCACGCAAGTATATAGACTGCCGTGAATTCCCAAGCACGATGAACTGCACACTTGCCATCGCGGCCGATTCCGAAAAGGAGCTTGTGGAGGCTGCCGTGCAACATGCCGTGGCCATTCACGGGCACAAGGACACCCCGGAATTTCGCAAGCAGCTCCGAGCGCTCTTTAAGGACGGTACCCCGCCTCTTAAAGCAGGAGGCAAGAAATAAGCTCCAATCAATCGTGCTTCCGGCGCGGCGGTTGAGCTTTTTCGTCATGTGTAATCGGGAGGACAAATGAAGCCATCGTTGAAAGCAGGCATTGAGTACGAATTTCGGTTCCGCGTTCCGGAATCAAAGACCGTCCCGGCGCTCTACCCCGAGTCGCCCGAATTTCGAGAAATGCCACAGGTCTTTGCGACGGGATTCATGGTGGGTTTTCTCGAATGGGCCTGCATCAAAGCGGTCAACCCCCACCTCGACTGGCCGGAAGAACAAACCGTCGGGACCCAGATCAATGTCAGCCACTCAGCCGCGACACCGCCCGGCCTGGAAGTCACCGCGAAAGTCAAGCTCACCCATGTTGATGGTAGGCGTTTGGTGTTCGAGGTGGAAGCGAATGATGGGGTGGACGTCATCAGCAAAGGTACCCACGAACGCTTTGTCATCAATCGGACACGCTTTTCTGAAAAACTCAAACAGAAGGCACAAACAGGAAAGAAATAACGAGTCAATCGAGCCGATGCTCTAAAGATCAGGCTGGCGCGATCAGGGGGTGGGAGCTTCCCGAATCCAGGGCTTCAGCCAGGGCAAGAGGGCAAGGGAGGGGAGCGACAAGACGAAGGTCAACGCGAAGTAGTCTCCATATCCCATCCGTTCGGCGCCGACCCCGCTCACGGCCCCGGCCAATCGTCCGGTGAGGGCGAAGAGGGACGAGAGGAAGGCGTACTGAACAGTAGCGTGCTCCTTCTCGCAGACATTCATGAGGAAGGCGAGAAAGGCCGCTGTCCCGAGCCCGCCGGTGAAGGACTCAAAGACTGACGCCCCGTACAGGCCAAGCCGGCCCAGATTCCCCCACGCCACCACGGCATACCCAAGATTGGACGCAGCCTGGAGGAGCCCCAGGGCCCAGACGCCGTGGAAGACTCCGAACCGGGCGATGAACCCGCCTCCTGCTAACGCTCCCGCCACGCTCAGCCCGATCCCGACGCTAGTGGGCACCAGGCCGATCTCAAAGACCGAACGCCCCTGGTCCACCCAAAAAGGCTTGATCATGGGTCCGATGGCAAACTCGCCCAGCTTGTACGAGAGGGCGAAGAGCACCAGGGGAACGGCACGCCAGGTCCCGACCCACGTGAGAAACCCGGCCTTCCAAGCCCGGCGGGCCTCGGGAGGAAGACCGAGCCGAGGGACGCGGGGGACGCCCATGGCGAGGCCAACAAGGAGCGCGGCAGCGGTCAGGAAGAGCCCCGTCCACCCCATGAGGGGGACAAACATCAGCAGAACGCCCCCGACGAGCACGAGAGCCACCCGGTAGGCTGAGGCCCGGACGCCATTGGCGGCCCCTTCCTCTGGCGGATCGACCAAGGCCACGGTGTACGAATCGATGGCCACGTCCTGGGTGGCCGAGGCCGCCGCCAGGAGCAGCACGAGGCCGAAGATGATCCAACCGGGATGCGCGACCTCCACGAACGGCATCAATGCGATCGCGCTTGCGGCACCCACCAAGCAGTACGCCATCCAGACCCGTCGATCGCCGTACCGGTGCACCAGGGGAGACCAGAAGAACTTCAGGGAATAGGGAAGCTCCAGAAGCCTGAGCCCCCCAATAGCGGCGAGGGACGCACCACTCACACGGAAATAGACCGGAAGGACTTCCCAGAGGATGGCAGGAGGGGCCCCTTCAAGGAAGTAGAGGAACGCAACGATACCGAGCTTCCGTCGGGAGGTCGAGGGAAGGCGATCCGCCCCCACAAGGGCCCACAGGCGCCTCCTCACGCTCGACCCTTGGATGGCCCATGGAAGATCAAGACGTGGCCGTCCGGGTCATGAACGGAGAACTCCCGATCGCCCCATGGGTAATCCGCCGGCTCACGCGAGATCACCACGCCCCGCTCCTTGAGGGTTGTACACCACCGATCCACATCTTTGACAGCGAAGGCCACGAGGACTGACGCCCCTGACCCCGACTTGGGTGCGACCAGGTCATCGGCCACCGGCAGGTCAGGACCGGCCGGACGAGCCACCTGCAGGGCCAATTTCGTCGCACCCACCTGAAAGAGCGCGTAGTGGTTCCCGTCGACAAGCCGCAAGTTAAGCCCCAGGGTGTCCTGATAAAAGCGAACCGCCACCCGAATGTCCCTGACGATCAATGCAATGAAGTCACACCGCTCTATGCCTTCCATGGTTCGCTCCGAGCGTGTCCCAGCGGGAAAAGCCTCACCCGTCGGGCTGGATGTAACTGCTGGTCGCGTGGCCGATTAGCTTCTTAGGATCATCGGCCATAAAGAGCCGGATCTCCCCGTACACGATCCGCCGCCCCGCCTTGAGCACCTCGGCCCGGGCCAGGACATCTCCCCCGACGGCTGGGCGCAAAAAGTTGATCTTAAACTCGTTCGTCACGGTCATCGGCTTCAGCCCGACCACACTCAGGATCGCACAATACATGGCCATATCGGCCAAGGTCATCAACATCCCACCCATGATGTATCTTCCCGGCCTCAACCACCGCTCGTCATGCTTCATCCGGACCACCGCATACCCGTCGCCAAGCTCTTCGCACGTGATCCCGAATTCATCCACAAGAGGGCACTGCTCCTTGATAAACTGCTCCAGCGCCTCCTTCGTAAGCATCCCCTGCCCCATCTTCCTCGACCTCCGGCGGCCTCCTGCTGTCTCAGGTTCCTACAAAAGGACCCCGGGCGCGAGGGCAAGCAGAGCCCGCTCCTCGTGACGCCGGGGTCGTGGAGACGTTGCGTGCCAATGACTGGACCTCGATCCGTCTGGCACTCTCTACTTCTTCTTGTGACGCATGCGGCGGCGCATCTTCTTGTACTTGTGCTTGCGGATCTTCTTCCGCCGCTTTTTGACGACGCTTCCCACCTCGATCCTCCTTCTCTTTCTCTTTGGCGGCTTGTCCAAGGCCTGCCGAACCTCTTTGACCGCCGCGACCATCGATCGGAGCTTCCCCTGGGCCTCCTCGACCGTGCGGGTCTTCAGACCGCAGTCCGGATCGACCCAGAGGGCTTCCTTCGGAATCACCTGTAGCGCCTTCCCAATCCGCTCCTTGATCAGCGCCGGACTCTCGATCTTGTGGGAGTGGACATCCAGGACCCCGAAGGAGAGATCCTTATTGAACGGGTGTTTCTTGAAGAGACCGATCAGGTCCAACCCGCTATTGGACATCTCCAGGTCGAAGTTATGGACCGGGAATCGCAACATCCTGGGATAGATGAACTCGAAGGCCCCGTAGCAGATGTGGGTGATGAAATAGGCAGGGACGCCATCCGTCACCATCTGCATGGCCTCGATGGCAAAGGGGAGCTCTTCCGGACGGACCGACAGCGCCGGCTCGTCGATCTGGATCACCTTGGCCCCCGCCTCTACCAGGGCCTCGACTTCCTTTCGGATCGCCCTGGCCAAGGCGAGGCAGGCAGATTTTCGATCCGGGTAGTGGTCGTTGAAGGACCAGTCCATGATGGTGTAAGGGCCGGTGAGCATCCCCTTGATGGGCTTGCTGGTCAGGCCCTGCGCGAACCTCCACCACTTCACCGTCATGGGGCCGGGCCACCTGATCTCTCCGACGATGACCGGCTTGTGGTAGTAGCGATTCCCATACGATCGCACTAGTCCGCCCATCCGGAAGCCGGGCATGATGTCGGCGAAATACGCCACCATATCCCCCCGGTACTGCTCTCCATCCACCAGGACATCGAGGCCGATCTCCTCTTGTTGCTGCACCCAAAACTCAGTGGCCTTCCTCTCCAGGGTTTCTAACTCCTTCTGGCTGATCTCCTTTCGGGCGAATCGTGCCCTCGCCTGCAGGAGATAATCCGGCTTGGGGAAGCTCCCGACCGTGCTCGTGGGCAAGAGCGGCAGCGTGAGCCCCAACTTCTCGAGCTTGGCTCGGCTCATCTTTTTCCCCTGTGCAGGAAGGTATCCCGCAGCTCTTTCATGAGCCTTAGCTTCGCCGCCGCCTTGTCCCGCGGCAGGTATTCGAGCCCGCACGAGGGGTTGAGATAGGCAATCCCCCCGCTGAGACGCGGGAGGATCTTTTCCAAGATGGGAAAGACCTGCGGCGCGGCCTCCATCCTGGTGTTGCGACCGTCAATGAGCCCGAGCCCCAAGGTCTTCCGGGAGCCCAGCCTGGCGATCGTCTCGGGGAGCTTCGGTGCATACGTAAAGTCGATCCCCAGGATATCCACCGGAAGCTCCTGGAGGGACTCGTAGAGTGGGGTGGCATCCGCAAAATAGGTGTACAGGGCGAGCTGCGAAGATCCCTTGGCCTGGCTCAACGGCTTGAGGGCCTTATGAAGCAGGCGAAGATCTTTGGGGTGTTTCAGGATGGCTGGCTCTTCAACCTGGATCACCTCCGCCCCCGCACCCGCCAGGGCGCGGACCTCCTGAGCCAAGACCTCGCTCAGAGCCAGGACCAGGGTGGGAAGGTCGCGGTAGAGGGGGGTCTCCCGGATGGAGGAGACGGCCAATGTGTACGGGCCGGTCAGGATCGGCTTGATCGGACGGGGCGAGACGGCCCTGGCGTACCGAAACTCCTCCACGACCAGCGGTCCATTCCCGGCGACCTTTCCCTTGATCACGGGCTGCCGGAAATAAAAGTTCGTGTCGAAATACCGGAGCAGGCCGTTGATCTCGACCTGACCCAGCTTTCCGGCCAGATGGGAGATCGAGTCGACCCATCGGATCTGGCCATCGGTCAAGAGCTCGCAGCCTGCGTGGGCTTGCTCCTCGATGACCTCCGCCACCACCGAATCCTGCACCCGGTTGAAGTCGTCCGCCGAGATCTCTCCCCGCTCCCGCTGCGCGTAGGCCCGCCGGAGGCGCTGCTGCTCCCTGGTGGCACCGACCCTGGGGTAGCTACTGTGGTTGGCCAGAACCAGTTCCATCACGCCTCCGGCGTTGGGGGGCAATGGGCCTACTTGATTTGCTGGACTGCCTTCTTGACCTCCTCGTAATTCGGCTCCTTCGTCGGGTCATCGGAGACCCACATATACCGGATCACCCCCGCTCCGTCCAGGACAAAGACCGCCCGTTTGGCTGCCGTGTATCCCGTCAGCCCCGCCAGATTGGGGAGCTGGACGCCATACGACGTGACGACCTGGCGTGTATAGTCACTCAAGAGGGGAAAGTTGATCTTGTGCTGCTCGGCGAAGGCCTTATTGGCAAAGGGAGTATCCACGCTGATGCCGAGGACCGCTGCGCCAAGGCCTCCCAGACTGTCCCGGAGCGCGCACATCTCCTTGGTGCAGGTACCGGTAAAGGCGGCGGGATAGAAGGCCAGAATCAGTTTCTTCCCTGTAAACTCTGCAAGGCTTCGTGGCTTTCGTTCGGTATCCACGAGGGTAAAATCGGGCGCTTTCTGTCCCACGGCGAGGGCCATAGCCTCCTCCTTTCAGCACGCAACGTTTGCGATACTTCGGTGAGTCACCGAGAAGCACAAAACAGGCGCCCGGGGAGTCCCTGGGCGCCAGCCGGTATGACAGAGCGGAAGGCGGTGTCCTGATTACTTGACCACCCAGGTGTCTCCCCGGTTGAGGATGGCCTCGAGATCGCCGGGTCCGAGTCGCTTCTTGGCGCTCTCGATCTGGGCGTTGGCCCCCTCATCATAGGTCATCCTCTTCACCACCCGGAAGACCCCGATGGGTGTCGGAAATTGCGGCCCGAGCCGACTCAGGATATAGGCCATGCTCGGGTTGGTCTCGTCATGGAGCAGCAGCTGAGATGCATCCACCCCGTCCCCGAGGGTCACGATCTCGGGGTTCATGTCCTTTCCGAGGCGGATCCCCTTCTCTCGGTTCTTCCCGAAGACCAGGGGTTTGCCCTGCTCGAGGACCAACTGGTGGTCCCCCTTGGTGGCACGATCCGTGATCGGCTCCCAGGCCCCGTCGTTAAAGACGTTGCAATTCTGCAGGATCTCGATGAAGGCGGAGCCTTTGTGTTCGTGGGCTCGCTTTAACGTCTCCTGCAGGTGCTTCGTCTCCACATCGACGCTCCGCGCGACAAACGTCGCCTCTGCCCCCAGGGCGATCTCGATGGGGTTCAGCGGGTAATCGAGCGATCCGAAGGGGGTCGATTTCGTCACCTTCCCCAGCTCCGACGTGGGCGAGTATTGCCCCTTGGTCAACCCGTATATCCGGTTGTTGAAAAGGAGGATCTTGACGTCGATGTTCCGGCGCAGGGCATGGATGAGGTGGTTCCCCCCGATGCTCAAGCCGTCGCCATCCCCCGTCACCACCCAGACGTGAAGCTCCGGCCGGCTGATCTTGAGGCCCGTCGCAATTGCCGGAGCCCGGCCGTGGATCGTGTGAAAGCCGTAGGTATTCATGTAATAGGGGAAGCGGCTCGCGCAGCCGATCCCGGAGACAAAGACCAACTGGTCCCGGGGGATGCCCAGCTCGGGCAGGACCTTCTGCATCTGCGCCAGGATGGCGTAATCCCCGCAGCCCGGGCACCAGCGGACCTCCTGGTCCGACATGAAGTCCTTGCGGGTCAATTTCAGCGTCGGTGTTGCTACCTCACTCATTTCATTCCTCCAAGAGTTCCTGGATCTTCTGCATGAGCTCGCCCACCTTGAAGGGGTACCCCTGGATCTTGTTCATCCCTTTGGCATCCACGAGATATTCCGCCCGGATGATCTTCAAGAGCTGCCCTGTGTTCAACTCAGCCACCAGGACGGTCTCGAATCGGCGGATGATCTCCTTCAGATCGGACGGCAGCGGATTGAGATACCGGAGGTGGACATGGGAGACCGATTTCCCCTGGGCGCGCACCCGCTCAGTCGCCTCCACGAGGGCGCCATAGGTGCTCCCCCACCCGATGACGAGGAGCTTCCCAGAGGGATCGCCGTGAACGTCGGTCCGGGGGATATCCATCGCGACGCGGGCGACCTTCTCCGCGCGCAGCCGCACCATCTTTTCATTATTGATCGGATCATAGCTCACATGGCCGGTGACATCTTCCTTCGCCAGGCCTCCGATCCGATGCTCGAGCCCCGGTGTCCCCGGTTTCACCCAGGCCCGGGCTAACGTCTCCGGGTCCCGAAGATAGGGTTGGAACCCCTCGGGACGGGTTCGGAACTGGACATCGATCTGGGGAAGCTCGCTCACCTTCGGGATTTGCCAAGGCTCGGCCCCATTGGCCAGATAGCCGTCGGACATATAGATCACCGGGACCATATACTTGGTGGCGAGCCGCACCGCCTCGAAGGCCATGAAGAAGCACTCGCCGGGAGTCGCCGGGGCCAGGACGACCACGGGGGACTCACTGGCCCGCCCGTATATGGCCATCAACAGGTCCGCCTGCTCGGTCTTGGTCGGCATGCCGGTCGAGGGGCCTGCACGCTGGATGTCGGCGATGATGAGCGGAAGCTCCACCATGACCGCCAGGTTGATCATCTCCTGCTTGAGCAGCATCCCCGGACCGCTCGTGGTACAGATCCCGATCGCCCCTCCATACGCCGCCCCGAGCGCTGACCCCACCGCTGCGATCTCATCCTCCGCCTGGAAGGTATAGACGTTGAAATTCTTGTAGCTCGCGACCTCGTGGAGAATGTCGCTTGCCGGAGTGATCGGATAGCTGCCCAGGAAGAGGGGGAGCCCTGCCCGCTCCGCCGCCGCGATGAACCCTAACGCGGTGGCTGAATTCCCCGTGATGTTCCGGTACTTCCCCGGGGCCAGACGGGCCGGCTTGACCTCATACTGGACGGCGAACATCTCGGCCGTCTCGCCAAAGTGGTACCCCGCCTTGAGGGCTCGGATGTTGGCATCGACCAGCTCCGGCGTCTTCTTGAACCGGCCCTCGATCCAGCGGATCGTCGGGTCAATGGGCCGGGTGAACAACCACGAGGTCAGCCCCAGGGCGTAGAAGTTCTTGCACCGGCTCGCCACCTTCGTGTTCAGGTTCAACCCCTCCACGGCGCGGAGGGTCATCTGGGTGATGTCCACCGGGAAGAGCTGATACTTGGCGAGAGAGCCGTCCTCGAGGGGATTGGTGGCGAAGCCGGCCTTCTTCAAGTTGTTTTCGGTGAACTCCGCCGTATCGGCGATGATGATCCCACCCGGCTTGAGATCCCGGAGATTCACCTTGAGGGCTGCGGGATTCATCATGACCAGGACGTCGGGGTTGTCTCCGGGGGTAAAGATCTCGTGGCTGCTGAAATTGATCTGAAAGCCGCTCACCCCAAAGAGGGTCCCGGCGGGCGCCCGGATCTCGGCAGGGAAATCGGGGAGCGTCGCGAGGTCCGTGCCCGCCACTGCGGTCTCGTTGGTGAACTGCATTCCGGCGAGCTGCATGCCATCGCCCGAGTCCCCGGCAAAACGGATCACCACCTCGTCCAGCTCTTCGGTGCGCTTGGGCACCTGCGGACGGGGTGGAGTTTCGGTATGGGTGGTCATCGCTCTCTCCTCGCTCACAAGACTCTCCCGGTGTGTTGCGCTGTTTTCCCGATGGTCATGCGCCCTGCCGCCGCCAGGGCAGGTGCACCAGATCCTCTGGCCGGTGACGTTCCTTGGCGATCTTTTGCTGAAGCAGCATGATGCCGTGGATTAACTGCTCTGGGCGTGGCGGACACCCGGGTACGTACACGTCCACCGGTACGATCTTATCAACCCCCTGCACGATGGCGTAGTCGTTAAAGATCCCGCCACAGGAGGCGCACGCCCCCATGGCAATCACCCACTTGGGTTCGGGCATCTGGTCGTATACCCGCCGGAGCACCGGGGCCATCTTCTTGCTGACCCGCCCCGAGACAATCATCAGGTCCGCCTGCCGGGGCGAGGCGCGAAAGACCTCAGCCCCGAATCGGGCAAGATCAAATCGAGAAGCCGCGGTGGCCATCATCTCGATGGCGCAGCACGCGAGCCCAAAGGTGGCCGGCCAGAGAGAAGAGCTCCGCGCCCAATTGAGCATCTTCTCCAAGGTCGTGAAGAGGACGCCGCGCTTGATCTCCTCTTCCACCGTCCGGTCCGGCTGCTCCTGATTGAGCAGCTCAACCTTCACCTGTATCCCTCCTCTGCCCGCGCTCTCCACCAGGAAGATCTTACGCCTGAAACGACTGGCCGCAGCCGCAGGAGCCTTTGGCGTTGGGGTTCTTGATGGCGAAGCCGGCCCCCATCAGCCCTTCCTGATAGTCGATTTCCGTTCCAGCCAGGAAGAGCAGGCTCTTGGGGTCGATCACGACCTTGACCCCATCATGCTCGATGACTCGATCCCCCTCCCGGGGGGCGTCAAAGGCAAGCTCGTACTGATAGCCAGAGCAGCCGCCGCCCATCACCCGGACGCGCAGCCCCTGACCCGCAATCCCCTCCTTGACCATCAGCTCTTTCAGCTTCGATGCCGCCGTTGCTGTTATGGTAATCATCGTTCTTTCGACCTCCTCGTTGCCTGAATGTCCCCTTCTTTCCCGAGGTTATGCGGATGCCTCCCGGCACTCGCCATGCGTTCCACGGCCCCGGGCCAACCACTCGACATCGCCCGAAGCCGCCCCACCCGCTCCCCCAGCTTCTCGATGGTAAAATCGACCTCTTCCTCGGTGCTCCACCGTCCGAGACCAAAACGGATGCTGGCGCTGGCTAGCTCCTCGCCCACCCCCAGGGCAAGAAGGACGTAGGAAGGCTCCATGCGGGTCGACGTGCACGCAGAGCCCGAGGAGACGGCGACGTCCTTCATGCTCAGGAGAAGGGCTTCCCCTTCGACCCGGGCAAAGCTCAGATTCAGGTTCCCGGGCAGGCGCCGCTCCGGATGCCCGTTCAGATAGACGCCATCGATCCGCTGCAAGATTCCTGCCTTCAAGCGCTCCCGTAACTTCGTCAGCCGCTCGGCCTCCTCGGCCATCACGCGCGAGGCCACCTCGCACGCCTTGCCGAAGCCGATGATCCCCGGGACGTTCTGCGTCCCCGATCGGCGCCCTCGCTCTTGGCCACCGCCGTCCATGAGGGGGATCAGCTTGACGGCGGGCCGGGCATTCCGGACATACAGCGCCCCCACCCCCTTGGGCCCATACAGCTTGTGGGCCGAAAAGGAGAGGAGATTTGCATGAACGTCATCCACCCTCAGGGAGATCCTTCCCAGGGCCTGGGCCGCATCGGAATGGAACAAGACCCCCCGGGCCTTGCAGATCCGCCCGATCTCGGCGAGGGGCTGGATCGTCCCGATCTCGTTGTGCGCAGCAATGATACTCACCAGGATGGTCCGGTCGGTAATCGCCCCTTCGATCTGCAACGGGTCCACCAGTCCACTCCGGTCCACCGGAAGGTACGTGACGTCACAACCCTCCTTTTCGAGGCGGCGACAGGCATCGAGCACCGCATGGTGCTCGATGACCGTCGTGATGATGTGATTTCCGCGGTCCCGGGAGGCCCAGGCGATCCCCTTCACGGCCAGATTATTCGATTCGGTCGCCCCCGAAGTGAAGACAACCTCCATCGGCTTGCACCCAATGAGGGTGCTGAGCTGCTCCCGCGCCTTCTCGACAGCCGCCTCGGCCGTCCATCCAAAGACGTGCGTCCGCGAGGAGGGATTGCCGAAATGCTCCCGAAAATAAGGGAGCATCGCCTCGAGGACCTCCGGGTCCACAGGAGTCGTGGCGTGATAATCCATGTAAATCGGGAGCTTCAGCGCCATCCGTGCCTCTTGTGGTGTCAGGGAAAACCTGTCCTGAATGCCGTTCGCATTATACGATACTGCGGCCCTCGTGTCAAGGTCATTGGGCGCGCTTTCCCTTATACTTCCAGCACTTTCGGGAACGTGGTCAGATTCCGGCAGCCGGTGTCGGTCACCACCACGACATCCTCGATCCGCACCCCTCCGTCTCCCGGATAGTAGAGACCGGGCTCGACAGTCACCACGTTTCCACTGCGCAGGATCGCCCCCCGTTTTCCGATCCGCGGCGGTTCGTGGATCTCGAGGCCCAGCCCGTGCCCGGTCCCGTGAAAGAACCCCTGCATCCGCCCGTTCGCCTCCCCCGTGGAAAAGCCCAACCCCTCGAAGCGCGCCGTCACCTCCTGGTGGATCGCAGCTCCATCGGCCCCATCGCGGATCAGGGAAAACGCCTGCTCTTGCGCCTGGAGCACCGCCGCGTACATCTGCCGCACGCGCTCCGAGGCGCGGCCTCGGAGCACCGTGCGGGTGAGGTCGCCGAAGTAGTGGGTCCGGGTCGAACGGGGGAAGATGTCGATCACGAGGGGCTCATGGGCCGGCAGCAGCCCGGTCCCTTCGTGATGGGGGTCGCTGCCGTACTCGCCGCCGGCCACGATGGTGTGATCCGCCGCGCAGTCGCGGTCGAGCAAGACGTGATGGATGAGCCGCCGCACGGCCTCCGAGGTCAGGGGCGCGCCCGCTCGGTAGAGGGCGTGCCCCCGGATCTCGGCCTCGCGGATGGCCTGGATGGCGACGGCCATGGCCTCCTCGGCGACC
>JBOHQS010000026.1:0-20810 GCA_050732295.1 Methylomirabilales bacterium (SeqCode)
TGACGAGGCCACCCTTGTTGGTGATGGGGATGCTCACCTTCGCCGCACCGCTGTTGTACGTTCCGATATAGGCCATGACGTCCTTATCGGCTACCGCCTTCTGGGCATTTTCCGCCTCAATGGTCCCATCCCAGGTTCCGGTGACCGGGGAGGCATCATCCAGATTGACGACCTGGATGCGGTAGCCGGCGACCGCCCCTCCGGAGTGCTCCACGGCGAGGTCAACGGCCCGTTTCATGGCGGTCCCTTCCGGGATCATGGCCCCTTGCATGGGCCAACTGGTGTAAATCTTGATGATCCCCTTCGGGGCCTGTTGGGCGTCCCCGAGCCCTGGAATGACCGTCAGCAGCACGATCAAGAGTCCTAAAATGCCCTTCCGCCAGCCTGTCATGGCCTCTCCTCCCTCTCCCCCGATCCCTCCTCTGGAACACGCGCGTCTCACCCCGGTTCTGGCGGATTCATTTATAGGGTCTCTCCACGCTTCATGTCAACGCCTTTCCTGCGCCAGTCTTTCCTGGATTCGCGAGAGGAACTCACGACAGGCAGCGGTGATCCTTCCCGATCCCACGATGGCCGAAATGACCGCGACCCCGTCCGCTCCCGCACGGACCACCTCAGGCACTCGCTCGAGCGTGATCCCCCCGATGGCCAAGACCGGCAATGCAACGGCCGCCTTGACCATACGGATCCCGTCCAGCCCTACGGTCGGCCTGGTCCCGGTCTTCGTGGCCGTCGGGAACACGGGACCGAATCCGATATAGTCGGCCCCTGCCCCTTCAGCCTCCCGCGCCTCCTCCACCGAGTGGGTGGAAATGCCAAGAAGCATCCCCGGATGCAAGAGGGGGCGGGCCAACCCTGCGGGAAGGTCTTCCTGCCCCAGGTGGACCCCGTCCGCCTCCGCCAATAGCGCCACGTCGAGACGGTCATTCACAATGAAGAGCGTCCCGTACCGGCGGCACAGTTGCCGAATGGCACCCGCCTCCTCGTATAGCGAGCGAAGGTCCCCCCCCTTGTCCCGGAGCTGGATCATCGTTGCCCCGCCTGCGAGAGCCTGGGCCGCGACCTCACGGTGACGGAGGCCCGAGATCTGCTCGTCGGTGATCACGCAGAGGGAATACGGGCCCTTCGGAGCAGCGATCGATCGATCCACTGGTGTCGTTCCAACTTTTCTCGCTCAGTTCAGACGTATGCGGTGTCACGTGCAGGGTCGTGCCGTTCCAGCTTTTCTCAGCCAGTACAGAGGTGTGCCGTGCCAAGTGCAGGCTCACTGGACTCCCTACCCGTGTTCGAGGCAGCAACTTTGGAACGGCACTAGCTGGCTTCCTGCCGGTGTTTGGGGCACACCATTGGAACGGAGCTAGGCGCGCGCGATGTAGGTCCCTGTCCGGGTGTCGACGCGGACCCGGGTCCCCACGTCGATGAAGAGCGGAACGTGAATGACCGCCCCTGTCTCCAGCTTGGCAGGCTTGGAGCCGCCCGAGACGGTATCCCCGCGGACACCGGGCTCGGTCTCGACCACCGTGAGTTCCACGGTGATGGGTAGATCCACCCCGATCACCTCTTGGTGGTAAAAGAGGATGGTGATCTCCATCTCTTCCTTGAGAAACGCCCCGGCTTCTCCCAACTGTTTCTCCGAGACGCCAAACTGTTCGTAGGACTCGACGTCCATGCAGACATAGTCGTCACCCTGTCGATAGAGGAATTGGGCTCTCCGCTCTTCAATGGGGGCGGGGGAGAGTTTCTCATCGGGGCGAAAGGTTCGATCGATCAGCGCCCCCGTCCTCAGATTCCGGAGTTTGGTGCGGACCATGGCCCCGCCCTTTCCTGGCTTGTGATGCTGATACCCGACGACCAGGTACGGCGTGCCGTCCAGCTCGATCTTGGTCCCGGGCCGGAGGTTGTTAGACACGATCATCGAGTGCACTCCTCGAGGAGGGCTGGTCGGGGTCAGGACTTGTGGCCCCGTTGCTTCACCACATGAATGGCCGCCTCCAAACCGAGGAGGTAACTGAATGGCCCGAAGCCAGTGATCTGCCCCACCGCCACCGGCGAAATCAGGGAGCGATGTCTGAACGTCTCCCGGGCGTGAATGTTCGAGAGATGGATCTCGACGACGGGAATGCCGACCCCCACCACGGCATCCCGCAGGCTCACGCTGGTGTGGGTGAAGCCTCCGGCGTTCAGTAGCACCACGTCGGCCCAGCCGTGTGCCTGCTGAAGCCGGTCGATCAGGCCTCCCTCATGGTTGGACTGAAAGAATTGCACTTCGATCCCCCGCGTCTCGGCCGCCCGGCGAATCTCCTCTTCGAGCTCACTGAGGGTCACGGTGCCGTAGATCTCCGGTTCTCTCCCCCCTAGGAGATTCAGATTCGGACCGTTGAGCACCAGGACCCGCACGATGTGATCTCCTCCACGTCACAGGAGCATTCACGCCGAGAAGCTGGGAGCGCCCTCTGGACTTCAGGTCGCTTCCCCTCCCGCCGCGGCCTTGAGCCGGCGAAACGCGTCGCGCCAGGACTCGAGGACGCCGATTGCCCCCGTCGGCTTGGCCCGCAACTTCTGGAAGGCAGTCTGCCACGCCTCGAGCAATTCGGTTCCTCCTCGTCGCCCTTCCCTCACCCGGCGAAACGCGTCGCGCCAGGCCTCGAGCAGCCTGACCGCGTCACCTCTCGTTGTAGAAGTCGAGACCCCCGTCTTGGGTGCTCGCCCGAGATGGGTTACGACCTCTCGGTACTTCGCCTGAAGATCGGCCCGCCCCGGTGCCTCTGCCATGAGGCGCTCATAGGTCTGGGCCGCGCGCTCGTAGAGTCCTTGCGAGGCATAGAGCTCCGCCAGCGTCTCGGTGGCCAGGGGCTCCTTCGGGGCGGCGCGGGTTTCCGCCACCGCCTGCGAGGCGGACTGTGTCTCGTCCCCGAGCCGTGCTTGGAGTCGCGCAACCGCTGCCCGGATCTGCTTATCAAAAGGGTACAGGGTGAGAGCCATCCGATAGGCATCGAGTGCCTGCGGGATCTCATTCCGGGCCTCTGCGATCTGCCCAAGGAACCCGTACGCAAGCAGGTTGTCTGGCGCGAGCTGGGTGACCCGTTGAAAGGCTTCCCGTGCTGCGACCAGGTCCCCACTTTCGTGATGGGCCCGACCCAGCACGATGTAGGCGCCGGCATATTTCGGACGACGCCTCAGCCCCTCTGTACAGACTCGGATTCCCTCCTCGAACTTCCCTCCCATTCGGTAGGCGTCCGCCAGTTGTGCGAAGAGGGTGGAGTGAGGATCACTCGCCAGCTTGGCCTGTAACTGTTCAACATGCAGTTTTCTGGGCACCATGCGCCTCGTACGCAAGGATCAGAGACCCTCGAGGGCCTCCAAGGGGTCAAAGACCGGCGCGACTGTAACGCTCCCAAGGTCTTTTGTCAAGACAAAATAGCTCATGCTGTCCTTTATCTTCTTATCATAACCTATTGCTTCTTTTAATGTTCTCGGTTGAATCTGGAGAGCAGTTGGCAGCCCGATCCGCTGCAGGAGCGCCTGAAGTCTGGAAGGAACCTCTTCGCTGCAGAGCCCCACCTGGCACGAGATCCGGGCGGCCGCCACCATACCGACCGCCACGGCCTCCCCGTGCCTGAGCACGCCGTACCCGGTCACCGCCTCGAGGGCATGCCCGACGGTATGCCCGAAGTTCAAAACCCCTCGGATCCCTTCATCCTTTTCATCCTGCTCTACTATCGCCGCCTTGATGCGGCAGGAGGTCTTCACCACGTGGATCAGCGCCTCTTCTCGCCCCTCCAGGATGCCGGTCATATTGTCTTCGAGCCACTCGAAGAAGGGTCTATCCGCAATCACCCCGTACTTTACCACCTCGGCCAATCCCGCCCGAAACTCCGGGGGCGGCAGCGTGCTGAGCAGAGAGACATCACTGAGGACGAAGCGTGGCTGGTAGAAAGCCCCCACCATGTTCTTGGCCTGGGGGAGGTTCACCCCGACCTTTCCGCCGACGCTGCTGTCCACCTGGGCCAGGAGGCTCGTCGGCATCTGGATCAGCGGAAGACCCCGCATAAAGGTCGCGGCCACGTACCCCACCAGATCCCCGATCACCCCCCCGCCAAGGGCGACGATTGGCGACCGACGGTCGAGTCCGAGGGGGAGCAGCTTCTCGTAGAGATCTGCCGCCGTGTGGAGAGTCTTGAACTCTTCCCCCTCCGGGACCTCGAGGAGGGTGAGGGCGATGCCCGTCCGTTCATAGGAGGAGAGTACCTGCTGACCATAGAGCTGGCCGACCACAGGATTGGTGATCAGGGCGCCGCGGCCCGAAAGGTCAAGGGGTCGGACAAGGCTTCCAACCTCGGGGAGGATATTCGCCCCGATGTAAATCGGATAGCTGCGGTCTCGGAGGTTTACCGTCACGCGCTCCATCACCTATCCTTTGGAGACCTCGCGGAGCTGAATCCGTGCCAGGATCCGGGCAGCCACCTCTTCGACACTCAGATCGGTCGTGTCAATCGGCTGACCCACGAGGGCATAGACGGGGGCGCGCACGTGCATGACCTCGCGGATCCGTTCCAATCGATCCGCGTGCCAGAGCAGGGGACGGTGTTCCATACCCTTGGTGCGCTCCACGATCCGCTCCGGCCCTGCTGTGAGACAGATGATCTCCCCATTCGTCCTGAGCTGACGCAGATTCTCCGCGTCGACGATCGTCCCACCGCCGGTGGCGATGATGCATCCCTGGAGCTGGCCGAGGCGGGACACGACCGCGCGCTCCAGCGCGCGAAAAACCGGCTCACCCTGCTCCCGAAAGATGGCAGGGATACTCAGCCCTGATTCCTGTTCGATCAGCTCATCGAGATCGTAAAACGGGATCTCCAGTCGCTCCGCCAGGTAGCGGCCCACCGTCGTCTTCCCCGTCCCCATCATCCCGGTGAGCACGATATTCCGCATTGCGATCATCTCGACGGAACCCCCTCAGAAATCCCGCACACCGTTCAGGTAGGCATCGAAATTTCGCCTCATCTCCTCGAGACTGTCCCCGCCGAATTTCTCGCGCAGGGTGGCCGCCACCTCGAACGCCACGACCGCTTCTCCGATGACCCCGGCGGCAGGGACGGCGCAGACGTCGGACCGTTCCACGGTGGCCTCGAAGGGCTCTTTGGTTTCGAGGTCGACGGAGCGGAGAGGCGCGTACTGGGTGGACAGCGGCTTCATGGCCGCCCGGAGGAGGATCGCTTCTCCGTTACTCATCCCCCCCTCGAGCCCACCGGCGTAGTTCGTCTTTCGGAAGAACTTCAGGCCGTGAGGGGCTTGCCGCCCCGGATCATAGAAGATTTCATCGTGCGCCTCGAACCCGAAGCGGCGGGCGACCTCGAAGCCCAGACCCACCTCAACCCCCTTGATCGCCTGGATGCTCATCAAGGCCCGTGCCAGGCGTCCATCGAGCTTCTGGTCCCACTGGATATAGCTTCCGAGACCTACCGGGGTCCCCTCCACGATGACCTCAAAGATCCCCCCCAGGGTGGTCTTGCGCCTCCGGGCCTCGTCGATCCGAGCCACCATCGCCTCGCCCGCCTCCCGATCCGCGCATCGGACCGGAGAGGCCTCGGCCAGGGCCCCAATCTGCTCGGGTGAGAGATCGCCGATCCTCGCGCGGACGCCGCCGATCTCCACCACGTGGCTCAGAACCGAGATGCCGAATTCCCGGAGGAGGCGCTTGCACACGGCCCCCACCGCCACGCGCGCCGTGGTCTCGCGGGCGCTGGCTCGCTCGAGGACGTTTCGGGCATCCCGATGCCCGTACTTGATCGCCCCCGGTAGATCCGCGTGCCCCGGACGGGGTCGTGTGACCGGCGGTCGGGTGTCCCGGGCCCTCGCCTCGGCGTCGGGCGCCATCGTGTCCTGCCAATTGGCAAAATCCCGATTAATGATGGCCAGGGCAATAGGGCCGCCCAGGGTGAGGCCATGCCGGACTCCTGCGGTGATGACGACCCGATCCTGCTCGATCTTCATCCGTCCCCCTCGCCCGTACCCCATCTGCCGCCGGCTAAGCTCCGTGTCGATATCCTTCGTGCCCAGCGGCAAGCGAGAGGGGATCCCCTCAAGGATCGCCGTGAGGGACGGGCCGTGAGATTCGCCTGCCGTGAGATACCGCAACATGGTGCCTACTTTCTCCCCTCCCCCCCGCCCCGCTCCTTCTCTCTCGGCTTGGGTTCCAGGGGGGAAAGCGCCACCAGATAGGTGAGGAGGTTTCTGACGAAGCGACTGCCGTCGGCCCAGCCACTCCGGGCCTCTTGCCCAAGATCGAAGGCAACCCCCACCACGGCCCCCTGTCCCACTCGTCGCTCAGCGATCAGCGGGGACTGGTACACGGCACCTCCAACTGGCCCACCCCCAATTCCTCGACCAACCGATCCCCCAGCGTATCGGGCAATTTCGACGGCGCCCGGCCCGGGATTGAGATCATTGAAGTTCCCCACGGTCCGGAACGTCACCCCCTGCAGGATCGGGTGTGCCGGCTGAAGGGGAATCACCGGCTTGAAGGGGGCGGCTCGCCAGTCCTGTTCGGCCCGAATCTCAAAGGGCAGAATATCCGCCATCGCCCGGTATCCACCGCTGCCGTAGGCATTCGGTCCCCCGGTGATCAAGAGAGAGCCCCCACGACTCAGGTACTCAGAGAGGCCTCCCTGGACAGCGGCCGGCAGCCCCCCGTACGACACGTTCGAGAGGATCACGACGGCGAACTCCACTAGCTCATACTCCCCGAGCTCTTTCTTGACCTCGGCCCCCTGGACCGCGTCGCTCGGGATGTAGGAATCATCACCCAGGGCCAGGATGAGCTTGGCGGCCCCTGCTGCCGCCGGGTGAAGTGACAGATACAGACCCACGATCACGCCCACCAGCGCTCGGATAGGATTGATGCCCGACATTGGCCACACCTCCTTGACGATATGGTAACGGAAAACCGGCCGCCGGAAAAGCAGAAACGCACCCCGACAGGGTGCGTTTCGTGACTCGGGGAACAGGCGGCTTAATAGCCCCGGGCCTGGCGGGGCTCATCGAGGATCCGCGGGGTGATAAAGATCAACAGCTCCAGGCTATCGGGCTCGATATTCTCGGTTCGCCTCTTGAAGAGCCATCCGAGGATCGGGACCTCACCCAGGAAGGGGACCCGATCTTCGGCGGCGAACTCCCTTCGCTTCCTGACCCCGCCGATGACCACGGTCGCTCCGTTGTCGACCAGGATAGTGCTCGTGGCTTCATTCTTGTTAAAGGGGAACGCGAAGCCTCCTGCGAAGTCGATCCGCTCTCCCTTGCTATCATCGGTCGTCCTCACCTTCATCTGGACTCGCTGATCGTTGGTGACGTGCGGGGTCACCTTGAGGCTCAGGACCGCCTCCTTGAACGTAATGGTCGTCCGGCCCGAAGAATCGACGGTGGTAAAGGGGACCTCTTCGCCCTGCTTGACCTCCGCCTCTTCACCATCGAGGGCCACGATACGCGGCGTGGAGAGGGTGCGGGCCAGCGACTGCTGCTCGAGGGCGCTTAACTGCATATTGAGTCGCAACTGATCACGCACGCTCCCGAAGATGAGGCCGATGGCACCCGCCGGCCCCGCGACGGGCAGGTTGACCGCCGCGGGGATAGAACTAGGGAACGCGGTCGGGATCGGCCCCGTAGGAGCGGGGGGGTTGGCGAGGACGGGCCCGGTGGCGCCGAAGATATCCGAGAGTTTGTATGCCGAGCTTGTCGTCGGATTCCCATACTGGAACCCCCATGTAATCCCAAGCGCACGGCTGTGCCGTGCGACGACGGTCACGATCCGGCCCTCGATCATCACCTGGGGGGTCGCCTGATCCAGGTCCTTGAGAATGGTCCGCATCTTCGCAATATTCTTCTCGGTATCCTCGATGAGGAGCGACTTAGTCCTGTCGTCCACCGAGATAACTCCGCGCTTGCTCTTGATTTTGTTCAGGCTCTCCACGATCTTCTTGGGATCGGCGTAGCTGACCCGCACGATCTCGTTCGTCATGGGCTCCAGCGTCGCCTCGTCTTGGAGCCTGATACGCTCCAATTGGTCTTTGCGACGCTGATCTTCGTCCCGGCGGATGGTGTCCGCCTTGGCGACCCGAATGATGTTCTCCTCCTGGACGTAGCCGAACCCGTTGATGCGGAGGATATTATCGAGGGCCACGTCCCAGGGGACATCCACGAGCCGGACCGTGACCTTCCCCTTGACATCCTCGCCGGCGACAATGTTCTGCCCGCTCACCTCGGCGATGATCCGCAAGAGGTTATTGATGTCGACGTCCTTGAAGTCCATAGAGAGGCGGGCGGGTGCCGCAGCAACGGGGGCCGCCGGAGTCGGAGTCGGTTTCTTCTCGGGCTTGGGCTCCTCCCGAGGAGCAGCAGGAGCGGGCGGAGCGGCGGGAGCCGGCGGAGCGGCAGCAACGGTCGGCACGCCCTCCACCGCGAGTCGAATGCCCTCCGGAGTCTGGACCACATCGTGACGGACCTGCCCTTTCAAATCGGCCACAATCCGGACCGCCTTGTCCGGCTCCAGGCGATGCTGGGCTGCCCGAATCCGCAGGACCGGGCCTGCCAACTGCCTCACATCGAGCACCTTGGTCGCCTGCGGATCAATCACCGCCCCAGTCACCTCCAAGATCAGGCTGGGAGGGGTGCCCACCTCCGATACGTTAAAGGTGACTGGCCCGGTCGTCCGCACGAAAATCTCGGCCTTGCCATCCCGGGGTCGGTAATCGACGCCTTGCACCCGCCCCTCCGCAGCCGGTGCCGGCATGACAGCCTCGGGAGAGGGGGCCGGGGCCTGGGGGAGGGTCTCTGGCGCAGCCTCCTTGGCCGGGACTTCTCCAGGCTTCGGGGCCTCAGCCATGACTGGTGTCGGCGTCGCCTCGCCGATCAGAACCCGGAGGGGAACGGCAGTGGCCTGGACCTGATATGGGAGTGCGGAGGCCAGATCGAGGACGATCCGAACCACCTTGACCGGTTGGCTCTTATACTGCGAGCTCCGGATCTCTGTGATCGGCCCCCGGGCCGGGACGGTCTTCGGGGCCGCATGGACCGCGTTCGGAATATCGACCACCAAGCGCGGCGGATCCTTCAGGGCGAAGGATTCGTAGCTTTCCACGGCCCGGTCTGTCTGGATCACAATGGTGGCCGATTTCGGGCCAACCTCTGCCACCTCCACCCCCGTCACCTGAATGGGAGCGACCGATGGCTGCCCACCCGCGCCCCCTGCCTGCGCGGACGGCGCTGGGAGGCCGGCCGGGATGCCATTGGAAGGAGCGGGCGCGACCGCAGGCGCGCTCGTCCCCGGGACGGATTCATACTCTCCCGCTCTCGCGGCCGGAACCGATGCGGTCCGCATCACAACCCACGAGACGGTGAGCACCCCCACCAAAACCCCGACCGCCCACCGCGGGGGCTGGGAGACTGTTACCCGCACCATTATTGTCCCTCCTTCTTTTGCTGCTGCTGCTGCAGCTCTAGTCGAATCGTCCGGACTTGGCCCTTCCTCCCGGGGTCTTCATCCTTCATCTCGATGAGGACAGCGTCCTTGGTGATCTCTTTCACCCGGGCGTTTGGGCCAAGCCGGTCGTTCACCTTCAAGATATGCCCAAGCCCGTCGGGCGTCTCCAGCAGGGCAAAATACTGCTGCCGTTGCCAGACGATCCCCGACAGCTTATAGCCTCCGATGTCCAGGGCCTTCTCCTCTCGAGGGGGCTCCACGAGGGGGTGGAAGGGGTCTCGTCGGTCTTTGGGAGTATAATTCGCCGGGCCCAGATTCAGCGGGGCCGCCCCCGGAGTGGCACCCGGCTGCCCTGGGGCCGTAGCCACCTTCTGTTGGGGTGGCCGGGGAGGGGTCGGTTGCGCAGGAGCGGGAGACTCCGACGAGCAGCTTCCTAGCGCCAGACTCAGGAGCAGGAAACCGACATTGACACGCCTCATCCCTTCGACCCTCCCTTCGCCCCTGCCTCCGATTCACCTTCCGCCCCGCCAAAGGTAAAGGTCGTGGCCGTAAATTCCCCGGTAATCGTGGGCCGTTCTGTCGTCCCCCCCCCCGTACCCGGACGCCGGCCGTCTGTCTGGTCGAGCTTGAGGTCGGTGATATTGACGATACGCTCCATGCGGCTGAGCTGCTCAAAAAAACGCCCCAAGGCATGGTACGTCCCATCGGTCTTGATCCGGATGGGAATCCGGCTATAGAATTCGTCTTTGATCGGCTTCCCCGGTCTGAAGAGGGTAAAGGTCAGGCCCGCTTCCTGCCCGAGCCGGTTGATCTGCGTCAGCAGGGTGGGAATCTCCTTCTCTTCCGGGAGGCGGCGCAGCGCCATATCGAGTTCCTCTTGGAGTACCTTCCGGGCCGCCTCGAGCTTGGGAAGCTCTTCAGCAATTCGCTGCTTCTGAAACAGGTCCTGCTGCAGCCGAGCCACCTGCCCGCGCAGCTGGTCCCGGTGCTCGCGCGCCGGCTGAAAGAGGTAGAACCACCACCCGGACACGACGGCCGCGCCGGCCAGCCCCAGAAACAGATACACTTGCTTTTTCGGCGTGTTGGCAAAAAACCCTTTAATGTCCATGCGATTCCCCTCGGTGGATCAGCCCGGCACCGTGCAGACGACCTCGAACTTTTTTAGGGGGACCTTTTGAAGCTCGGCCTGTTCCGAGACCACCAGTTCCACCTCTCGGATAAGGGGGGCCTTCTTGCCCAGCTGAGTCATGAAGTTGGCGATGCCAATATCGGTGAAGGAGTACCCGCGTAGTATGAGCTTGTTTCCGGTCATGGAAATCGAGTTGAGCCAGATTTCATCTGGCAGCTCGTCGTTCAGCACCTGCATGAGATGCACCGGGATGCTCTGGGAAACAAGGAGCGTCTGGATCACCTTGAGCCGTTCCTCCAGCAGCTTCTTCTCAGCCTTGTACTGATCGACCTGTTTCGCCACGACCTCGAGCCGCTTGATCTCGGTCTGAATCGATGTGATCTGGCCCTCCAGGCTGCTCGCCTGGCTGGAGACCATCCACCACAGAGCCCCCAAGACGGCCAGGAGCCCCAGTCCACCAAACCCGGTGCCGACGGTTCGCCAGTCGCCGCCAGTCGCTGCCCGCCCAGCCTTCGGAAGAAGGTTTACCCTGATCATTTGTCCCCCACCTCCCGCAAGGCAAGCCCGACGCCGACCGACAACTGGGGTGCGATGTGCTCCAGGTACTCCGGATCAAACCGCTTGGGGTCTGCTTTGATACGGCGGAGCGGATTGGCCATTTCCACCGGCAGGTCTAACGCCTCGCTCAAGTACGGGATAAAGCGGGGGAGACGCGCGACGCCGCCGCTCACCAGCATCCGGTGGATGGTACCCGCGGGGGCAGCCGAGCGAAAGAAGTCGATTGAGCGCCGGATGTCGCCGGCCAGCTCCGCGTTGACGAGGTCGATGGCTGGCTGACTATCCGCCCCGCTGTACCCCTCCACGCGGCCCCCCAGTTTCAAGGTCTCCGCCTGTTCATAGCTCACACCCAGCATCTTCTGGATCGACTCGTTGTACCGGTTTCCCCCGAGGACGCTGTCCCGGGTGAAGAGGAGGATCCCCCCGCGAAGGATGCTGACCGTCGTCACGGCTGCTCCGACATGCAGCAGGGCGACGACTTCGTCCGGACCGACGTCGTACGCCGCCTCGTACGCGTTCGCCACCGCGAAGGCATCCACATCCACAACGACCACGTTGAGGCCCGCAGAGGAGGCCACGGTGAGGTATTCGCTGATGATGTCCTTTTTCACCGCCACGAGGAGGACATCCATCTCCACCGCCCCCGGGGGGCTGCGGAGAATTTCGTAATCCAGGTTGACATCCTCAATCGCAAAGGGGATGTGCTGCTCGGCCTCCCACTGGATGGACTCGGCCAGCTCCTGCGGCTTCATCAAGGGCATCTTGATGGGCTTGATGATGACCGAATGTCCGGAGACCGCCACCGCCACGTCCCTGGCCGTCATCTTGTGTTCGTCGAAGATCTGCTGCAGCGCCGCGATCACGGCCCCGCCGTCCATGATCGCCCCATCCACAATCGCCTCTGGTGGCAGGGGGGCGATGCCCAGGTGGGCCAGCTCGTGCTTTCTGCCAGAATGCTTGAGCTGGACCGTCTTCACCGAGCTGGTCCCGATGTCCACGCCCAACAGAGCCCCGCCGCGCTTAAAAAAATTTGCCATGGAAAATCCTTTCCTCGCCCACAGATGATCTGTCTCCCTTCAAACCGTTCATCAACATTGTTAGGCTAGTTAATCCTGGCTTCCGGATTTGTCAAGCAAAAAATGGGCCAAGTTGGCCCGAGCCCGCGTCCCGCAGCTATTGCGGCCTGGTGCTGGCCCGCCGGCCAGCGCGCAGGCACGATGGTCTGGCGAATTGCCCGAATGCCTGTACGGTTACGGCGAGGCGCCTTATGGCGCCATACCTCGACGGGAGCCGATGCTCGACAAGGACACGGGTCGCCATGGGATCTCAGGAGATGCCTAATCCTACTCCGCCCGCATCGACTCGAGGACGACCGTTTGTGGCCGGCCTCCTCCCCACTGCACCGTTACCCTGACCCGGGCCAGGCGGTTCGGCGGATTCGTCAACGGCTCTTGCGTGATGTTCCACGTCCGGTTGTACTGGACATCGTCAACACCCGGCGTTATGTCGGGAACATCGGCCCCGTTGACGGGAAAAGCGGCCGGGAAGGGCTGGTTCTTCAACTGCTCCATCATCGCCTGGGCGTAGGACGTCGCCCGTGACTGGCCACCGCTTGCGGTCACATCCACGTAGCCGATGGGGAAGGCGCTCACGAGGGCCAGCAGCCCCACAGCCAGGATCGCCGCCGCGATCAGGACCTCGATGAGCGTGAGGCCCTGGTGATCATTGATGCGTCTCATCGTCGTCCTCCTACCCCTCGGACCACTGGCCGCGCGTGTAGATGATCCCCATCGGCGTCCCCGGCGGAAGCTGGGTGTCAAAGAGCGTATCGTAGCTCCACCAGCGGTTCGGCGGTGTCCGGTACGTCGTCCCGTTGTCGAACGGCATCGTCGCCTGCATGCTGTGCCAGAGCGAGACGATGGAGCCACTGTAGGTAAAATTGGTGTTCGACGTGGGAAACGGGGCCCCCTGTCTCCAGTCCTCCAGGAAACGGAAGATATTCTCGAAGTAGCCGTTGGTGCTCTTCGGGTCGTTCAGCACCGCCTCGGCGTGGGGCCCGAGCATGACGGCGGCGTTCACCGTGGTGTCGGCGGCGGGCCGCTCTTTGTAATCGTCCTTGCCTTTCCCATCGTACCCGTTCTTCTCCCAGTTGTTGGAGAGGACGTAGACCGCGTCCCCCATGATGGCGGCCGGGACCTTCTTCTTGGGGTCGCCACCCCCGGTGTTGTAGTCCCCCATGACGTAGATCGGGTTCTCCGAGGCGACGGTGAGCCCCGTGCTCGGAAGCTGGGAGCCGTTCTTGAGGCGGATCCCGGCCGGGGTGGAGGTGTTATAGGCGTACAGGATCCCGTTGGCCGGCATGACGCCGCAGGCGTTCATGAGGCCGACGTCGATCTCGGTGATGGTGACGTTTTTCAGCTCCCGGGGATCGTAGAAGGTCTTGGTGGTGATGGTATTCTTGTCGCACTTGCCGATGGGGATGGTCTTGCCACTCTTGTCCTTGACGATCCCGTTTTCGACCCGGATATCGGCATCGTAATAGATCTTGGCGTCTTTCAGCTCCGGGCTATCTCCGCCCACGCCTTTCTCGATGAGCAGATGGGAGGAGACATCCGGTTTCTTCGGATCGTAGAAGCCCGCAGGGATCGGGGGGATGATCTCATTGACGCCGTGGGCGCTGTCCTTCACCATCCCGCCGTAGACGTCGAGGGCCTTCTGGGCCCATTCCGCTTCCGACCAGGCTCCGGTGAACCCCACCTTGGAGTCATGGTCGAAGTTCAGCAGCTGGTAGGCTCCGAGGGCGTCCTTGATCTTGGGGTCGTTTCCCCGGTTGCCTATTCCGTCGGGTTTGTCGTACCGGAGAATCTTGCCGGCAGACGTCATTTTGCTGTCGAATTTCAGGTCGGTCACTTCCCTCAAGTAGAGGTCGCTATTCGCATGGACCCGCCCGGTGATCTTCGTCGCCGGCGAGGGGGTGATCTCGAGGTCCACGCCTCTGCCGTTGAAGATGGCGAACTGGAAGAGGGGGACCTGCACGTAATTGACGCGTTGAATGAGCCGGGCGCGGCTCCCCCGGGGCCCGGTGGCCGTCGCCGAAACCTCGTAGGCCGTGGCAAGACCGTTGAGGCCGGTGTACGGGCCGCTGTCGATCGTGGTGGGATAGGGCGTCGGCCGGATCCGCCGCACCTGAAAGGCGCTGAAGGTGTAGTTCGGATCGGTCAGCGCCGCGGGGACGATCTTGGCAAGATCGGCGTCAGTCGTGTTCGGATTCGCCCCCAGGGTCGCCTTGAGGGTTGACACGCCCGACTCGACCCCTGCCTCGGCGGCGTAGAAGGCCGCGGTGTGGTTCCGGTAATTCGCCGCAATGGTATCTTCGGTCCGAGCGGTGGTCAGGAAGGCGAGCCCGAGCACCGACAGGACCGTCAAGACCAGCAGCGCAACGACCAGGACCACCCCCCGCTGCTCTTTCATTGGGTGAATTGGTTTCCCTTTCATCGCTGCTCTCCTTATCGCGCTCATTATTATTAAAGATTCCTCGCCCGGATATCCGAGATCATGGTGAAGGCCTGCTGTCTCCACGCGCCCGGTGGCGATTGAACCCCCACGGTGATCGTAATCCGCCGGATGTTGGCCGGGGTCGCCGTCCCGACGTTATTGGCGTCGAAGTATTGCATCTGGGTCAGAAAGTTCGCCGCCCCCACCAGAAAGTTCCGGATGTTGGCGACGGGCGCGAGGGGCAATGCGTCGTTTACGTCATCGTCTTTGTAGATCGTGTTCGCATCCGGTCCACAAGCCGGGACCGGTGGTGCAAATCCATCAAGATTCGGATTGTCGTACCAGCAATACCTGATTTGTCTCGGCCGGCCCACCTGCGAGCCCCAGGGATAGACGGTACCGATAGGAGTAGGGGCAGTCAGCGTAATCGTATCGGGAACGGGAGGGGCGGGAAGAGGGGGATCGGGAGTAAGGGTGACCGTTGCTATCGTCCGCTGGTCCGATACGGTCCCGTTTATGAGCCAAATGTTGTTCCCGACCTGGATGCCGGAGGCGTTTTGTACCGTGAGGGTCGTGCTCCCCCCGGGTACATCAGCCACGATGACGGTCGAGGCATTGTCGAGATCGGCCCAGAACCTGATATCGGTCGGGCTGGCCACCGTGATCGCCCCCGCCCCCGTCGGAAAGCCGTACCCGGCGAGACGAAGGTCCGCGCTCATCATTTCCATCGCGATCCTGGCGCTCTGTTGAATGTCAGCCTTCTGCTCCCCCGCCGCATAGGTGGCCTGGCTCGACGAAAAGCTTGTATAGATCGCAACGAGCACGATCAGGAATGTGCTCAATGCGATCAGGACCTCCATCAGGGTGAAGCCACGATGATCTGTCGCGAATCGCCCAAGCGTGCTATACCCTTCCACTGCCTCCGTTCTGCAATGTCGATGATATCGCTTCATGGACTTGTCACCCTCCCGGCCCTTTGGATCGTGATGGTCCGCGTCACCCCTGAATTATCCGCGACCGTCACCGTCACCGGAAAGGTGACGGCCGGGACCGCGCACGTGTTCACCGACGCACCCCTCGAGTTGAACATCACCCCGCCCAGGGCCGTCGCGTTGTTGTCTATCACCGACTGGATCGTCAGCCCGGGATACTCCCCGGCGAGGTCGAACCAGGTGCGCACCACATCGGTGCCGTCTTGTGGTGCGGCAGGCGCCGGAAAGCCGCACGCGCCGGTCGTATCCCTGATGATCCGATACTGAGAAGGTGGGAGGGCAGCAAGGGGATCACCCCCCCAGTGAAACCCAAAAACCCCCCCACGGGTCACTGCCAGGTTCTGAACTGCCCGGATCTCGTACATGACCTGCCGAGTCCCTGCGTTGATACTTGAGCGTTGAATAAGCCCCAAGAACGAGGGGAGACCCAACCCGATGAGTATGCCGGCAATGGTAATAGCCACAAATAGTTCGACGAGCGAAAAGCCTTTCGTTCCAATGTGTCGGTTCCACGCCCTCATTTTTGAGACCTCTCAGGGAGATATTTGGGTGCAATATCAATGCCAAGGATGCGGCGGCAAGACTCCCCACTTGGTGTCATCCAGACCGGACCCCTCATCCCGCGATATGGCCTAAAAAATAAGGGGTTGGCCGATCCCAGGACCGCGGGTAGGAACCGGTGCTCGGGCACGTGGCATGGAGCGTTGTGCGTCAGGCAGCCTGTCCGGAATGTCAGGCAGGCCGCGAGCCAAGCAGCGAACTGAGACAAACCGACGTCAAAGGGAGCACGAGGGGTGGTCTTGGTAGGAATAAGTGAGCGGTTCAGAGTGCGAGGAATAATTGGGACAATATCAGAATATCAATTGGACGGGAGGCGCTCCTGCCAGGCCACTGGCTTGAACTTGCTACCAGGGCTCTGGCTTGCGACGCCCGAGGTGCTCGTGCCCGTGATTACATTGCCTGCCCCAGGTGGTGTTATGGAACCGACCGCCTGAGCATTTCCCTTCACGAGATTATTCATGCCGAGTTCGATCTTGCCATTGCTGTGGATATGCCCCTGTGTTCCCGGGCTGAAAGGATTATATGGCCCCACCGCAGAATCATAACTATCCACCTGCACACTGTTCTCTAGCTGCACTGCGCGGTAATCGGCGGCGCCGGATCCGACCCCGAGCATGGCAAACTGAAATGGGGAGGAGCCGGCACCGAATCCAGGGATCGAGGTTTGAGCAAGGGCCACATCGTAGTGAAGCCGGGCGTGATCTTCAATGTCTAGCTTCTTAGCAACGATCGCCCCATAGATTTCCCATCCCTGGCTCGGGTCGAGCGCGTTCTGAAACTCCACCTCGCCATTCGGGGCATAAATGGCGCCACGGAACTTCCCATATGTTGACGCATCGTTACAACAAAAAAAGAAGGCTTCGGTGTCGAGAGGTTCCCCAAGATCGTCGGTCCCAGGGTTGTTGGAAAAGATCAGCAGATTCGTGGGAACCCCAACCGAATTGATCGTCGCCCCGGCTCCTGCATAGAACCGCCCAGTCATGTAGATAGTGACCTGTCCAGGTGGGGAGATGACGAGATCGGCGCCATGGCCCAGCGTGATCTTATTGAAGGAGTATGTCCCGGGGGCGAGCGTCACACCCTGGTTGTTGCCGACGGTAAGATCGTGCGTAGTGGTATTATACAACGCTGGGGGATTTATGCCGGTGGTAGAGCCACTGTACGGCGGATTGGTGATACTCAGCCGCTGCACGTGCATCTGCACGGTGGCCTGGGCCCTGCCGACTGCGGTGCAGTCCCGAACACAGCCCGTTGCAGTGATGATTCGTTGATCGGGGGTGGCCGGGGGGGGGCAAGGGAGTGCAACACCTGCAGGGACGCACGTCACCGTCACCCTGTAGGTCCCAGGACCCAAGGCTGGGTCTGGGTCGGCCCCTACTGGAGCCCCCCCATATGAGCTAATGACGTTCAATTCCGCGATAGCCCTTTCGGCCCCCGCCTCGGCCAGGTGATACGCCTGGATTCGATTCCGCTCGTTGATGGCGATCAGAGTCTCCGTCGAGGAGATGGTCATGAAGGCGCTCGCCATGATCAACAGGATCGTCATGACGAGCAGGGTTAGGACCAGGGCAATCCCTTCTTGACCTCTCCCCTTCTTCATCTTCATCCCAGGGATCTCCTTCGCCTTACAAACGTGCCAGCCAGTATAACCGACAACAGGGAACATCACAACCCCAGATTCCTGGGGCGGACCTCGGCCCGCAGTATAAAGGGCTGCGCTTTGCTTCCCGTCTGGGCATCCTGTATCGTGATGGTGACCGAGATGCGTTGGATGTTGGCCGGGACTGCCGTCAGGTTGTTATCGTCGTCGAAGTATTGCATCTGGGTCAAGAAGGTCGCCGCCCCCACCTGAAAGTTCCGGATGTTGGCGACGGGCTGGGGTCCCCCTCCGCCGCCTTCGTCTTTGTAGATCGTGTTCGCATCCGGTCCACAGCCCGCGGGTGGAGCAACTGCATCCAGATCAGGATTGTCATACCAGCAATACCTGACGAGTCTCGGCCGGCCCACCTGGGATCCCAAAGGATAGGTGTTGGTGGTCGCAGCCGTTAGTGTAATCGTGTTGGGATTGACACCGGTATTGACCCCTGCGACCGTCCGCTGCTCCGACACGGTCCCCTTGATGAGATGAATGATATTGCCAGCCTGGATCCCCGTCGCATTCTGCACGGATAGGATCGTGGTAGGTGCCACCGCATCAGCCACGATGACGGTCGAGGCATTATTGAGATCGGCGCAGAACGTGATGGAAGTGGCGGTGGCGACGCTAATCGCACTCGGAACGGCCGCACCAGCACAGTTCGTCCCACCCACCGGAAAGCCGTACCCGGCGAGGCGTAAGTCCCGGACGATCCGGTCCATAGCGATCCGGGCGTTCTGCTGGAGATCGGCCTGCTGCTCGCCCTTGACGAAGGTAACCTGGCTCAGATCGTACAAGAGGTAGAGACCCAGCAGGACGACGCTGCTGATGGCCACGGCCATCAGGACCTCGGCCAGGCTAAAGCCTGCCTGCCCTCGCCAACCGCCGCATCGACCCCGATGATTATCCATAGCGAGCCACATAGGTCACAATAGTGATGGTTGGGTTCCCGCTCTCGCGCCACCCCACCGTGACGGTCACCTGCAGGAGGTCGGGCGGTCCCCCCACAGTGACCGTGCCCCACCCCTGGGGCAGGGCCCCGACCGGATTCGCCGGCGCGATGTCGTTTCGCCACTGGGTGAAGTGGGCGAGGACTGGAGCGGGGAGGCCACCCGGCGGGGGCAATCGCGTATCAAGATTATTGTACAAGGGGACATCGGCGAAGTGTCCGGTTTGTCTGGTCCGGATCATCTCGATCATCTCCTGGGCTAACGATGAGGCCTGGCTCATGTGCCCCCCGTATTGCACATTTTGCAGGGCCGTAGGAAACAGACCGACGATTGCCAGGACCGCCACCGAGATAATGGCGGCGGCAAGGACGACCTCGGCGAGGGTCAACCCCCTCTTTTCCCGTAAGAGATGCCTCATGGAGGACACGTTCCCTTGCAGACCCGCACTCGGCCCGTAATTGCCGTCACGACCTCGTAGGTCCCGCCGCCGTTCGTCAGCGTCATCGTAGCGCCCATAGCCCCCCAGAGCGCGCCTTTCGTGTCGAACGTGAGCTTGCCCCCGGGGGCATTGTTCGCGATGGCCACCCCATCGGGAACGTCGCTGCGGAACACGTCCACGACCCAGCCGGGAGGGGGACCTCCAGGATTCTCGCGCTCGAGGAGATAGCCTCCTGCCGGGACCACACCGGAGCAGCCCGTGAAACAGATGCGGTGTTGCACCTGGATGCTCACCGCCTTCTGCCGAGCCAGGCGGAGATCTCCCGCCAGATTCCAAGCCGCTCCGCGGAGCCGGTAGGCATCGAGGGTCCGCAGAAGCGACGGCATGCCCATCCCCGCCAGGACCGCAAGCGTCAGCGCCACCATGAGGATCTCGATGATGCTGATCCCCTTGTTGTCTCCCACTTTCGGAGCGCTCTTACGCCACCGGCGCAAACCGATACTCCTTTCCCTGCTCGAGGATCTGACACCCTGGGACATCCTTCTTGAGCTCGTCAATAATCTCAGCGGCATACTGGGGCTTCAAGTGATACGCATACACGGTCGCCTTCACGCGTGCCTTGGCCAGCTCCGCCTTGAGGGCTTGCGGGGTCAGATGTCCGCTCAGGTCTGCGAGTCGTTGGAGCCGATTGGGGAAGGTGGTCCCGATCATGATTGCCCGGAGGTTCGGGATGTCCTTCACCGCCTTCCAGACCGCCTCCGTCGGGCCCGTATCTCCCAGGTGAAGCAGGGCGCCGAAATCACCCTCGACGAGATAGCCAACGCTGATCACCGAATGGGACAAGCGAATCGGGGTGACCCGGAATTGGCAGAGGGGGGTCGGCCGCCCCTCGGGGAGGGGGCGAAAATCGAGGACGGGCGTCCGTGAGCTCGGGATCTCGGTGAAGTTGGGCCACAAGACGTTATTCAGCAGGGAGCCCTTCAAGGCCTCGAGCACGGGCTCGATGCTGTGGACGATGATGGGCCGGTCCCGCCGACCAAAGACGTTATCGGCCAGGTGGGCCAGCCCGCGGACGTGGTCCAGGTGCGTATGCGTGAGCAGGACCGCCTCAATCTGCGCCTGCTCAGCGATCTCCAGGACACCGGTGACGGACCCCGCGTCGATCAGCAGGGTCTCATCCAGGAGGAAGCTGGAGAGGTGGTACCGTGGCGCCTCACCGCCAAAGCACCCAAGCACCCGGTACCTCATGCCCGACCTCCTCTGGACGCCGGCGGTTGAGATACCACTCCCCTTCTCTGTGGAAGCCTCTTTTCCAGATGCTCCAACGCCCGTGAGCTGATTCGTCCACCCCGAAAGGCCCGCAGGAAGGCCTCCGCCACCTTGGGGTCGAATTGGGACCCGGCACACTGTTCGATCTCAGTGGCCGCCGCGTCGTCGCTTAACCGCGGGCGGTAGGGGCGGTCAGTGGTCATGGCATCAAAGGCGTCGGCGACGGCGATCACGCGCGACGCCAGCGGAATCTCGTCCCCCTTCAACCCCTGCGGATATCCCTGACCATCGCAGCGCTCCTGGTGA